>NZ_JBFANH010000021.1:0-165098 GCF_040674755.1 Nocardia sp. NPDC049737 | reverse complement strand
AGAAGACCGTAAAGAACTATGTCTCCCGGCTGTTGACCAAGCTCGGCGTCGAACGACGCACCCAAGCCGCTGTACTGGCCACGAAGCTCAACCCACCACACAAGGAGAAGTGAGCGCGCGGCGTCTCCACACCCGCAATGGTGCGTTGCCGTGCAAGGACCTGCCCCGCCGGACACCACCTATGGACCGCTCAGCGCAGCAGAGACAATCGGGTCGACCGATGTGATCTGCTGCGGCCGACGCGTGCGACCGCGCGACCTTGGACCGGGAATGGCGCGGGATGAACGGCCGGGTCGGCCAGAATTCATGACGACGGTCACCTCGGTGAGTTACCTTCGCATCTGCTACGAGCAGCCGGGATATCACGACAATCGAGGTGTAGCAGAGGCAGTTTCTCAGGCGACCACAGTGATGGTTGGCGGCTGCCGCCGAAGGTGGTCGGTATGACCGAACTACATCCGCTGGATTCGGGGTTCATGGAACTCGAGGATTCCGACCGGCATATCAGCCTTGGTATCGGTGCGGTCGCCATCATTTCCGGCACCGCACCGAAGCGAGCCGAATTCACCGAAGCGATGGCTGAGCGACTCGCGGACAACACCCGGCTGCGGCAGCGGGTCCGGCGCGCCCCCTTGGACCTCGTCGCACCGGTGTGGGAAGACGATCCGAACTTCGATGTGGCGCGCCATATCCGATGGGCCGCGTTGCCCGAACCGAGCGATGAGGCGACGCTGTTCGAGCTGATCGCGACCGAACTCGCGGAGCGGCTCGACCGCGACCATCCGCTGTGGCAGTGCACCGTCGTCGAACATCTAGCCGATGACCGTTGGGCGCTGATCGTGCGAGCACACCACAGCCTCGTCGACGGGGTCTCGGGCATCTCGCTGTTCGAGGGCTTTTGCGACCGGCCCGCCGACAAGGCGCCCACTCGCGCGCCGAGACAGGATCACCAGAGCGATACTGCGGCCGGATTATTCGACTGGACGGTCAAGACCCTGCGGATACCGCTCGATGCACCCCGCTTCGTTGCCGGCACGCTGCGCAGCCTTGCCCCGATCGCGATGGCCGCTATCAGCCCGGCTGCCGAATCCTCGCTGAACGGGCCCATCGGACAACAGCGTCGATACGTTGCCGTGCGTACCTCGCTCGCCGAGGTGCGCGATATCAGCGCGGCGTTCGGTGTGACGGTCAACGACATCGTGCTGGCCGCGGTCGCCTCGGCCTACCGGACCCTGCTCACCCGCCGCGGCGAGGCGCCGACCAGCGATAAACTCCGCATCATGGTGCCGGTGTCGATGCGCCCGGCGGACGCGAAATATGTACTCGACAACCGGGTTTCGGTCCTGCTGCCACATCTGCCGATCGACATGGCCGACCCTGTCGAACGACTCGGCAGAATCCATGACCGGATGGCCGAGCACAAGTCCAAAGGCGGGGCGCAGGCCGAGAATTCGATGTTGGCGCTGGCCGCGCGGCTCCCGTTCGCCCCCTTCGCATGGACCGTCCGGCTCGCGGCGCGATTCCCCCAGCGCGGCGTCGGGGCGCTGGCAACCAACGTGCCCGGCCCACGGCGACCGCTGACCATGCAGGGCAGTCAGGTGCTGGAACTGCTGCCGTGCATACCGATCGCCATGCGGCTGCGCACCGCGATCGCCATCCTCAGCTACGGCGACAACCTGGCCTTCGGCATCACCGGCGACTACGACACCACACCCGATATCGAGGTCATCGCTGACGGCATCCGCGAAGGCATCGCCGAACTGCTGGCCCACGCCACCGCCCGCCGCCTGCCGCACCGGGACAGCGTGGTCGAACTGGACGCGCGCCGCAGTCAGGACAAACCCGTGCCCGACTGACCGAAGGGCGTCGTACGCGATGATCTTTGTCCGTTCAGTGGAGTTGGCCAGCGCCACAGCGGGCGCCCCCGCCCAGACCGCGTGGCGTCCTCGGCACCCGCTCCGTATCGACGCGCAGCTGGTCGAGATTGTCCGCGGTCGCCGACGCCAACGGCAATTCGGCGAGTGCTTAGACGACCGTCGCGATCGGTGCGATTGCGTTGCTCGCCTTCGGGACTCTGGGTGAGCTCTGGTGGCGATTCCTGCTCCGTCGGTCGCCGACACCGGCTAAGGCCGCTACGGGCCCGCCGCAGCGACGCACTGAATGGGGCCGTTGGTCCTCGACCGGCGGGTATCACGGCTCTGACCAGCGGTCGGGCTTTTGCGCGACGCTGAGGGTATGGAATCGAACGCACCTCGCATCGCGGTCGTATACGCGACCGAAAAGGGATCGACCCGCGATATCGCTGAGTTCATTGCCGCAGAGCTGGACGAGCAGGGCGCCGAGGTGGAGCTCAGTGACGCCGAGCACGCACCGGAGCTGTCCCGCTTCGACACGGTCGTGCTCGGTAGTGCGATCCACGATATGGACTTCCTACCCGCGGCCGTCACCTTCGTGCGAACGCACCGGGAGGTATTGCGGAAAAAGAATGTCTGGCTCTTCAGTGTCGGCCTCGGCCCCGCGCTCGGCGGCCCCATCGGAAGCCGAATCGGCCGGATTGTGCCGAAGAAGATCGCCGCGCTGCGCGACTCGATAGCGCCGCGGGAATACCAGGCGTTCTCCGGACACTACGAACACGTCGGCGTGTCGCTGAAAGCCAGGATGCTGTATCGCTTGATGGGCGGTGGCCGCTACGGCGATCTGCGTGACTGGGGCGCCATCCGCGCCTGGTCCGCGACCATCGCGCAATCACTCGGTCTACCCGCCGCACAGTCGAATACCATCGTCCCGTAATCGGAGCCGACCGGATCTGCCGCTCGGCGGCGCGGCCGCACACGCCGGGACCGCCCACAACCCTCGGCAGGCACCTTCCACGGTCGCTGCACTACGACTATTGACCCGCCGAGCCAGTGGTATACGAACCCGGAGTCCATGAACGCGAGGCCGTGGTGGCTGTTCTGATACGCCACCACGCCAATCGTTCGGCGAGTTCGGGCAGCCATTCGGGCGGCACGTCGTTCAGCTCTCGCTCTGCACCGTTGACGGCGGCAGACAGTGCCTCGGTCGAAACGGTGGGAAAGTCTTGCCTGAGGTGCACGATCGCATCGATTGGTTCGACGAAGTCGGCGAGGGTGTTCTCGGATCTCACCAATGTCATTTGCGGCTGCCTTGCTCGTGGGTCACATTGTCGTCCACCGTATTGCCGGGTAGTCATATCCGGGCAGGGCCGCCGGTCCCTGGATTGAGGGCCGATCGGCACTAGAGGTGTCCGGCAAGCTACCCATGGATGGCCGTTGATCAGGGGTTTCCTTCTGGGGAGAGGCTGGTCCCGTGCTCTCGCCTCGAGCTCAGTTCGAACGCACCACGATTATCGGCACCTCCACCGAATGCAGTAGTCCGTTGCTGGTGGAACCGAGGACCATGCTGGCGAATCCGCCACGGCCACGGCAGCCGACGACGACCAGTTGGACGTCGGCCGATGCGTCGAGTAACGAGCGAACCGATCTGTCGGCCACCACGATTCGATGCACCTTCACATCTGGATAGCGTTCGGCAAAGCCCGCGAGGCTTTCGGCGAGCACCGCCTCCGCCGAAACGCGTGCGGTCTCCCAGTTGACCAGCGGCAGATCGACCGCGCTGGTGTCGCTCCATGCGTGCAGGGCGATCAGGTCCACGTTGCGTTGCGATGCCTCCTCGAAGGCGAGTTCGATGGCGGGCGTGCTGTTCTGTGTGCCGTCGACCCCGACCAGCACCGGTCGGGTCGCCGATACTGGATCGATCGCCGCGATCGCGTGGATCACCGCGACCGGGCAGTGGGCGTGATGGGTGGCGGCGGTGGTCACCGAGCCGAGTAATCCGCGCTGGAACGCGCCGCGACCGCAGCTGCCGACTACCAGCATGTGGGCGTGCGTGGAGCGTTCGATCAGTGTCGGAATGATCAGGTCGAAGGTCACCTCGGTGGTGATGGCGAGATTGTCGTCGGGTGCGGCTATCCGTGCGAGGCGGGTGGCCTCGGCCAGGATGCTCTCGCCGTCGCGACGCAGCCACTCGGTGTCGGATTCCGTCAGCAGCACACCGGGGCCGTAACCCATCTGGATTCCCACCGAAGTGAGAATGTGCAGCCTGCGATGACGCATCGCGGCCTCGGCCGCCGCCCACGCGACCGCCTGATACGAATTCGCCGACGCATCCACGGCCGCGAGGATCGGCGCATCGGATTGTTTCGAGTGCAAAGCGCTTTCGTCAGCCATGTACTCGAGCATGGCGCTTCGACAGTGGCACGAGCAGAGAAGAAGGTCATTTCCCGGATGGGTCGAGTGGCCCCTGCTCGCGGTCTCATGCTTGCACCCGTCGTCGGATTTCCGTCGACGGTCGAAGGTCACTCGGGAAGTGTCGGTTCGGCTCTGTGCGCCACTGCGGTCCGGACGTAGTGTCGAAATTATTTCCGCAGGTCATAGGTAACTTGGGAGATTGAGATGCGGGCACGGGTCGTATACGAATCGATGTTCGGCAATACCGCCGCCGTCGCCCGGGCGATCGCCGACGGATTGCGCACATACGCCGAAGTGGAGCTGCTCTGCGTCGCCGCCGCCGCGGAGATGTCGGAGCCGGCAATCGGTCTGCTGGTGGTCGGCGGACCCACCCACGCCTTCGGACTGAGTCGCACGCGAACCCGCCGCGATGCCGCGGAGCAGACCGACGCGCCGATCGCGGTCGATATCGGAATCCGCGAATGGCTCGACGCGGCGCTGCCGGTCCCCCGGGGTTCCCGGGCCGCGGCCTTCGGCACGAAAGCCGCCAACCCGTGGTGGCTGCCGGGATCGGCCGCACGTGGAGCTGGAAAACGATTGCGGCGCTTGGGATATGAGCTCGCCGACGATCCGGTGGACTTTCTGGTCGATGGTATGCAGGGCCCCCTCGCCCAAGGTGAATTGGAACGCGCTCGAACCTGGGGTGAGCGCTTGGCGCATACCGAACTCGATCGCCTCACGAATCGGGTCTGAGACCGAAGGATACTCCGATGCCCTACCGCATCCTGATCGATGAAGCATCCCCGCAGACCGTTCTCGAACTGCGGCGCGCCATCCGCGCCGACCACGCGGGCGACGATATTGATGCCGGGATGCGGGCGCTGTACGAACTGGCGACCACCACCGGCCTGGCTCCGGTCGGTTCGCCATCGACCACCTACCTCGGTGACCTCCGCGCGGACACCTCGACCGAGGTCGACTTCGATCTACCGGTCACCATCGGGCCCATCGGCGACAACGGCGATCAGGCGATGGTGCGTCGGACCGAGCCGGGCCTGTTCGCCCGCACCACCCATCGCGGCGACTATCAGCACATCGGCGATGCGTACCGAGCGTTGGAGAACTGGTTGCGCACCTCGTCGTTCCAACCCGTGGGACCGCCGACCGAGGTGTACCTGGTTGCTCCCGACGAGGTCGTCGATGCGCGCGACCTGGTCACCGAGATCCGCATTCCGGTCGCGCCCGCCGAACTCCTCGTGCGGGTGCCCACCCCGTTCGCCGACACTGTTGCCATCGTGCGTGCGGCCTTGGCCGAACAGGGTTTCGGCGTCCTGACCGAAATCGACGTGCGCGCCACCCTACGAGTGAAACTCGACGTCGACATGGAGGACTACCTGATCCTCGGCGCCTGCAACCCGCAGCTCGCGCACCGGGCACTGGACATCCACCGGGAGATCGGTCTACTGCTGCCCTGCAATGTGGTGGTGCGCACCCACAACGATGCCACCGTCGTCGAAGTCGTCGACCCGGACATCCTCGTCGTCCATACGCGACAGCCCGCATTGCGGCCGATCGCGCGGGAGGCCCGCGCTGGTTTGGCCGCGGCCTTGGATGCGATCGTAAAGCGTTGCACCGCATCGGCTTAGCGGCGCCTGCGCGACTGGGTTCGGTGGTCGGGGATCAGCCGGCAGCAGCCGACTCGAACGGGTCGAGCACATCGGCCACCGACCGTCGCGGTGTCATCGGCAACGACAGTGCACTGGTCGGGAGCCAGCCGACCCGCAGGATCGCCTGCGGTTGTGCGATGTCGTCGAGCACCTCGTGGCGCACCCTGCGGCGCAGGTCCGCAAGCTCGAGCGGTTCGGTGAGCAGGCAGGTGGCCAGGCCGATATTGGTGGCGGTCAGCAGCACCGCGCTGATCGCCTCGCCCGCGCGCAACCGCGAAAGCCGATTGTCGGCCGATGTGCTGATCACCAGCAGTTCGGCGTAATCGGGTTCGTGCGCACCGTCGGCTGACGCGGGTGCCGCGAACTCGCGGGCCGACAGTTCATCACGCGGTCGCGCACGAAAAGCGTTCCTGGTCGGCACACCGTCGTCCGAGCTGTGCCTGCCGGACCGATTCACCAATTCGAAGCGATATTCCGGATCGTCGGCGTGCCGGGCGGCTGCGGTGCGCATTGTCTCTACCAGCACCTCGCGTGGGCGGTCGCCGGCCTGCGTCACGATGGCACCCAGTGTTGCGGCGCGTTCGGTCACCAGCCCCAGATATCCATGCGGGATCGGCCACGACGAATAATGCCTGCGGTCGGTCTGGCGTCTCGAAATCGTCGCGCTCAATGCGGCATCCAGTGATGTCGGCCGATGCCGCACCAACTCGATCGCGGCCAAATGGTTCGGATCCGCCGGATTCGGCAGCCGATGCACCACCGCGGACCAGCCGAGCGCCGCGAACGCTATGCGCAGATGATGTAGTGCCGCACCACAACTCAGCACTAGATCGCGCTGATCCGGGTCGGTCCCGGTCGGTGTACGCGCAGGGTCGAGGTACAGGTGGATGGAACGTGCACCGACCCGCCACCGCCACGGCTGAACATTGTGTACCGACGGCGCCCGCACTGCGAGTGCCAGTGCTGTGTTGACAGTGCTGTCATCGGGCAATCCGTGGTCCATGTCGCCTTCCTTCATCGATTTCGACCAACGGTCTCACCGACGCGGCGCCACCGATAAGAGCACGACGGCCCCTCTTGACGGGACTTCGGGCGGCTCATCGGCCGAGAGTGGGACCGACGGCCGCGCGGCAGCCGAATCGGACGGATCAAGGGACTTTGGTCACCAGGGTGGGGTCCAATGCCGACACACCGAAGCGGGCGGCTCCGTACGCTGAGTGAGTTCGGTTGCAGCGAGAGGTGCAAGACATGATCAGGGTGTTCTTGGTTGACGATCACGAGATCGTCCGCCGCGGTATCGGCGACCTCATCGCCCTGGAATCAGACCTGGAGGTGGTCGGCGAAGCGGGTACGTTCGCGCAGGCACTCGCCCGAATTCCCGCGCTGCGTCCCGATGTCGCCGTTCTCGACGTCCGCCTGCCGGATGGCAACGGCATCGAACTGTGCCGTGAACTGCTGTCCGCCGATTCGGCGCCGCGCTGTCTGATCCTCACCTCGTTCACCGACGAGCAGGCCATGCTCAACGCCATCCTGGCCGGAGCCAGCGGCTACGTCGTCAAGGACATCACGACCCTGGAGCTGATCGATGCGATCCGTGAGGTCGGCGCGGGCAAATCATTGCTCGACAACCGGGCCGCTGCGGCGCTGATGGCGAAACTGCGTGCGGAAGCGGAGGCGAAGACCGGGCCGCTTGCGAGCCTTACCGAACAGGAACGCGCACTTTTGTCCCTGCTCGGTGAGGGTTTGACGAATCGGCAGATCGCGAGCCGGATGTTCCTGGCGGAGAAGACGGTAAAGAACTACGTCTCGCGGTTATTGACCAAACTCGGTGTCGAACGCCGCACGCAGGCAGCTGTACTGGCCTCGAAACTGAACCAGCAGGAACAGTAGGCGACCTACCGGTCGATTCGTGGCCGTCGACCGAATTCGGTGGGCCGACCGTGAAAGAATGTTCGGTATGGAACGCCAGTCGCCCGGGGCGGCCCACAGCAGTAGGCCACCAGTGACTGAGACCCTGTCTCAGCTGCGGCTGCGTGAACTGCTTATCGAGGTCCAAGACCGCATCACGCAGATCGTCGATGCGCGCGACCGGATGGATCGGTTGATGGAGGCCATGCTGGTCATCACGGCCGGTCTGGATCTCGACAATACGCTGCGTACGATCGTGCACACCGCCATCGAACTGGTCGATGCGGAATTCGGCGCGCTGGGTGTTCGGGAGACCGATCCGATGAGCAATCAGCTCGCCGAATTCGTGTACGAGGGCATCGATGACCGCACCCGCGTCCTGATCGGCGATCTGCCACGCGGGCACGGGGTGCTGGGTCTGCTCATCGAGCAACCGAAACCCATTCGGCTGACCAATCTTTCGGATCACCCCTCCTCGGTCGGCTTTCCCGAACACCATCCGCCGATGCACACCTTCCTCGGCGTTCCGGTCCAGGTCCGTGGCGAAGTGTTCGGCAACCTCTATCTCACCGAGAAAGCGGGCGGACTGGAGTTCACCGAGGACGACGAGGTAGTGGTGCAGGCGTTGGCCGCTGCCGCGGGCATCGCCATCGAGAACGCCCGTCTCTACGAGCAGTCCCGCGACCGCCAGCAGTGGCTCGAAGCGACCAGGGATGTTGCTACCGAACTGCTGGTCGCCGGTGAATCGAGCGAGGTCCTCGCACTCGTCGTCCAGCGAGCCCTGACGCTGACCGAATCATCGTGCACCTTCATCGCCCGGCCCGAGGATCCCGATATACCGGCCGATGAGGTCACCGAGTTGGTGGTGGTCGCGGCTGCCGGGATCGACGCCGACGCACTCACCGGCCAACGCCTGCCGGTAGCGGCGTCGAATTCCGGTGAGGTTTTTCGCCGAGGACAGATGTTGTCGGTCCAGAAACTGGCACACAACCCGTTCCCTGATGTCCCTGTCGAATTCGGTCCGACGCTGATACTTCCGCTGCGAGCCGGACGTACTGTCATCGGAGTGCTCACCACCCTGCGCCCTGCCGCCGCGGCCCCACTCGACGTCGCGGCACAGACGATGATGGCCACCATCGCCGACCAAGCCGCGCTTGCGTTGCAACTGGCCGATACCCAGGAGCGTATGCGTGAACTCGATGTGCTGTCCGACCGCGATCGGATCGCCAGGGGTCTGCACGATCACGTCATCCAGCGTCTGTTCGCCGTCGGTCTGTCCCTACAGGGCACCGCGCAGCGGGCCCGGGCGCCTGAGGTGCGGTCTCGGCTGATGGAGACGATCGACGACGTGCAGGCGATCGTGCAGGACATTCGCCATTCGATCTTCGATCTGCAGAGCAATACCACCGCGGATTCCTCCAAATATCGTAAGCACCTGCACGGGATCATCGTCGAAATGACGGCGGATTCCGGGCTGCGCACCACCGTTCGGTTGGCCGGTCCGGTGACGGTACTCGCGCCGCCGCTGTCCGACGATGTCGAGGCGGTATTGCGCGAGGCCGTGAGCAATGTGGTGCGGCATGCGTCGGCGAGCACCGTAGCGGTCGAGTTGAAAGTGCGTGACGATGTCAGCATCGAGGTGACCGACGACGGTATCGGCGTCCCCGATGACATCGCGCGGCGCAGCGGATTGGCCAATATGGCGGCACGGGCGAAGGACGCGGGCGGCACGTTCAGCATCGAGAACCGCCCCGGAGGTGGCACGGTGATGCGCTGGTCGGCGCCGCTGCCCTAAATATCTCGCGGCAGGCAGATAGCGGCAGGGCGAACAGCGCAGCCTTTCGGCCCTCGGATTCGTGACCTTGGACAGGCGTGCTTGCCCTCCCGGAGTTCCTAACCTACGGGTATCCGATTGTCGGACCCGAAGGCAGCCCATGACTCACCCGCATAGCAGCGCGCACCGAATCGCTTCGGCCGCAGTGGTTGTCGGTGCCGACGTGGACGCCCGCGCTGATTCCGCTCCAGAAAGTCGAGAAATCCATGTCCACCAATACCGTCAATCCGCCCGTCCTCGTCGGCGCCGACGGATCCGCCGATTCCGTCGACGCCGTGCGGTGGGCTGCCATCGACGCGGCCCGACACGGCGCGCCCCTGCACATCATCTACGCGATCGGCGCACCAGTCGACTACGGACCGGGTATCGCCTTTAACCAGATCGACTACGACGTCTATCGCGAAGCCGGTGCCGCCGCGGTCGCGCTCGCACGCAAAACCGCTGTCGCCGTATCGGATTCGATCCACCCGATCGATATCGAGACATTCGTTGTCGAGGCACCGCCCATCCCCGTGCTGTGCGACCGATCGAAGGAGGCCAGACTGCTGGTCGTCGGTACCCGCGGCCTCGGCGCGTTTCGGCGCGGATTGCTCGGTTCGGTCAGCACCTCGCTGGCCCGGCATGCGCACTGCCCGGTCGCGGTGATTCCGGAGGCCGTGGCGCCCGAGCGGGCGCTCGGCCCGGTCGTGGTCGGTGTCGACGGCTCCCCGGACGGCATCCGGGCCCTCGACGTCGGCTTCGATGAGGCGTCGCGGCGCCGCGCGGCCCTGGTAGCGGTGCACACCTGGTCCGAATTCAATCGTTATATCCCCCGCAACGATATGGCGAACGAGGCCGAGGAACTGCTCGCCGAAAGTCTGGCGGGTTACACCGAGAAGTACCCCGAGGTCCGCGTGCAACGAGTGGTCACCGAGGACCGTCCCGCCAAGCGCATCCTCGCCGCCGCCGAACGCGCACAACTGATCGTGGTCGGCAGTCACGGCGACGGCGGCTTCGCCGGCATGACCCTGGGTTCCACCAGCCAGGCCGTCCTGCATGCGGCCGACTGCCCCGTGATCATCGCCCGCCCCCAGGACTGACCGACGGGGATCCGGTCCACGGCGGCCTACGATACGAGCCGGTCATGCCTGTCGGTCATGGGCCGCCGATTCGGAAGACCTGGCAGCGGTTCCGGTCGCCGAGCATTATCTGAGCTGTCTGGCGACCTGCGCGGTGTCGTCGACCAGCAGGCCCGGTCGATCTCCGCAACATCGGAGGCGAGTATGTACGCTGCCGCGGGCCGAGGTAGTGGCATATTCCGGGGGCCTGGGGCTATCACACGCAGGCCTCGGACAGCATGCTCATGGCCCGGGACCGCGACTCTCGAGGGCCAACGGCTGCGGCGTCGGTGCCATTCGGTCCTGTCGCCGCAGCACGCGACGGCGTGACGATTGACATATGACGACCAGCGCGACTCGATATCAGGCACCGGGATTCGGCGCATCCGTGATGTTGTCGGCATTGCACTCCCCGTTTGCCCACGTACTGCGGAACAACCTGTGCGAACTGCGATATCAGGCGCGGCGCTCGGGTCGTCATATCGCCTTACCCGTGTCCTACGCCCGCGCGGGCGACAACGTGGTCGTCCGGGTCGCTCGCGCCGACACAAAGACCTGGTGGCGCAACTTCTGTTCACCCCGGCCGCTTTCGGTGTGGCTCGATGGGCGGTGGTATCGCGGTATGGGGCATGTGGCACAACCCGATTCGCTGCAGCGCGAGGAAGCGGCAGCGATCTATCAGACGGCGTTTCCTCGCGCCGAGGTGCCGACGACCGATCCTCTCGTTGTGATCGAGTTGTCTGCTGCGCGCGAGCCGATGATGGGCGCTGCGCACGTGCAGAAGAAGCAACGGTGGGGACTGTGGCGGCGCTGGTTCACGAGTGTGACGTCGGGTGAATTGCTCGGCTTCGCGGCACCGGCGGTGACCGGCGCGCTGGTGCGCGATGCCGCGCCGGTCGTCGCTGCCGTCGCGCTGCTGATGGCCGGCGTGGTCGAGGGCAGTGTGCTCGGCTGGTTCCAAGCCGCGGTGTTGCGGTCGGCGGTGCCCGGAATGCGTTCCGGCGACTGGATTCGCGCCACCGCATTCGGGGCATTGGTGGCCTGGTCGATAGGTGCGGTCCCGGTGCTGGCCGGTGCCGGACTCGATACGTGGTCGCCATGGGTGCTGGTGCCCACAGCAGCGGTCGGCGGGATCGTCTTGCTCTTGTCACTCGGCGTCGCACAGTGGTTTGTGTTGCGCCACTTTGTAGTCGGTGCGGGCCGCTGGATCGGTGCGACCGCCCTGGCCTGGTTGGCCGGGCTGTTCGTTTTCATCGCGTTCACCAGCCCGCTGTGGCAGCCCGGACAGTCCACGGCGCTCGTGGTGCTGATCGGCATCGGCGGCGGCTTGTTGATGGCCGCCACAATGGCCGCCGTCACCGGCTACTTCCTCGTCCGCATCCTGCGCAGGCAGCCTGAACTACTCGCAGGTCCGGTCATGCACGCACAACCAAGAGACTGGCTGATCGTCGAAGATGAGCTGTCGCATCCGGACCGGGCCGCGGAATCGATATCCGAACCGGACGCCCCGACACAGGGTACGAGGTGATCGAAGTGTCGGAATACCCGTCCATGCCGACCCGCTTATGGCGGCGACGACCGTGGCACACCAGTTCGCTGATGCGGTTATCGGATCGAGTCGAGGCACTGGTGTGGCTGTTCGCGGTCATTGTCATGCTTGTCGCAGTGCCGGTCGCGGGGGCGGCAGGTACCGCGGGCTACACCGCGGCCGCAAGCCGGATCCGGGTCGAGAACGCGACGAAAGTCGCTGTGCCAGCGACTATTACGACGAAGCCGGTACGGATCGTGACCGTCGACGCCTACGGGTCGACCACCGAACGATTCGACGCGACCGTACGTTGGAATCAGAACGACCGCTCCGGTACGACGACCAGCGAGGTACCCGACAAGTCCGCGCCGGGCGATGCGGTACGAGTGTGGTTGGACGGCAATGGCAAAGTGACCACGCCGCCGGTGCGCCCCATCAACGCCGCCAACAGTGGCATCGGCATCGGCACGACGGTGCTCGCCGTAATCTGGAGTGGTGCAGCCCTTTTGGGCTATGGCACCGGCTCGCTAATGCGCATCCGCCGCTATGCGGCGCTGGACCGGGAATGGCGCGGAATGAGTCGGCCGGTCGGACAGGACTCATGACTACGACCGAGTCGTACCCGCCCGCTGCTGATCGGTACCGGAAGCAGTCTCATGATCAGCGCGATTTTCATTACGCGGCCTTGTCGACGAGCCGGATGCCGGACACGATCGAGGGCTCGATCTCGATGACGGAATCTGTCACCTGGTCTACCCAGGGACGCAGCAGTTGCTCGTAGCGGGCAATGCGCTCGGGATCGGTGACCGGGCGGGCGAGCCCGGTTACCACGACCGACCAGCCGGTGCGGCGGTGTGGGTGGATCTCGTCGCCCTGGTAGGCGACCACCACATCGGAGTTGCCACGCACTGCCGAGGTGAGCATGGACGTAAGACGGGTCCGCACGATGATGCGGCCGTCCACCTCGACCAGATGATTTACCGGACGGATCGCCGGCAATGCATCGCGGCTGAACACCACTCGACCGATCGGGATGGTCGCGAGCAGGTCCAATGCCGTCGTGCGATCGAGCTCGACAACCGCGTGCCCGGGATAGCCGGTCGCAGCGAACTCGCTCACGCTCGCACAACCCTGGTCGACCACAGCTCGGACGTACTCACCAGACAACCTCCTCTTCGGCAGACGACCTCAGCAGTCTCTCCATGCGCAACAGCGCTGAACAGGGTCGAAGGTCCCCTGAATCGAGGACTCCGGCTTTATCACACCGACGCTGCGGACTCGCCGCTACCAGTGTCGATTCCCCCGTCAGTGGTGACTATCGGCCCTCGTTAATCCACTTCGACCTGTCCATGATGGTCGCGAAGGTCCATTCGGAAAGGAGCCAGCCATGACAACCGCACAGGCCATCATGCAGCCCGACGTCGCGTGCATTACGGTCCGCGACACCATGGAAAACGCGGCGCAGCGGATGCGTCAGCTCGATGTCGGCGCATTGCCGATCTGCGATGGCGAGGGACATCCGGTCGGGATCGTCACCGATCGGGACATCGTCGTCAAATGCATTGCCACCGGCGCGAATCCCCGCACGACCACTGCGGGCGAAATGGCCCAGGGCGACGGTCTACGCACCGTCGACATCGGCACCGATATCGAAGCCGCGCTGGCAATGATGGAGCGGCATCGGATCCGACGACTTCCGGTGACCGAGGCGGGCAAGCTTGTCGGCATCATCACCGAGGCCGACCTATCCCGAAGCCTGCCCGACACCACCGTCGGCGAATTCGTGGAAGCCGTATGCGCACAACATCTTCCGGCATCCACCGGCAAAGGTGCGCAATAGCGCGAGCCCCGCGCCGAGGTGCCCGGACCGGTTGACCGAGGACCTCATGCGCGGTGACCATTGGCCCCCGAATGGGTGCGCAGTGGCCGTGGTGAGGTAAGGGGGCGAGCGCGAGACTCGAGGGATGAACGCAAGCGATCGTGCTGACACTCCCGAGCTGCGCACTGTGCGAATGGCGCTGATGCTCGCCTGTCGGGCCCCGTCGGTGCACAATACCCAACCGTGGCGCTGGGTGTTCGATGGTGAGCGATTGCAACTGTTCAGCGATTCCGATCGACTGTTGCGGTCGGCCGATCCGTTCGGCAGGCAATTGGTGATCAGCTGCGGTGCCGTGCTCGACCATGCCCGTCTGGCATTCCTGTCGATGGGCTGGTTCGCCGATGTAATCCGGACCCCTGATTCGAATCTGCCGGCGCATTTGGCAACGCTCGATTTCCGGCCGTGGCCCGGCTCGCTGAATACGACCGCCGCCCGGATCCGCGCCATTCGCCGACGCCGCACCGACCGGTTACCGATGCTGGCTCCGCCCGGCTGGATCGAGGCATTCGACGCCATTCGCGAATTGGCGAGACCACATCATGTGGCCGTCGACGAGGTCGCCGACAGTGAGCGATTCCGGGTCGCCGCCGCCACCGATCATGCCACCGCGTTGCGCCGCTACGATATGCCGTATCAGACCGAATTGCATTGGTGGAGTGGACATTCAGATGTCAAAGAGGGTGTCCCCGCGGTGGCCCTGGCATCGGATGCCGAGGCGGCGAGGGTAGATGTCGGCCGCAGCTTTCCATCCGCGCCTTATTCGCTGCGCCGCGGCCAGCTCGAGGACCAGTCCCGATTGGTAGTGCTCAGCATCCTCGGTGAATCGCCTGCACAATGGCTGCGTACGGGCGAGGCACTGTCGGAGGTGCTGCTCGAATGCACCGCCCGCGGCCTGGCCACCTGCGCGCTCACCCATATCACCGAACTTGTCGCCAGCCGTTCGGTACTCGCCGACCTGATTCCCAACCCGGACGTGCCCCAGGTCGTGATCCGCATCGGCATTACGCCCGAGGAAAGCGAACCGGCCCCGACACCACGACGACCACTCGACGAGGTACTCGAGGTGCGCGCGCTTCATCCCTGAGACAGAGGCCGAATATGCCGCGCGCCACGACGATCCCCTCGCTTCCGCCGTTAACTGACTGCGCGCCGTCACCGGCAATCTCGATACCGACGATTCGGCCTTCTCTTACCGGGCGTTATGAGCCTGGCCGCACGCCGAATTACATGAGTCGCTGACACGGACTGCTCGTCTATTGCGCCGCTATCAATCAGAGCTGCGCACTTGGGTGCCCAGCGCGGTTGCGGGGACACCATAGGGCAGGAACCGCACGCGACGGCGTTCGTCGGTATTGTCGCGATGCGCACGCAAGGCCTCGAGTTCACTCGGAAAAACCTGCTCGACCCTGGCCTCGCCGGCGTCATCGATGCTGTAGATGACCCACACTCCACTGCCGGTCTCGCCGGTGGTCTCGCCCTCCGGTTTCGGTGGCCGCGTACGCTCCGACTGACCGAACTGACCCAGCAGTGACGCCAGCGTACTCACGCTTGTGCGATCGATGTACTCGCCGGCTTTTGCGAGGAGGTCGCGGAATTCGATCCCCGCCTCTCGCAACGCGCGTTCGAATTCTTCCGGATCGATTCCAAAAGGCCTGTCGGGTGCCATCACATTGCTCCTGGAGTCGAATTCGGCGCTACTACACCTTCAGTGTCCTCGCGCAATCCCGACTTCGCCACGTCCGGCAATGATCACGGCCCGACGCGGTGAACTCGACCCGCTGGACCGTCCCGCATATGGATCGGCCGCTGCCGTGGTTCCACTCCCCTGCGCGGATCAGCTGAGTTCGAACCACACTCTTCCCATAATGGTACGCGTGTGCGTACTATACGCATGTGCGTACTATTGAGCTTCCTGAACAGCCATTCGCGGACGGCATCGTGCTCATGCCATGGAAACCCGGTCCGCGCCAGGACGTTTCCGGGCATGTGTTCGTCAGCGTGACCGATTTCCTGGCCCGGTCCGAGGAGGAAGTCCGCAGTATCTATGAGATCGGGCTCGAACTGGGGAACACTTGGCCGGTCATGCAGGGCGCGGTGGGCCTGTGGCTGTGGGGGAACCCCACCGCGCGGCGTGGCGGATCCATCACGGTGTGGGAATCGGAGCAGGACATGCGCCGATTCGTGCGATGGCCGGTGCACGTCAAGATCGTGCGGGCCTGGCGCGGCAAGGTGGGCATCGGCACCGACTCGTGGCAGGCCGACCACTTCGAGCCACAACAGGTACTGGAACGCGCGCGGAACACACTCGAACGTCCACATCGCAACGCCGCATAAGCTTGTCCGCGCTGCACCTCGCCCTGCGGTCGCGCATTTCACCGGCGGTCTACCTCCAGATCTGCCCTCCGGCCGGCAAATCCGCCGACGTCACTCAGGGCTGGCTGCGCGCCAGCATGCGCCACGTCGACGTGGACGCGAGTGAGACAGGCAAGCCGGTCCTCCCGATGAAAACGCGGGATCCCGTCCCTGCGGGCAAGCCGGTCGAATACCGCATCCCGCTAGTGGCCAACGCCCGCCGGTTCCGCCGCGGACACCGCATCCGGCTGATCCTCACCAGCGACGACAATCGCGAGGACTTCCGTCCCATGCGGCTGTTCAGTCACGCCCCCGTCGGCATCGCGGGCGTCAACACGGTGCATTCCAGCTCACGCCTGGAAGCAGAGTGAACGCGATGCCCCAATTCTGGCCAGGAACGCGCGACATCGCGGTGCTGAGCACGTCGAGTTGACAGTGCTCATGCGTTCGGTCGGGCCGTGCATCACTGTTCGACGGTGTTGCAGGGCGGGCGGACGACACGTGGAGCTGGCTCTGACATGAGGTCGGTGGCCGCCGACGCTGAGCGTGCTCAGGCGATGGTGGCGATCGGATCAGCGCGCGAACGCGATCCAGGGTCAGTAGTAATGGCGTCGCCCGCCGACGGCGCGGCCCGTCGACCCCAACAGCAATAACACGAGGCCGATGACGAGGACCACGATCCCGATGGTCCAGAGGATCGGGATGCTGAATATGAATCCAACGATAAGAAGAATGATTCCGAGAACGATCATGGCCTGCTACCTGGTTTCGCTGCTGTACTCGAAGGGCCTCAGAAACCCTTCGGTGCTGGTATCGGTCATGCGCGTAATGCCAGCACGCGTCACTACGCACACCCTGCCACGGCCACGGGAGTCGCACAGCCACGATGATCAACCCGTGTACTACATATTCCAGTAGACGCCTCAGGATCCAGGATGTACACCCCCGTTTATCGAAGTTGCAGCTCGATCGTGTGTTGCTGGCCAACGCGTGACCGGCAAGGGCGACAGACCCATTCGAGCCCGGACCCGCTCGCGTTCGTACTACTGGAAGAAATGCCGCTGGGTGCGGCATCTCAACGTTTCGAAGAGCGGGCGTAGAGCGCGAGCGGTCAGACAATCCGAGTTCATCGAGCGTCAGGGCGTGGAATATCCCCACGCCACGCGCCCGTTTCATGTTGCTGGCCTTCGATGAATTGCTTGAAGCGCTGCATGTCGCCATTGACGCGGTGCTTCAGCACGCCGAGCTTATCGGCGGCGTTCTCCACGAATCCCTCCGGATCGATCTCCATTTGCGCGGTGATCCGCGTGTGGGTGTCGTCCAGACGATGAAAAGTGATCACACCCGCGTGGTCGGGACCACTGTCGGACTTCCACGCGACACGTTCGTCGGGATGCTGCTCGGTGATGGTGGCGTCGAATTCCCGGGTCGCCGGTCCAACGTGGATACGCCAATGGGTGTGCTTGTCGTCGAGTTGGTCTACCGCCTCTACACCGACCATGAACTGCGGAAATGTCTCGAACTGCGTCCATTGGTTGTAGGCGGTGCGAACCGGTACTTCGACATCGACGGTCGCGGCCACAGTGCTCATATCGGCTCCTTTACGGGCTCGTCCCGAATGCCGCCGCGTATGCGTTCGGCCGAGATGGAACGTGCACTCATGGACAAGTCAGTCGCGAAAGGCATCCTTGACCTTCTCGCCTGCATCCTTGAGGTTGGACTTGGTCTGATCGGCCTTGCCCTCGCGCTTCTTGTCCTTGTCGTCGGTTGCCTCGCCGAACTTCTCCTTGGCCTTACCGGAGAGTTCGTCAGCCTTATTCCTTGCCTTGTCTACAGTGCCCATGATTGCGGCCCCTTTGTTCGAAGGTGCCCGGCCTGCTGGTTCCAGCCGGTCTTCTGGCGGATAACCCACATTCGGATAGCCAAACAACGCTCCTGGGGAGACTTGTCGCGGGACCGTGTGACCATCTGGGGTTTCACAGACCGCCGATGACCGTCGTATCGATCGCCGAAAGGTATCGGTTGTGCGACGGATCGGTGGAGATGCTGGTCGTCGGTGTCTCAGCCGGCGCGTCGCTGCCGCATGCTGACGGACAGAGGTCCGCCCAGCACCCCGAAGAAGGGAGATAGACGGTGGCATTGGGACGTCGTCGGCTGCTGATTGGCTTCGCCGGTGCGGGTGGCCTGGCCCTGGCCGGATGCGGGTGGGTGCGAGAACCCGCGCCGCCACCCAAATCCGCCACAATCCGATTCGATCCCCCACCTGGCACCCACGATGTCCAAGCGCGCAGCATGGGCACTATCACCGCGACGGACGGGACGCTGCGGTGGGTCGAATGGATCGATGAAACGGGCAGATCACTGCCGGGCGCATCGACACCCGATAACCGAAGCTGGACCAGTGCCGAACCACTCGGCTACGGACATACCTACACCGCGAAAGCCGTGGCTCACGGCGAAACCGGCGACGTCACCGCGACGACAACCTGCACCACGGTGCGACCCCAACAACTCGTCGACGTCTCCCTGCGCTCCGCCAATCTCGTCGAGCTGGCCGAAAACGACACCTACGGAGTAGGTTTCGTGCTCGTCGCCCATTTCGACGCACCCGTCGATCGGGCAGCCGTAGAACCTCATCTCGAGGTCACCACCGAGCCGGCCGTCGCCGGTGCCTGGTACTGGCTCGACGATCAGAACGCACACTGGCGGCCCGAGCACTATCACGCACCGGGAACCAGGGTCACGGTCGCGGCCGAACTGTTCGGCCTCGCGCTCGGCGAAGGCCGCTACGGCCTGCGCGACCAACGAGTGTCGGTGATCATCGGGCCCGCGCACGTCGCGATCGCCGACGACGACACCAAACAGATCGAGGTCTTCGACAACGGAAACCTGGTGCGCACCATGCCCACATCGATGGGTAGGGGCGGCACCGCAACCATCGGCGGCAGAGCCATGTCGTTCTGGACCCGACCGGGCATATACACCGTGCTGGACCGAAAAGACCCGGTGATCATGGACTCCGCCAGCTACGGCCTGCCCACCAACTCCGGACTCGGCTACCGCACCAGTATCAACCATGCGGTCCGTATCAGCCACGACGGAATCTACGTTCACGAACTGGCCGCAAGCATGTGGGCCCAAGGCAACACCAACGTCTCACACGGCTGCCTCAACATCTCCCCCGACGACGCCGCATGGTTCTACGACTTCGTCATCTCCGGCGACGTCGTCGAGGTCCGCAACACCGGCGGCGACCCGCTCGACATCTGGCAGAACGGCGATTGGGGCATCCCCTGGTCCGACTGGCTTCGCGGCGGTGCACACACATGACGCAAACGAGGTGACCCAGCTTGCGAGGTGTTTGCCGTCCCCTTCCAGGGGTAAGGCGGCAGCAGCGCAATTCGCGCTGACCGTACTACCTGTCCAAGGAGACGATCGTGGAAGCAACGTCGATCAATACCACCGATGATGTCGTCACGTTCCTGATCGAGCAGCACATGCGCATTCGCGAACTGTTCGCCGAGGTCGAGCGGGCCCCAACGGCGGAACAGCGGGAGCAGAAGTTCTACGAACTGCGCCGCTTGCTGGCGGTCCACGAAACCGCCGAGGAAGAAATCGTCCACCCACGCTTCCGGCGAGAAGTTCATGACGGCGCCGACATCATTCAGGCGCGTCTCGAGGAAGAGAACAAAGCCAAGCGCCAGCTCGCCGATATCGAGGCGGTCGATATCGATTCTCCCGAGTTCGACGCCAAGCTTGCGGCCCTGCGCGACGGGGTGCTCGCACATGCCGAACACGAGGAGCACGAGGAGTTCAACCGGTTGCGTTCCCAGCTGGAACCCGATGAGCTCGAGCGTCTCCGCAAAGCGGTGAAATTCGCCGAAGCCATGGCGCCGACACGTCCGCACGCCGGCGTCGAGTCGGCGGGCGCGAATCTGCTCGTCGGACCATTCGCGGCCATGATGGACCGCGCCAAAGACGCCATCAGCAAACCTCGCACGAAATGATCACCGCCCCCGCGCTTCTGGGTCTACCGCATACCTAGCCCGGTTCAGCGCTGAGGTTGGTCCCACTGTCGTGGGCAGATAGGCACTGCTGAGGCGGCGTCGACGAAGCGGTCCGCAGTCCGTTCGTCCGGGCTGTTCTGGATCACTCCGGAGGTGTCGTCTCGTTGCCCGCAGATCTACGGTGGAGATATGACCGCCTTGGAAAATCGGCATGTGCTGGTCGCGCGGGACGGCGCCACCGTGCGCATCACCATGAATCGGCCGGAGCGGCGCAATGCGCTGTCGGGCGAGCATCTGGCCGAACTGCTCGCCTCGTTCCGGGCCGCCGGCGAGACCGACGCCACCGGGATAGTGCTGGGAGCGCACGGCCCGGTGTTCTCCGCGGGACATGATTTCGCCGACGTCGCCGCCCGCGATCTGCTCGGTGTGCGGGAACTGCTCACACTGTGCACCGAGCTTATGTCGACCATGCAGTCGGTGCCGCAGGTGGTGATCGCCCGGGTGCACGGTCTGGCCACGGCCGCCGGCTGCCAGCTGGTGGCCTCATGTGATCTGGCCGTCGCCGCCGAATCGGCCGGGTTCGCGCTCCCCGGCGGCAAGGGAGGTTGGTTCTGCCACACTCCCGCAGTGCCGGTGGCGCGTTCCGTCGGCCGTAAACGCCTGATGGAACTGGCCCTCACCGGCGACCCGATCGATGCCCGCACCGCTGAGCAGTGGGGCCTGATCAACCGAGCGGTGCCGGACGGCGAGCTGGACACCGCCATCGACGAGTTGCTCGCCCGCGCTACCCGAGGCAGCCGGGCCAGCAAGGCCCTCGGTAAACACACCCTCTACAGCCAACTCGACCGCCCCGAAGCAGATGCCTACGCCCTCGCCCTGGAAGTCATGGCCGCCGCCGCCCAACTTCCCGGCGCCCGCGAAGGGATGGCGGCCTTCCTTGCGAAGCGCCCGCCCGTCTGGCGCGATTAGCGCGGCAGTTGCCTTCGGCCGCTTGGCTGCCCGCGTTGTAAGCTCTCGATCCGCAGACCCTCCAAGTGCGGGAACCGGACGCCATCGGCCCAGGATCAGGACACCCGCGACATGATGAATCATCAAGCACCCGTTCGTGTTCCGATTTGGATCGATCACGCGAATCGTGCGAGATCCACGATTCACCCGGTGTCGCCTTCCCTTACCGCCGATGACGTATGTCAAGCTGTGCCGACCCCGAGTGAACGGAATGCCGGAACAGACAAGCGGGCAGCAGCCTGTTCGCGGCGGCCCTACACTCGACGCACACGCATGCTCTCGACGGAGGTGATCGGCGGTTGAACCCCAGGGATCCGCGCGACCAGCACACCGCACGTTACGAATCCGGTTTTCAGCCGGGGAACTACCGTGACCCGGCGTATAGCCAGGATCACGGATACAGCCAGGATCACGGCTACGGCCAAGATCACGGCTACGGCCAAGAAAACGGATACAGCCAAGACAACGGATACAGCAGGTATCAACAGTCTGATTATCCGGACCGGCAGTCTCGACCACAGCAGGGTCCTGACGTCAACATCGGTATGTTCGTTGGTGGTGTGTTCGCGGCGGCGGTGGTGACCGCGCTCGCGGGCTGGCTGTGCGCCTGGATCATCGAGATCATTGCCACCCGGGTGACCGAGAGCGGCAAGTTCGGGGTGTGGAACCCCATGTCCCAGGACGCGTACTGGTTCGCGGCCGTGGCCTTCATCTGCACGCTGCTGGCCGGGGTGCTCTGGTATCTGCTGCGCCTGGGCACTCCCTCACCGGAATTGTTCTTCAACTGGATCGTGGGAATCCTCACCGCCGCGGCGGTGATCATTCCACTGGCATTGTCGAGCCACCTCTGGATCGGTATCTCCACCGCGATCGAACATTTGGTGATCGGACTGCCGATCCTCAGCATGGTGCGCATGGTGGGCGCCAAGAGCGTCGTGAGCCAGTGAGGAACGGCCGACCCCGCCCACAGCATTCGGTACCGGTCTCGCCGCGCTGATCGCGGCGAGACGGCCTGCGGGCGACTTCAGTACGGGATAGGCTTGTTTTCCTTTGCCCAGGTCTCCTCGATATCACTCCCAACCGGTGGCGGGAAGAGGCCGGCGATCATCCAGGTGTCGCGGGCGACCTCGTTGATATTGAATTCGAGGTACAGGCCGCGATCGTGGGTGTAAGGGGCCATGAGCGTGTCGAGGCCTCGGGTCATGCGTTTTCGCATTTCGGGGTCGTCCAGTTGACGGGCGAGGTGGTCGATGGTGATGCGCACCGAGGCGGCGGTGGGTTTGCCGCCCACGTAGAAGGAGTCGGCAGCGAGTTCGTGGAACAGAGCTACGGCATAGAACTCCGGCAGACCGAAGCGGGCGTAGTAGGTGGTGATGTCCCGGGCGAAGTTTTGCTTGTCCTCGGGGGTATAGGTGTTCGCGGGGTGGTAAATGTGCCAGAGCGGCATGGTGAATTCCTTTGGGCCAAGCGATGTGTCAGCGACGGAAGGGAAGAACGAGGTTCTCGACGGGACCGGACAGGGAGGCCTTCACCTGCCGGGTGAACTCATCGACGAGGACCTCGTTCGCCCCCTCTTCCAGGCCATCGGCGACTGCGGCGGCGACCATGGCGGGGCTGAGTTTGGCGGCATCTATGGCCTTCACCATGTCGGTCTCGGCGAAGCCGAGGTGGACGCCGATGACCTGGGTGCCCTGCGCCGCCAATTCGATGCGCAGGGAGTTGGTCACAGACCACAGGGCGGCCTTGGACGCACCGTAGGCCGCGGCTCCGGAGCTCCAGGACAGCACGGAGTGGATATCCACCAGTGCGCCACCACCATTGGCGGCGAGGATAGGAGCGAAGGCTTGGGCGATGCGCAGGGGACCGAAGACGTTGGTCTCGAATGTTTCGGCCACATCGGCCATTTCGGCATGCAGTAGCGGCGCAGGGCGCAGTACACCCGCATTGTTGATGACTATGTTTACGTCAGTGGCCCGATTTGCCACGGCCGCAACCGAATCCGGATCGGTAACCTCCAATTCGAGCGGCACTACGCGGGCGTCATCGCCCGCCTCGGGCTTGCGGGCGGTGGCGTAGACCTTGGCCGCGCCACGCGCCAGGAGCTCGGCGGTGAACGCGCGGCCGAGGCCGCGCTGCCCGCCGGTCACCAGTGCGATAGCGCCTTCGATTCTGGTCATGTCTGCCTTCCTGATCGACCCCATCTTGGCTGACTATGTATAACTATAGCCAACATTCTGGTTCAGCGGCAGAGCACGGTCGCAACCGAATTTCATCGCGTGTGGGGCCGAAAGATCGAGGTCGGGCAGCTTGGTGCGCGGTGAGTTGCCGTGACATAGCTGGCGGGATCGGTAACAATGCCGCGCATGACGGTGGCGGCGAGCGACGGATTGCTAGATCGGCAGGCTGATCAGGCGCTCAATGCGACACCGTGCGCGACATTTCGGCCCGACATCGAGGGGTTGCGAGCAGTCGCCGTACTGGCCGTTGTGCTTTTTCATGTGAACATGCCCGGCGTCGGGGGCGGATTCGTTGGTGTCGATGTCTTTTTCGTCATTTCCGGCTTCCTCGTCACCGGAATTCTTTGGCGGGAAGCAGCTTCCGCCGACACTGTCGGGCTGGTGCGGTTCTACGGCGCACGGGCCCGCCGTCTGCTGCCCGCGGCGGGCGTCGTGGTGGTTGCCACCGCGATCGGCGCGGCGGTGCTACTGCCGCCGCTGCAGGCTCGCCAGGTCCTCGGCGATGGGATCGCCAGCGCCTTGTATACCGGGAACTATCGGCTCGCGCTACGCGGCACCGACTACCTGGCGGGCGGCACGTCTCCATCGCCGTTTCAGCACTTCTGGTCGCTCGGTGTGGAGGAGCAGTTCTATCTGTTGTGGCCCGTACTGATCGCGGTAACGGCCTGGTTCGCGCGGCGCCGCCGAATCGGATCGGCAGCTGTGTTCCCGTACCTGATCGTTGTTGCGGTAGCCGCCGCGCTCTCCTTCGCGATCTCGCTGATCTGGACCAGCACGCTGCCACCGTGGGCGTTCTTCTCGCTGCCGACGCGGGCCTGGGAACTGGGCACCGGCGGCATCGTCGCGCTGTCGACCGCTGCGTGGTCGCGTTTGCCGAAAGCGGTCGCCGCCCCTGCTGGATGGATCGGGCTGGTCCTGATCGTCGCGGCATGTACCCACCTGAACGGGACGACACCGTATCCCGGCGCTGCGGCACTGCTCCCCGTTCTCGGTACTGCCCTGGTGATCGTATCGGGTTGTGGGGAAACACGATTCGGGGTTGGTCGCGTACTGGCGCTGCCGGTAATGCGGGCCATCGGCCGCCTGTCGTACTCCTGGTATCTGTGGCACTGGCCGGTATTACTGCTGGCACCGCGCGTGCTTGGTCACCAACTCGGACTGGGTGGCTCTATGGGCGCGGTCATGACGGCAGGCGGACTCGCCATGCTCACATTGTGGCTGGTCGAGAATCCGGTTCGCTTCGCCGCCCCGTTGCGAGGGTCAGCCGTACGCAGCCTCGCCTGCGGCGGCGCGATCACCGCGGTCGCCGGTTGTGCGGGACTGATGCTGCTGATGCTCGTACCTGTCCCGGTCGGCCGTGGCGCGGCGGCCGCGGCTCTCACACTCGCTACGCCGGCGGTACCGGCCGCTCCCAGCGCCGACGCACGCGATGCGGCGGTCCGGCAGCTGACCGCGCAGACGCAGGCCGCAGTCGCTGCTTCGGCCGAAATCCGAGCTGTCCCTTCGAATCTGAGCCCCGCACTGGCCGACGCGCCCGGCGACAAGGCGGGCGTGTTCGTCGACGGCTGCGTGCGATCGTGGCGTGAGGTGGGACAGGCCGAGTGCGCCTCCGGCGATCCGGACTCGGCCACTACAGTGGCCCTCGTCGGTGATTCACACGCCGCGATGTGGCATCCGGCGTTCGAGCCGATCGCCGCGCAGCGGCACTGGCGGCTGGAAACCATGGCCAAGGTCACCTGTCCGTTGCTCGGGTTGCCCATCACCAGTCCCTATCTGGGCCGCGAGTACACCGAATGCGAGCAGTGGCGCGACCAGATCCTGTCCCGGTTGCGGGCCGAACGCCCCCGCCTGATCGTGCTGAGCATGTCCCGGCGCTACGGCGCCGACTTCGGCTTCGTCTCTTACGACCAGGCCTGGGTCGACAGCTTGAACCGCCTGGTCGGCCAGCTGCGAGCGACGGGAGCGGCGGTCCTCGTGCTCGGGCCGATCCCCGATCCGCACGCCACCGTGCCGGTATGCCTATCCGAACATATCGACGATCCGGCGGCATGCACGCCGGCCCGGCCGGTCGCGGTCGATGATGCGGGTATCGGGGCCGAGCAGGCGGCAGCCATCGCCGGCGGCGGCCAGTACGCCGATCTGACCGCCCTGTTCTGCACGACCGCCCGCTGCCCCCTCATCATCGGTGACAACCTGGTGTACCGCGACGACAACCACCTCACCGTCGGTTACGCCAGAACACTCGGACCGGTCATCGCCGCACTCGCTGACCACGCGCTCGCCAACGGCTGAGCCGAGCTCGATTCAGGTAGCCGAAGGCCGAAAACGTCGGTCGGTTGCCCAGAAAGTCTCTGGCCCAATGGATTTAGATCCACGCATCCTCTGCGTCGAGCCGCCCTCCCCTGGGCGCCAGGCGAAAGACGGCGTCAACAACCCGAAAGACCGGGCAAGGATGTTGGATCATCATTTCCCGATTCTGGGAATGACCGATACTCGAATCGCGTCGGTCCCTGGGAGTAGAGGATTACGGATGTCGCTATTCGTTGGTCCACAGCCGAGCGACAACGAGGCGCTGCGATGAGCCCGACCGTCGACCACTATAAAGTCGTCGAGCTGACGGTTCCCGGTTACGCATCGGACACGCTCAAAAGCGCCGTCCGCGCCACCCGCGCTGCGATCCAAGCCAATGTCGACAACCTGGGCGCGGGCACTCCGTCCAGGGCCCCGAAATTCGTGAAACTACTGCGCGACAACAAGATTATCGACGACAAGAATCAGTCGATCACGACCACCAACCACAACGAAACCGTCTCCGCGCTGCGCGACATCGAAGCCTCGATGGACGCGAACGACGAAGGTGTCGACAGCTCGACCTACGGAACATACTCCGTGGCGGGCGACGCATATGACGACATCGAGACAGCGGTCAACCGGCTCCAACGCACCATCGACGACGCAAAGAACACACCCGGACCCCGCGTCGACCCGGCAGGCAGAGAATACTGGCCGGAATCGGTGGAGGGCCCGCTGCGGACCGCATGCGCCACCGCCGCCGCGACAGTAGAGCAGCGGATGCGTGACGCCGCGACCGACATCCAGCGCCATGCCGATCACATCAACAACTCCGTCCCCGACAACCCGATCAGCAGCAGCTACGGTGGGACCACGGCGCCGTTGACGACACCGTGGTCCGGCCACAGTTATGTGCCGCCCGCCGACTCCAGCACTATCGACAAGATCAAGGGATTCGCCGAGAACGAACTCGGCGTCACCGAAATCGGAACCAACCACGTGAACCGCCCCTACAACATCGATGACGCATGGTGCGCGTCCTTCGCCACCTGGGTGTGGAAGCAGTCCGGCATCGACGTCGGCTGGAGCAACAAGAACTACGTGCCCAGCGTCTGGTCCGACGCCGCAGGTAAGGGCTGGGCCGATAGCGACATGTCCAGCGCCCGCCCCGGGGACCTCGTCGTTTTCGGCGGCCAACACCACATCGGTGTCGTGGTGGCCCGCAACGGCAACAGCATCACCACCATCGAAGGCAACTCCGGCGACGCCGTACGCCAGCACACCTACAACCTCTCCAGCGGAAATTTCACCGGCGTCATACACCCGCCGGCGAAGACCACGGCCAACGTGTAACCGCCGGCCGCCCAGTGCTGGAAGGACCGGGGAAGGTCTGCCGGAACCGATAGGGTGGTTTCGATGTCCAGAATCGATGAGTCTGCGAGCCGAGTTGCCGCGGTCGCCATGCGGTCGAAACGGATGGTGGCGGTTGCGGAATCGTTGACCTGCGGGCAGTTGTCGGCGGCATTGGGCGCTGCCCCGGACTCGGCGCGGTGGTTGCGGGGTGCGGTGGTTGCCTACAGTGCTGATGTCAAACGGCAGGTCCTGGGCGTTCCCGACGTACCTGTCGTGTCGGAGACCGCGGCTCGAGCCATGGCGATCGGCGTGCGGAAATTGCTGGGCGCGGACGTGGCTGTGGCTGTGACGGGGGTCGGCGGCCCTGATCCCCAGGACGGTGAACCGGCGGGGTCGGTATGGCTGGCGGTCCACGGCGAGGGTGGGACTTGGGCACGACATGAGCTCTTCGATGGCGAACCCGAAGATGTGCTGAGGCGCACGGTCGAAGTCGCCCTCGACATGGTGCGCGAGGCAATGGACGACGCCTCGCTCTGACGTCTGCGGCGGTTGCCCGCGGTGCCGAGCAAGCATCTGTCGATCCGAGGCGGGTATTGCCGGGTCACGACTTGCCCTTGCTCGTATGCGTGGAAAGCGTCACCGATAACTACGCGGTAGACGGGTAGCCCACCGATATCCACCGCCGAGCGAGAAGGAGCGACAGTGACCCGATTCGGATACACACTGATGACCGAGCAGAGCGGCCCGCGCGAGCTCGTCCGCTATGCGGTCGCCGCTGAACAGGCAGGATTCGACTTCCTGGTCAGCAGCGACCACTACGCACCGTGGCTCGAGGAGCAGGGACACGCCCCGAACGCCTGGACCACCCTCGGGGCCGTCGCGCAGGCGACCCGGCGAATCCCGTTGATGACCTACGTGACGTGCCCGACCATGCGCTACCACCCCGCGATTGTGGCGCAGCAGGCGGCGACGTTGCAGATCCTGGCCGAAGGGCGGTTCACCCTTGGGCTCGGAAGCGGCGAGAGCCTCAACGAACACGTGATCGGTGCGGGCTGGCCCGGGCTCGAGGAACGGCTGGAGCGACTCGCGGAGGCCATCGGCATCATTCGTGATCTGCACGCGGGCGGGACGGTCAGCCGACTCGGCGACTGGTATCGAGTCGACGCCGCTAAGGTCTGGGACTTGCCGGACCAGCCGGTACCGATCGCGGTCGCGGTATCCGGACCACGATCGGTGCAGCGATTCGCCCCATTGGCCGACGAGATGGTCAGCACCAGTCCCGATGCCGAACTCGTTCGGTCATGGCATAGCGTGCGCGCGAACGACTCCGCTGCGGCGAAGTCCCGCGTGACCGGGCAACTGCCGATCAGCTGGGATACCGACCGCGACAAAGCAATCCAGCGCGCCCACGAACAGTTCCGGTGGTCTGCGGGCGGCTGGGATGTCAACTCGAACCTGCCGACGCCGGCGAGTTTCGCGGCCGCGACGCAGTTCGTGCGCCCGCAAGATATCGCCGAGACGATCCCGTGCGGTCCCGATCTCGACGCCATCGTGGCGGCGGTGCGGCCCTACCAGGACGCTGGCTTCACCGACATCGCTGTCGTCGAAATCGGCGACGAACAACAGGACCGATTCCTCGCCGAGGCCGCCGAACCCCTGCTGGCGAAACTCCGCGCGGCCGATACCGATTCCTGAACTGATGGGCCACAGCTCGAGCCGCCTACGGTGGCTGCCTTCTTGTCAGGCGATCCGCTTCAGATAGTCGGCTCCGGTTCGGAACGTTCAGCGAGTTCGGCGATCAGCGGTTGTGCCGCGTCGGGGATCTGTATGTCGGTCCAGTGATAGGTGCTGCTCCGATGGCCGTCGGTGACGGTGAGTTCGTAGTCGAACTGATCCGGCATCGGTGGACGGTGTGTCGGTGTGTTCCGCTCGGGCAATGTGTTGTTGAGCAGGTCGGTGATGACCGGTGCCTGCTCGGCGGGCAGATCGCGCGCGTCGACCGAGGTCGTCATCTCTATTCCGGCGAGGCCGCCGCTTCGCCGGAATTCGAGACGTACGTCGGATGTGGCCATAGACACGATGGTATTCGTGGCCGTCGGGTTCAGCGCAGCGTGACTTTCACGGCATCCCATGCCGATTCCACCGCGTGCGCTTCATTGCTGACCCTTCCGAAACGGTAGCGGGCCTGCTTCAACGTCAGAGCGGCGAAGTTGCCGAAGGTGGCGTTGGGTTTGAGCCCGGGGTCGACGAGCGCGTCGTACCAGACTGTTCCCGGCGTCTTCCACGCTTCCCCGCCCAGCGTGGTGGCGAGCACGTAGAAGGCGTGGTTCGGGATGCCCGAGTTGATGTGGACGCCACCGTTGTCCCTGGTGGTCTGCACGTATTTGGACATATCGGCGGGTTGGTTGTCATGAGGGTTGGCTGTGCCGGGGGCCTTCAGCGATCGCAATGCAGGTGACAGCAGCGGTCCCACGATGTCCGCACCGATCAACCAGTCGGCTTGATCCGCGGTCTGGGCGAGGTGGTACTGCTGCACCAACGATCCGAAAACATCGGACAAGGATTCGTTGAGTGCGCCGGACTGGTTGGAATAGGTGAGATTCGCCTCGAACTGGGTGACCCCGTGGGTCAACTCGTGCGCGACCACGTCGAGGCTGCGGGTGGTGTCGGTGAATATCTGGCCGCTTCCGTCACCGAAGAACATGTGTCCCTGTCCATCCCAGAACGCGTTGTCGTATTTGGCGCTGAAATGCACCATAGCGGCGATCGGCATGCCCTGGTCGTCGATGGAGTCGCGTTGGAATACGTTCCAATAGAAATCGTAGGTGGCGCCGAAGTTGTCGTAGGCGGAGTTGATCGACGGGTCGGCAACCGGCGGCTGACCTTCGGCTCGAACAAGCGTGCCCGGCACCATCGCAGTGGAATGCCGCTGGTCGAAGATCGATCGCTGCGGTATACCGTTCGATACCGCGCCGACGGCCTGTTGCGGTCGTGGTCCCTGTCGGCCGACGGCTTCGGCCCGCATCATTCGGATGCTGTTGTCCAGATCCATGGAGGCAAGCAGTTCTGCTCGCTGTTCCGGCGGAAGTTCACGCGCGACCGACTGCAGTAGGTCGGGTGGGAGGATGCACGCTGTTGGGTATCGCATTTTCTGCTCCGTTTCGGGTGCTGTGCGGCGGCTGATTCTGGATGGGCGGGCCAGTATGGGCGCGGCGAAGGCCAGCGCGGAGTCGAGGTTTACCAGGACCGTTCGGCCGCTCGACGTTACCCGGGCGTCTTATCTGTCGAAAACGCTTGTGGCGCTGTCGATTCAACTTGTTTCCGCACGGTTGAGCGGACAGATCATTGGCTTGTGCCTTACCGCCTGGACCGGCTTCGACCTGCGTATTCATTGTCGGACTGCGCATAGCTGCGGACACGGGTAGGCGACTACTCCTTATCTCTTATCGAGGCGATTGAGCGGGCCGAGTAGCGTCCAGCAGGGTAAGCGGGGCGTGCCGTGTCGGCCTCGCGTGAAAGGTGCCGCGGGCCTTGGCTGTTAGGCCTCGCATACCCCGTCGGCGTGTCGGCAAATGTTCAGTCGACTTCGCGGCACAATCAGCGGATGGTGCTCAGCCGAAGATCGTTGCTGGCGTTGGCTGCGGCGCTACCTGCCGCCGGGCACGCGGCGGCCGCGCAGCGGCCACCTTCGGTGCCGCGATACACCATGACCGCGTTCACCGATGACAGCGAAACCGATCTGTATGTTTACGAATCCGACGATGCGATCACCTTCCGGCAGCTGAGCGGGCCCGCCTACCGGCCGCCGACGGGTCTGCTGCGCGACCCCAGCGTCTTTCGCAATATCGATGGCTACTACTACCTCACCTACACCACCGGCTGGGAAGGGCGAACCATCGGTTTCGCCTACAGCGCGGACCGGCTGAACTGGAGTCATCTCTACGACATCATGGTGCCGCTGCCGGGCGTGACATCGACCTGGGCGCCGGAGTGGTTCATCGACACCGACGGAAGCATCAGTGTCATCGTCTCGTTGTCGGACGGCTACCGGTTCACACCGCACCTGACCACCGCTGACCCGAAACTGCGCTCATGGAGCGCACCGAGGCCGCTGATCGGGCTGGCCCAGCCCGACAACACCTCCTACGGCTATATCGACACCACCGTGGTCCGCGCAGCTGGGCGCTACTACGCCTTCACCAAGAATGAATCCACCAAATACATCGAACTCGCCGTCGCCGATCATCTGCTCGGCCCGTACACCTTTGTGGCAAACGACGATTGGGCCGGTTGGGGCGCGCCCGTCGAAGGACCGTGCATCATCGCGCTCCCCGGCGGCGGCTGGCGAATCTATTTCGACGCCTATACCGACCACCAATACTTGTACAGCGACTGCTACGACAACTTCCGAACATGGACGACACCTGTCGAACTCCCCGACCTATCAGGCACGGTCCGCCATTTCACGGTCTACCCGGAGTTCATCGAACAGCCCGACAGTTGATACGACCTCGCTCGAATGGTCAGCGAGCGTCGGCCCATTTTGCCAGCCAGCTTTCGTTTTCGACGGCGATGGTGTTCTCGCAGTCGTCGACGAATTCCGACCACTGCGGTGGACCGGTCGGGGATCCCGCTGTTCGCCAGTGGTCGAGCAGTCGCTGTAACCGGTTGGCGGTCGCGAGATAGCTGATGACCAGGAAGTCATATCGCTTACTTGCGAGATAGGCGACCAGCGCACCGCTGAGTGTGGTCAAAACGGCTATCCATGGTGCGATTCGGGTGGCGGCGTCGGCGCTGACCGCGGTGCTGACCGACGCCGCCATCGTGGCGATCAGCCCCAGTGCGATGGCGACCCGACGCAGGAATTGTGCTCGCGCGCAATACCGTCGAGCGGTCGGGCGATAGTAATTGGTGATCTGGCCTTCGACGCGTTTGCTCGCATACTGCTCCGGTGTCAGCGGCCCAGGTGCGGGTCCCACGGGCGGCGCCTCCTCGAGGAAGCACAGGAGGTCCTCGGCGGCCTGTTCGAGCTCTTCGACTTCGGCGCGAAGCTGCGCGACTGTGCCCGGAATCGCGCGAAACCTGAAGATCTGCTGTCGCATTCCCTCCGATACCGCCCGCGCGCGGGTCCAGCGCCGGACCGCTTCCGAGGTCAGTAACTGTGCTCCGACATAGGTGGCACCTGCCAGTGCCGCCGCACCGGTGGCCGCGACGATGCGCGAGCTCAGCCCGGACTGCCGCAGCACCGTAGCCGTCAGTGCGGCCGCGATCGCTCCCCAACTGCTCAGGTACAGCACCGTCAGCCGGAGTCGGTCGATCCGCAGTTTCATCCGGGTGGCCGCATGGGACCAGCGAATCCGCCTCTCCCAGAGGGCATTCACCAGCTCGTCATCGGAAGCCACTGTCATTTGCCCTCCTCACCCTTGATCGGCAGATTCGGGCACAGTTTGTGGTAAGGGATTTTCGGCGAGACCCAGGAGTTCCAGCGTTCCCGGCTCATGTTGGAGGTCATCTTGTCGCACAAGATGTCTGTTGATGCGGTCGGGACCGGCCGAACACGGATGGTTCCGTCGTAGCTCGTCGACACGACATCCTTGCCGTCGGGGCTGAACTCCACATGCGTTACCGGTTGGGTGTGTCCCATGAGGGCAGAACCGATCTGACTGTGCTTCTGGACATCCCACAAACGAACGGTGCTGTCCTCACCTCCGGTGACGATGGTTCGGCCGTCGGGGCTGAACGCGAGGTCGCTTACCCAGCCATCGGTCCGCATGGGATCGCCGATGGGATCTCCGGTCTGCGCGTTCCACAGCCGTACCGTCTTGTCCTGGTATGCGACGGCGAGCGTGTGGCCGTCCCGACTGAACTCTATGTCCTTGACCCAGCCTTGGCCTTTCAGGACCTTACCGATCTGCTGGCCCGAGTTCGTATCCCAGAGGCGGACACTCCAGTCCCGGCCGCCGGTGGCGAATTGTCGACCGTCGGGGCTGAATTCGAAGGCATTCAACGCGGGCTGTCGAATTGGAACACCGATCGGCTGCATCGTGTCGATGTCGCGTATCTGGATATCAGTGCCGTTGTCCGTCGCGAGTTTTCGGTCGGCGACGCCGAATGCCAGACGCTTGGTGTCCGGCGGTATGGCGATCGAGTTCCCGACCGGAGCACCGCTGGCCAGGTCCCAGTGTCGCAGCATGGTGGTAGAGATCGTGACGATCTGCGTGCCGTCGGGGCTGAAGTGCCATGCGGGCACGCCCTCGATCGGGATCACCGCAGCCAGAGGTGCCCCGGTACGGGCATCCCACTGCCGTATCGTCGCATCGACACCGTCGGACACGATCCGAGTGCCGTCCGGGCTGAATTCCGCGGCGAGAACTCCCCCGTTGTGCCCGCGGAGAACCTGTCCGCCAGCGGCGTCCCATTCGCGCAGCGTTTCGTCGAAGCCACTGGAAACCAGACGCTGTCCGTCAGGGTAGAAGGCGACCGCGCTGACCGCGAATTCGTGTCCCACCAACGGTTCTCCGACCGGCTGGCCGGTCGCGGTATCCCACAGCCGCACCGTCTTGTCGTCGCTTGCCGAGGCGAGCCGGGATCCGTCGCGGCTGAACACCACTCGCTCGATAGCGGCGGTGTGGCCGCGCAGCGGTTCGCCGATCGGCTGGCGGGTATGGGCATCCCACAGCCGGATCGTGGTCTCGGAACCACTCGCTGCGATTCGGGTGCCGTCCTGGCTGAACGTGACACTGCTGAACTCTTCTCCGGGTACGCGTATCAGCTCGCCGATCTGCTGACGGGACTCGATATCCCACAGCCGAACCGTGCCATCGAAACCTGTTGACGCGACCGTGTTATCGACGCCGACCGCGACGCTCATCACCTCTCTCTCGTGTCCGCGCATAGGCTCACCGAACTGCTGGCGGGATTCGACATCCCACACTCGTAGCGTCTTGTCCGAGCTGCCCGACACGATTCGGCGGCCGTCCCGGCTGAACGCGACGCTGGTGAGCTGTGCTTCGTGTCCGCGAAGCGGTTCGCCGATCGGCAGGCGGGTCTCGGCATCCCACAGCCGCAATGTGTTGTCGACACTGGCGGTCACGATGCGTTTGCCGTCGGGGCTGAACGCGACCTGCATCACCTCCCGCGTGTGCCCGGTCATGAACTCGCCGATGGGCTTCCAGGTTTCGGCGTCCCACAGCTGGATGTGCTCACCATGACTGGACACGACGCGCGTGCCGTCGGGACTGAAATCGACGCTGCGAAGGTCGCCGCCGCCGGTGGGGATGATCTTGCGCAGGTTGCGTAGCTGATTCACGGCGCTGAGCAACGAGTATTCGCCGTTGTTGCGGTTCGGAAAACTGCGCGCGGCAAGCACACTCTGCATGGCGAGCACGTCGTCGTTGACGCCCGGATACGAACCGGACAGCATCAGTTGCGAATTCGCGAGCAGTGCCAACGCGGTCGCATCCCGGCTGCGCGCGGTCGCGTCTTTCTCCGCTCTCGATGCTTTGAGGAACAAGAATCCGGCGGCCAACGCCGCGACTACCGCTAACGCCAACGCCACCCGCAGTATTTGCGACCGCCGTCGCAGCACCCGGGTGTACTCCTGCGCCTTTTCCTTGGCCTGAGTTTCCGCAGCCGCCAAGGCCTCCGCGGATTCCTGACGCTCCCGCGCCGCCCGCAGGTCTGCCTCGACGCGCTCGTCTGCACACCGCCGGGAGGCGAGCAGGAATTCCCGCGTCGGGTTGAGCCGCTCCCGGAAACCCGGTTCGGCGGCGAGGGATTCGGCATCATCGAGTCGGCTGCCGACGAGCAGCCATTCGTCGCTGCGCGCGTTGGCTTTCCAGGCGTGCGCCGCGCGTTCCAACTCGTCGGCGTTCTTCAAGTCGGTGGACTGCTCGCGCAGCCACGTGGCGAGCGTATCCCATTGGCGCAGTAAGCTTTCCAACGCGACTTCGACAACAACCTCGCCGTCGCGCTCGTCGCGGACCAGCAGGCGCCTGGCGATGAACGCCTCGAGCAGCGGGTGGCTCTCCGACGGCAGGTCGAACCAACGCGCCGCGCGCCGCATCGGCTGGTCGTTGTCCGGATTAATCGTCGCCAGCCACGGTACGAACGCGGTGCGCAGCACCTTCAATTGCCGCTGCCTGGCTGAGAGATCCGCGGCGAGCAGCTCGTCGATCTCGCACTGCACGACGCGGCGCAGCCCTCCCATCGCGTTGTACTCGGCGAGTGTGATCTCTGCGTCGCCGTAGTCCTGGTAGAGCCGTGCCAGCGTGAGGGAGAGCAGCGGCAGCGTATCCGCGCCGCGCGACCAGTCGTCGAGCAGTCGGTCGACCAGGTCGGGCGCAAACGAGAGTCGGCTCCCGGATTCCCGCGCGCGTCGAGCAGGTCCACAGATCACCTCTTTGAATTGAGCCTGCGGCATAGGTTTCAGATCATCGAACGGGCGGACCTCCAGGGCGGCCGACTGCGGCGCGGTCTGCAGTGGCTCGTACCGGTCGGAGCGAATTGTCGCGATCGCGATCATCGGCAGCGCGTCGTCCGCGCCGAGCAGTTCTGCGAGCACACCGAGGAAGGCGCCTGCCTGCTCACCCGCGTCGACGCCGAATAGTTCCTCGGCCTGGTCGATCGGCAATACGAGCGTGGGTGGCACGTTGTCGGTCGCGTCGATAATGCGATCCTTGGCGGCCTGCTGCGCCTCGGTCAGCCATGCACACAGACGGGTGACATCCCGAATTCCTTCCTTGATCGCACCGAGGCTGGGTGTGTGCAATCCCATGCTGTCGCGTAGGTCGTGAATCGAGTGTGCGAATCCGCTGCCGCCGGTGAGCGCGTTACGTTGCGGCCGGACGATGCCCATCGGCAGGAAATGCCGGTCATCGCGATGCAGGCGCGGTAGCAAGCCCGCCCGCAGGAACGACGATTTGCCGACGCCCGACGGCCCGAGAATGACGAACATTTGACCCTCGCCGCAATTGCGCATTCCCCGTATCGCATTCAGAGCGCGACCGACCTGGGTGTCGCGCCCGAAATACACTGCGGCGTCCACCTGTTCCAGTGGCTGCCAGCCGCGATACGGTGTCCGGTCCGGTTCGTCCGGCGGCGGCCAAGCAAAGGTATCTGCCCCTATCCCGGCCGCGCGCAAACCGTCCCGGAGTCGCAGTAGACCATCGGTGAGCAGTCGCACCGGGGGTGACTCACCGTCCACCGCGATCTCCGTTTTCGGACCGTCACCGAACAGGTCGCAGCGCTGCCATTCGGTAGTGATATCGCGACCGGTCAAAGGCTGCAACCGAACCGCGAAGATCGGCTTGTTCAGGTCCTCGGCGTGGCGGTATTCGACTTTGCATTCGCGCGATGCGTCCCAATTATCGGAAACGAGACAGATAACCGCTTCGCACCGGTCGCTCGCGCGGCGCAGCGCGTCTTTCCACCGCACGCCCACCGGAATTCCGGTCTGTCGGTCCAGATCGAGAAAAATCTCACCGGTCAGGCCTGGATCGGCTGCGGTCAGCCACGTCTTGAGGGCGATCGCTTCGCGATCGTCCCGGCTGGAGTGACTGAGAAAGACCCTGGACATTGGGCTACACCACCGTGTGTCAACCCCGGCGGAAGCCCACGCCGAATATCGCAAGCGTCATACGAAAATCCTGCGCTCGAACAAACCGACGCACGCGAGTATCGGCTACTCGATATTCTGCGCAAACACTACGCAAGGTTGTTTACTTGGCAGGGTGTTCGTGTCGTCGGCATCGATGCAGGCCGGAATCGAGTGCGAGGAGGGCTAGTGACCAACAGTGTGGTTCGCCGGGCTGCTAGTTGAGCGGCTGGACCAGCGGCGAAGTTCATTCATGTGCTGACTGCCGGGCTGTCCGGAATCGATCAGCTCGTCGAACGCGACGAGGAGGCCGCGCCGGCCGATCGACCGACGGTGTGCAGGTGACGTAGCGCCTGGGCGTATGAGCCGAACAGGCTGGTCTGGCGATAGGGAACACCGATTTCAGCGCAGAATGCGGCGACCAGCGGTTGGGCTCGGCGCAGGTTGGCCCGGGGCATGGATGGGAACAGGTGGTGCTCGATCTGGTAGTTCAGGCCGCCGAGGGCGGCATCGGTCAACCACCCGCCGTGGACATTGCGAGATGTGAGCACTTGACGGCGCAGGAAGTCGGTGGAACCAGGTGTGGGCAGTACGGCCATCCCCTTGTGGTTGGGTGCGAAAGTGCACCCCATGTAGAACCCGAACAGGCCTTGCTGAACGACGAGGAAGGCAATCGCTTTAGCCGGGGACAACACCAGGAACACCGCGGACAGATACAAGATCGCGTGGGCGCACAGTAGCGCGGCCTCCCAAGCCCAGTACGGCGTCGCCCGTCGTGCCACGGCTCGAACGCTGGCGGTGTGCAGGCTGCCCGCTTCGAGCAACAGCATCGGGAAGAACAGCCATGCCTGGTATCGGAATATCAGCCGCCGGATGCCGCGGCTGGCCCGCGCCCGCACATCGGAGTGTGCCAGCACGCCCATGATGTCGGGGTCGGCGCCCTCGGTATTGGGGTTCGCGTGGTGCCGGTTGTGATTGCCGACCCACCAGCCGATGCTCAACCCGATGCCGAGATTCCCGCAGATCATGCCGAACAGCTGATTGGCTCGGCGGGTGCGAAAGATCTGCTGATGCCCGGCGTCGTGGCCGAGGAAGGCGAACTGAGCGAAGATCGCGGCCAGAAACACCGCGGTGCCCAGCTGCCACCACGAGTCACCGATGAGTGCGAACGCCGTCCATCCGGCGGCCAGCCCCACCACCGTGACCGCGATCAGCCCACCGTAGTAGCGCAGCCGCCGGGTGAGCAGTCCCGCTTGTCGCACTCGGCGAGACAACCTGGCGTAGTCGCTGCCCCGCTCCCCTGATCGGTCGCGTTCGACGCGCGGGTCGGTTTCGGTCAGTGTCACGCGTTGGCCCCTATCGATACATCACCGGCTGCGAAGGATGCCCGCAAACCTAGCGGTGTGGACCGAACAATAGCCTGATATAGCTCGAACACTGGGGGTCGGTGTGGCGATCGAACTGCCGAACGGAGCTCCGACCACGGCGACCGAGGGCGACTCGGCCTCGGGGCCTCGTCATAAATCGGAGAGTTGTCTTCGAAATGTTCCCCAGTTTCCACCGATTCGTGTGGTAGCCAGCGGTAAGCTCTACTTGACGCCTTACCGTTTACCAGATGGCGTCCCTGTTCGGTCCGGCCGATGAAGCAACTGTCGGCCTCGCCGGAGGATGTGCTCCATCCGGGGCAAATCATGTGAACTTCACCAAGCAACCAACCGCGTGCCAGCAGCATTCGATCGGCACGTGATGCATTCAGAGCTTGATTCCGGCAACTTGGCAGCGTCGCCTGGTTCGCGGACTTCATAGAGCTCGTCGGGGTCTACATCACCGAATTCGGCGTACCAGACAAAAGGTGCGTATGGGCCCAACAGGGCGACTACGGGGATGTTGAGAATAATTCTCGATTCAAACCTTTAGTTGAAGGATGAAAAATGTCCAATAAGACAGTCAAAACCGTTGCCGCCACTGTTATGGCCTTGCCTCTGCTAGTCCTCGCAGCTCCCGCAGCTTCTGCCGAATCACCGTCGGCATCCGCCACTCCGGCCGGTTCGGTCGTGTTGTGTTTCCCGCTCGGTAGCGTCGTTTGGTGCATCTGAGATTCTCGGCACGCTCGAACTGGGCTAGCCGGTCGAGGACCGGCTAGCCGGTCGAGGAAGCAATTTCATGCTTCCGGTGCGTCGTGCGCGACGCACCGGAAGCCTAGATGGCAGGTAGCGGTGTCTTCGGTCTGACCTTGTCGGGCCGCGGGCCGGTACCGAAGGCAGTAGTCGGCCGCACACAGATACGATCCGCCCTTGATGATGCGGCGTGGAAATCGTTGCGGCGCTGTTGGTTCGGGGGTGTCCACGCGCGGATTGTGTGGGGCACAGCAGGTCGGCGTCGGGTGCTGCGGGCGGAAGTAGTCCACAGTCCACTCCCAGACATTGCCGGTCAGATCGTGCAGACCGTAGCCGTTCGGTGAATAAGTCCCGACCGCTGTGGTGCCGGGCGTCCCGGTCTGCCCGCGACCGGGGTGGAATTGCCACGGAAATGCGCCGACCCAGATGTTGGCCATGCGCCGGCCGGTGGGTTCGAACTGCTCGCCCCAGGCGTAGGTGGCCCCGTCCAGTCCGCCGCGGGCGGCATACTCCCATTCGGCCTCGGTCGGCAGCTTTTTACCGACCCAGGCCGCGTATGCAGTGGCGTCCTCGTAGGCGACCTGGGTGACCGGGTGGCGGTCGAGCCCGTCGAGTGTGCTGCCGGGCCCGCGCGGGTGGCGCCAGCATGCGCCGGGCACATACCGCCACCAACGGCGCCAGTTGTCCAATGGCACCGGTCCCTTGGTGGGTTGGAATACCAGTGCCCCCGGAATCAGGTTCTCCGGCTCCGCCTCCGGGTAGTCCTCGGCCGCGGGAGTACGTTCGGCGACCGTGACGTATCCGGTCTGTTTCACGAAGCGTCGGAACGCGGCGTTGGTCACCGGATGCGGATCGATCCAGAACGAATCGACCCGCACCTGGTGCACCGGCCGCTCCTCGGGGAAGAAGTCCTCCGATCCCATCGCGAAGCTGCCGCCGGATATCCGGACCATGCCTCGCCGGACATCGTGACGGGTTGCGGTAGCCACGGATCGCCGCCTCAATCGCGCGAAAATGCCGCAGCCGCCGCCATTTCCAGGTCCTGGTAGGGCTTGCCGCTCACGTCCTCGATGACCTGGTGCATCGTTCCCCCGGTGAACGGGAACGGTGAGCGGTAGCTCGCGGATACGGACTGACCGCTGTCGCGGCCGACGCGGATTCCTTCTCCGACGCCGGAGAAAACGATGGGCTGGGTCCGCATGTCATCGAGAGAGCCGACCGGGTTCTCATCGATGTACAAGACGGCCTCACCGGTGGGTGTGAAGTTATCGGGGCGGGTACCGTGGCGCTCGTACCGGATGCCGAGGATGTGGTCGCCCAGCGGGACCGTTCGATCGGAGACGATGGTCTGCTCTTCCTCACCGAGGAAGTTATAGGTGTAACAAAGGTGGCCGTCCTTGACGTAGAGGGTGTGTCCACCAAGTCGGCCGCCATGAGCGAAGAGCACCCCTTCGGCATCGGCATTGTCGATCGTCGCCTCTGCGAGCAGCGCGAACGACCGTCCCTGAATCTCCAGCGCCGCCCCGGGGCCCACATCCGCGACGCCTGGATAGTAGACAGCGCTGTCCCGATTCGCACCGTACGTCGGGCGGTGACGCGTCATCATGGAGATGACGTCGAGATCGTTGAGCGGGAAGCCGTTGTATTTCTCCGCCTCCGAGAACCACAGCGCCTTCAGCTCCTCCAGCTTCTCGGGATGAACATCGGCCAGGTCGTGCATCTGGCTGCGGTCCTGCTCGATATGGAACAGTTCCCAGCGGTCCTGGTCGAAATGCCCCCAGCCGGACGGACATGCCGCGTGAACGGTGTCGGCGAACCACCCGTCTTGCCAGATCCCGCGCGTGCCGAGCATCGAATAGAACTGCGTGTGCTTACCGACGTCCGCGTTCGCGTCATCGAACAGCGCCCGGAAACTGATGCCTTCCAAAGGACGCTGTCGTACGTTCTTCACCGTATCCGGGGGTGTGATGCCGAGCAGGTCGTAGACGGTCGGGGTGACATCGCAGACGTTGAGGTACTGGTGGCGCACCTCGCCGCGGGCCGCCACACCGGCCGGCCATGACATCAGGCACGGGTCAGCGATGCCGCCTTCGTGCGAGGCATATCGCTTGTACAGCTTGTACGGGGTGTTGAACGCCATCGCCCAGCCGATGCTGTAGTGGCTGTAGGTGGTCGGCGAACCCAGCTCGTCGAGCTTGCCCAGACTGTCCTCGATCGTGTCGATGTAGCCGTTGAAGAACTTCATCTCATTGGCGGTGCCATTCGGCCCACCCTCGCCGCTGGCACCGTTGTCCGAGAAGGCGACGATGATGGTGTTGTCCAGTTGGCCGCTTTCTTCGAGATAGTCCAGTAGTCGGCCGATCTGCGCGTCGGTGTAGGACAGGAATCCGGCGAATACCTCGGCCTGCCGTCGGAACAGCCGCTTCTCGTCCTCCGACAACGAATCCCACGCCCGCACCGTATCCAGCGCCGGCCACGGCTTGCCGTCCGCGCTGGTGACATTCGAATACGGATTCATCGGCGACAATTCGGTGTTCTCCGGCACCAGACCCATGCGCTTCTGGTTCTCCAGGACGATCTCGCGATACTTCTCATAGCCCATGTCGAACCGGCCGCGGTACTTGTCGGCCCATTCCCGTGGTACGTGGTGCGGCGCATGCCCGGCTCCCGGGCACAAGTAGGTGAACCACGGCTTGTCGGGGGCAACCACCTTCGAATCGCGGATGAACTCGATCGCCTTGTCCGCCAGATCCTTCGACAGGTGATATCCGTCTTCCGGAGGGTAAGGCTGCGAAATCGGGTGATTGTCGTACACCAGATTCGGATACCACTGGTCGGCCTCGCCGCCCAGGAAACCGTAAAATCGCTCGAACCCACGCCCCAGCGGCCAATGCCGCTTGGATGCGGCCAGATTCTCCTCTTCCAGTGGAGTCATATGCCATTTGCCGACCGCGTACGTATTCCACCCACGCTCGGCGAGAACCTCCGAGCACAGCGCGGTTTCGGCCGGTATGCGCCCACACATACTCGGGAACCCGTCGGTGAACTCCTCGATGGTCGCCATACCGACCGAGGTCGCATTCCGGCCGGTCATCAAGGAGGCGCGTGTGGGTGAACACAGGGCGGTGGTGTGGAACTGCGTGAACTGCACACCGCTATCGGCGATGCGCTTCATATTCGGCATCTCGACCAGACCGCCGTAACAGTCCCAGGTGCCGATCCCGATGTCGTCCCACACCAGATACAACACATTCGGCGCGCCCCGCGGCGCCGTCGGCTCTGCGTAAGGCCCCCAATCGGGGACCGAATCACGTATGTCGAGCGCGACCTTCCCCTCGAACTTCCTGGCCATCATCCACCTCCGATAACGAGAGCTGTTGGTTTGCCATTCGTCCTGTTGTCCAGGCTCCGGACCTCATGCGGGTTGAAACGCGAACGCCGATCGGTGCGGCCGTGGTGTCGGGACAGGCGCGCCCAGCTCCGGTGATGCGGCGGAGAGTTCGGATATTCGATTCGACGTGTGGTGGTCACGTACTTCGCGGACATGATGTCCGAATATTCGCTGATCAACGCGTTCCGTACTCAGAGAGTACGGCGTCGGACGGCGCTGTGTCACCACTTGCGGTCAGTCCCACAGGGCGGCCTACACCTCGCACCGACGAAAAAGACGGGCAGCTGTTGGGTGACTAGTCGCGCCGGCGGGAGTGTTCAGTCGACGTAAAGGGCGACTTCGGTTGATTTGCGGCGCGCGTCAGATGGTGCCCGCGCTCATGCCACCGGAGATGGTGATCGCTTCGCCGTTGAAGTGGCGCCCGGATTCGCCGACCAGAAGTAGGATTGCTTGGGAAACCTCTTGCGGCACAATGAGGTCGCCATTCGGCGGACCGGAGGCGAACATCGCCTCCACATCCTCGAGGGTGGGATTCTCGATATCGGGCACCATCGCCGAATACATTGCCGGATTCATGATCATATCGGTGCGCACACCGGCCGGTAGTACCGCGTTGACGGTGATGCCGTGCGGAATTGCTTCATGGGCAAGCGATTTGACCAAACCGATGACACCCCATTTCGCTGCCGCGTAGTGGCCCGAGTTCGCCGCTCCCATGCGGCCGACGATGGACGAGGTGGCAACGATTCTGCCCCACCGGCGTTCGATCATATGCGGCACCACGGCACGGAAACTGTGGAAGACGCCGGTGAGGTTGACATCGATCATGTCCTGCCACATCTGCTCGTCCATCTCGGCGATGGCCGCACCCGAGGCGATACCGGCGTTGGCGAGCAGGATGTCGATCCGGCCGAATTCGGCGACGGCCCGTTCGGCCAACCCGTCCATCGCCGCGCGGCTGCGCACGTCGGCCTGTACCGCGAGGCAGCGCCGCCCGGTCTCCTCGACGAGCTTGACGGTCTGGGCGAGATCGTCTTCGGAGCTCAGCGGATACGGCACGCTGCTGATCGGCTCGGCGATATCGCACAGCACGATGTCGGCGCCTTCAGCGGCCAAAGTGACCGCATGCGAACGCCCTTGACCGCGCGCGCCCCCGGTGATCACTGCTACCTTGCCCTCCAGCTGCCCCACGCGTGTCCCCTCTCGACCGGTGATCCCATGCTTTCACGATCCGTGGTGTGACTCGGCAGGAACGGCTACGTCCATTGCGCGAGGCGAGTAGATCGACAGGTCAGCTCGCGGACCAGCCCGACCAGCGGGTGACGTCGACGGCCAGCACCGGTCCGGGGGGCGGCTGGGTGCGGTAGACGGGATACCGTGCGGTCAGAAGCTCCAGGGCTTGCTCGGCTTCGGGGGCGTCAACGATTCGCGCGGTGCCGTCGGCTCTGGTCCACCACAGGTGCGTCCAGTCCTGGCTGTAGTGGTCGGCGAGCACGGCTACGGTGGGGTTCGCGGCGATATTCGCCAAGCGGCGCAAGGCTGTTGTCGTCTTCGGCTTCGCATCTACGGCGCTGTAGATGATGTGGTCGATGACCGCGAATACGATCGGCACGATATGTGGACGCAGGTCGGTGGACACGGTGGCGAGTCGGGCTACCGGTTCTGCCATGAACCGTTCCCGCGCCAGTTTCGCATTCAGTCGCACCGAACCTCCGCATCAACGATCGGCCACACACTCATTCTCGCCTGGTTCGCGACTAGATGCGGACGAACAGCGGCCGCGCGGGGTCCACGGGAATCGGTACGGCAGGCCCGATTCCGAACAGGATGAAAACCGCGGGCTCCGGGCTGTCGCCCAAAGTTCCGTCGTAGTGCGGTGTACCCGCTGTGCGCGTGGCGAATTCGCCAGGGTACATGGGCAGGGTGGCGGTGAGGTCGATGGTGGGGCCCGCGCCGACCGTCCATACGCCCGACAGCATTACGGCGTGGCGATCGAAGGTGTAGGCGTGCGGGGCGCTCATCCAACCGGGGTGCCAGCGGGCATAGCTCGCGTAGAAGCCGGGGGTTCGATAGGAACCGAGCACGTCGGCGGTTTCGAAGCTTTGCGGTGGTGCGCCGGGTACAGGCTGCCAGTTCAGGTCGGCCAAGCCGTGAATCGTGGTGCCCGGCCCCGGGGACCGGTCTTGGACAGTCGGGAATTCGACGGTCAACGGCTCGGCTGCGTTACCGTTCGAGCCGTTCCAGACAACGGGCTCCATCAGCCCCAATGCGGGCAGCGCCAGCGCTATTCTGCGACGCATTTCGCGTGCCGTTTCGTCCTCGGCCAGGTATCGGTTGTCTTCCACGCGCATGACCTCCTGGATGTCATCGCAGCAGGGCAAACCGAATTCTTGACGCATCATACGGTGGTGTGCCAATAGTTTGCTGGAAATCCGCCGAGATCAACGAGCCGCTTCGTCACGCCTGTGGCGGGCACCACCGCACAACTCGGTGAGCTACAGACTCCGGTGACCTCTGGTGGCGTCGAGGTATCCCCCGGTGACCTGATCCTCGCCGAGGAGGAAGGCGTGATCGTTGTCGATCCCGATCGCATCGACGTGGTCCTCGATGCTGACGCAGCGGTCAAGGACTCGGAGGCCGAACTCGTCTGCTCGTCGCGGCGTCGACACTCAGCGATGGCCTCAATCTCGCCGAGCACAGGGTAAAGATGTTCCCATGACCAGCCATGTTCTCGCGATCGATCTCGGCAAGACGGGCTGTCGCGGTTCATTGCGCGTCGACGGAAGTCAGGTCGGCTATGCGGAAGCACCGGGTGCGCCGGGGCTGGCATACGCGACGGGTGTCATTGCGGCGGAGCGTGCGATCTACGCGGTGACAAGGCAGATCGATTCGCTACCAACAACATTCACGCTGTCTGTCGGCGCGGCGGGTGCCGCATCGGCACCGGACGCGGCGGCGGCACTTGCCCGGCGGTTGGCGGAGGTTCCCGGCGCGGCAGCGGTCGCCGTGACTTCCGACGCCGTCACCGCACACGCCGGGGCGCTGGGAGGATCCCCCGGTGTCGTGCTGGCTATCGGAACCGGGGCCGTCGCGACCGCCGTCGACGATGCCGGCGGGTTTACCCGAGTCGACGGGTGGGGACCGCAACTCGGCGATGAGGGCAGCGGCGGCTGGATCGGCCTCGAAGGTCTACGCGCCGCACTACGTGCCCATGATGGCCGCGGGCAACGCACGATCCTGACCGAGAAGGCCCGCGAACGCTACGGCATCGAACTGGAAGCACTGCCGAAATATCTTGGCGAACAGGATAATCCGGCCCTGATCGCCGCCGAGTTCGCACCCTTCGTAGCCGCCGCTGTCGACGATATCGCGGCCGCGATCATGGCAGCCGCTGCAGGTGCACTCGCTCGCACCGTCCTCGCCGCGATCGAACGATCCGGAATTCGTCCACCGGTCCCCTATGCGATCACGGGCGGTCTCACCAAGCTCGGCGCGCCACTCTTGGAGCCGCTCGACCACCGGATCGCGCACGCGATCGACCGCCGCGATCCGATCGGCGATCCGATCGACGGTGCCGCATTGCTCGGCCTCGACCCGACCACCGCGCTCGAAGCGCTGGTCACCCGAATCTCTGACACTTATTGACAGGACATGCGTGACCACTGACACTTAATTGCACTCAGTCCGCCGCGTCACCGGGGAGCTGCGTTGAACGCACTCAATCTTGCCGTCATCGTCGTCTATCTCGTCACCGTCGCGTGGATCGGCCTGCGGCTGTCCGGAAAACAGAAGTCCAGCAGCGACTATTTCGTCGGTGAGGGCCGTATGCCGTGGTGGACAGTGTGTTTGTCGGTGGTGGCCACCGAAACGAGTGTGCTCACCGTCATTTCGATTCCGGGTGGCGCCTACACCGATCAGGCCTTCGGAAATGTCGAATTGGCCATCGGGTACATCATCGGACGCACGGTGGTGGCGATCGTGCTGATCCCGCTCTACAAGCGCGGCGGGTTCGTCAGCGCGTACCAGTACCTCGAGCTTCGTTTCGGTCGCTATCTGCAGGGCGTGGCCGCGGTGACTTTCGTGTTCACCCGGCTGCTCGCGGAGGGTGTGCGACTGTTCGCCTCAGCCATTCCGATCAAGTTGCTGCTCAGCGAATTCGGACTCGACTTCGGCTACGACGCGATCATCGTGGCGCTGACGTTGTTGACCGTCGTTTACACCTACCTCGGCGGCATCAAGGCGGTGATCTGGACCGACGCGCTGCAGATGGGCCTCTACCTCACCGGTGCACTTATCGCGATCTGTGTGCTCACCGGCCATGTCGGCGCCTCCGGCTGGTCGGATGCGTTGCATGCGGGCAAGTTCCGCGTCTTCGATACCGATTTCGGTCTCGCGCACATCCTCACCAGCACATTCGCCCTGCCGACCGCGGTTATCGGCGGCGCGATCTTCGCGATGGCCTCGCACGGCTCGGATCAACTGATCGTGCAGCGGATTCTGGCGACGCGGTCGCTGCGCGACAGTCAGAAGGCGATGATCGGTTCGGGCATCTTCGTGGCCATCCAATTCGCCGCGTTCTCCTTGGTCGGTGTGCTGCTGTGGTCATACAACAGCGGCAAGACGGCCAAGGAACTCGGATTGGCCAGCGCGGACAGTCTGTATCCCAACTTCATTCTGCACGGGTTGCCGGTGGTGGTCTCCGGGCTATTGGTCGCCGGAATCCTCGGCGCGGCAATGGGGTCGCTGTCCTCGGCGTTGAATTCCATGGCCAATTCGACGGTCGCCGATATCATTCGCGGCTTCTCCCGACGTACGCTCGCCGATGCCACGCTGCTGCGTCTGGCGCGCGTGATGACACTGGTGTGGGCGGCGCTGATGGCGCTGTTCGCCATGGGTTTCAGTGCGACGACGGGCAATGTGTACCTGACGGCGCTCACCATCGCCGGCTACACCTACGGTGCGCTGCTCGGCGCGTTCCTGCTCGGGCGACTGGTCGCGCGCGCCAACCAGTTCGACGCGATCGTCGCCTTCATTGCCACGGTGATCGTGATGACATTCGTGGTGCGGGTGGTCAAGATCGATGTGACCGTCGCCGGGAAGGTGGTCGAAAAGGGGATCGCGGCACAGTGGTTGGTGCCGATCGGTGTACTCGTGACATTGATCGTCGGCGGCATCGCGAGCCTGTTCCACTCGGCGTCCGCACCGGATGAGCCGGAACCTGTTGCGGTGGTGGCCTAGTGCGCGTCATCGGGTTGATGTCGGGAACCTCGCACGATGCGATCGACGCCGTCGGGGCGGACATCGTATTGCGGGACACGACGATTCAGGTGCGACTCGTCGGACAGCTCAGCCGATCGTATCCCGACGAACTGCGCTCGGAACTCATCGCCGCCTTGCCGCCCAATGCCATGGACATGGCGACCGTGTGCCGTCTGGATACCGCGATCGGCCAGGCCTTCGCCGATGCGGCTCTGGCGGCAATGTACGAGTTCTTCGGCAGCACAGCCGATCTCGTTGCCTCCCATGGGCAGACCGTCTACCACTGGGTGAGCGACGGTGCGGTAAAGGGCACGCTGCAGCTGGGTCAGCCCGCATGGATCGCCGAACGCACCGGATTGCCGGTCGTCAGCGACTTTCGTTCGCGCGATATCGCCGCAGGCGGACAGGGCGCACCGCTGGTGGGGCTGTTCGACCTGCTGTGGCTGGCGGGACGTCCCGAACGCGCGGCCGCGCTGAATATCGGCGGGATCGCGAATGTCACAGTCACCGGCGACAAGCCGGTCGCCTTCGACACCGGACCTGGCAACGCGCTGATCGATGCGGCCGTCGAATTGTGCACGGGCGGTGTCGAGCATTTAGACCGTGACGGAGTACGTGCCGCCCGCGGCGACATCGATACCGATCTGCTGGAAACCCTTCTCGCGGAACCCTATTACCGCGCACCGGCCCCCAAGTCCACCGGCAAGGAGCTGTTCAACCGCAGCTACCTGGAGCGCGTGTTGGACGGCCCCGCGGCCTCCGCCGACGATATTGTCGCCACTGTGACCGCGCTGACCGCCCGCACCATCGCCGACGCCCTCGCACCACTGCGCCCGACCGAGGTCGTCGCGTCGGGCGGCGGGACATGCAATCCCACCCTGATGGCAATGCTCGGCGCATCTCTGGGCCCCACGAAATTGCGTACATCGGACGAACTCGGCCTACCGTCGGCGGCGAAGGAGGCCACCGCATTCGCCGTGCTCGGCTTCCTCACCGCACACGGTCTGGCGGGTAGCCATCCCGCCTGTACCGGAGCGAGTCGCGCGGCGGTGCTCGGTTCCATCACCCCGGGTGCGGCTGGATTCACACTGCCCGGCGCGCCGGTAACCATGCCCCGACGACTCACGCTGGCGGGGTGAACGATGCCCGATTCCGACGACGTACGCACTCGCCTGCTGGCGGCGCTACCACGACTCACCCCGACCGCACTTCGCGTCGCGCAGGTGATCCGGCACGATCCGGCTGCCGCCGCACAGCTCACAGTGAGCCAGCTCGCCGAGCGATCCGCGACCAGCACCTCCGCGGTGGTCCGACTGGCGAAAACCCTCGGCTACGAAGGTTATCCGCAGCTGCGACTGGCAATGGCCGCGGTCGGCGGCGACGACAACGCGCCGGTATTCGCCACCGATATCGATGCCGACGACCCTTTATCGAAGGTACTGCACAAACTGACCGCCTTCGAAACCGAGGGCATGATGGCGACCGCCGAACTCGCCGATCCCGCGACCATGGAAGCCGTCGTCGACGCACTGGTGGGCGCGCGACGGGTGCATCTGGTCGGCATCGGGGCGTCCGGACTCGTCGCGATGGATATGGCGCAGAAGCTGACCCGCATCGGAATGTGGTGCGGCGCATGCACATCCGAGGATGACGCGCTGGTGCAGGCCAGCCTGCTCCAGACCGGTGATGTAACCGTCGCGTTCTCGCATTCGGGTGAGACCGCCGCTATCGTCGAAGCCGTGCGCCGGGCCGCCGACGCGGGCGTGCGCACTGTCGCCGTGACGGCCGGGGCTCGATCCGGACTCGCGAATACCGCCGCGCACACGGTGCTCGTGGCCGGACGTGAGGACGGATTCCGTTCCGCGGCAATGGCGAGTCGTATGAGTCAGCTCCTCATCGTCGATGCGCTGTATGTCGGCGTCCTGCAACGCACGCCGTCGGCGGCAAGGGCGCTGCGGCGCACCTACGAGGCGGTAGCCGATCGTCGAACCAAGGAGGCCGAATGAATTACCCGGTGTCGCGGTGACCGAAATCGGTTCGCTGACAACCGAAGCGTCGAATCCACGCACCAGCATGCTGGATTCGATGCCGATCGACGAGCTGCTGCACACCATGAACGCCGAGGATGCCGGTGTGGCTTCGGCTGTGGCGCAGGCGATTCCGCAGATCGCACGAGCGGTCGAGCTGATCGTCGCGGCACGGCGGCACGGCGGTCGACTGATCTACCTCGGCGCGGGCACCAGCGGCCGCCTCGGCGTACTCGATGCGGCCGAATGCCCACCGACCTTCGGCACCGATCCCGGCGAGGTTCTCGGCATAATCGCGGGCGGACCCGTCGCCTTGCTGCGCGCCGTCGAAGGTGCCGAGGACGATCCCGCGCTGGCCGCCGCCGACCTGTCCGCCATCGCACTTACCAGCGACGATGTGGTTGTCGCACTGGCCGCCAGCGGCCGGACCCCCTACGCCATCGGTGCGCTGCGATTCGGCCGCTCGATCGGTGCCGCGACCGTCGCGATCTCCTGCAACCGCAACGCGGAAGCCAGCACCTACGCCGACGTCGGCATCGAAATCGATACGGGACCTGAGGTTTTGACCGGCTCCACCCGGTTGAAGGCAGGCACGGCGCAGAAGATGGTGTGCAATATGCTCTCCACCGCCGCCATGGTGCGGTCGGGCAAGGTCTACGGCAACCTGATGGTGGATGTGCAGCCCACCAATGCCAAACTCGTCGACCGTGCGCGCCGCATCGTCGCTGAGGCGACCGGAACCGATTCCGCCACCGCCGCGGCCCTATTGGATGCCGCCGACGGCCAAGTGAAAACCGCTATCGTCATGCGCCTGACCGGAGTCGACGTGTCGGCGGCCCGCGCACTACTGCACGACGCGGACGGGCGGGTGCGCGACGCCGTACCGCACTGATATCCCATTCGCCGCGCAACCAACCGCTACCCTGACCCACAGTTCCGCGCCACCGCCGGAACGATGTGTCGGCAATTCGGAGGCACCATGCTGTCCCTACAGGAGATTTCCGACCGCATGGAGATCGAGGACCTCATGGTCCGGTACTCACATGCGGTAGACACCCATCAGTGGAATCTGCTCGACGAGATCTTCACCGCGGATGCGCATATCGACTATTCGGCCATGGGCGGCGCGGTCGGTGATCTCGAATCCACCAAGAAGTTCCTCGCCGGCGTGATGCCGAATTTCCTTGCGTTTCAACATCTGATCAGCAATTCGTCCATCACCGTCGACGGCGACACCGCCACCGCGCGCACCATGTGTCACAACCCGATGCTGGTCTCGACCGGCGAAGGTCGGCAGAGTCTGATGCTGTGCGGGCTCTGGTATCACGACACCTTCGCTCGCGTCGATGGCCGGTGGCGGATCAAGCAACGCGTCGAGGAGAAGAGCTTCATGTTCGTCGCGCCGGGCACCGCCTGAACACGAATCGATGCTCCCGAATTCGGGAGCATCGATCGGTCATTCGTGTTGGCATATATCTCCGCATGAGCATTTGCCGCCATCCTGGCAACCGCACCGGCAGTCCGGACCGCAAGCACAGGGGAGAACGCTGGGAACCATCGCAAACCTTTCCGAAGTAGGGATTGCCGCCTGAGCTATAGCCGGGAAGTATAATCAGGGCTCAGCCGTCCTTGTGTGCCACGGCGAAGACCCGCCGGAACGGCAGCCAGGTCGTGCCGTCGAGCTGGCGCGGGTAGGCCGCGCGCAACAGTGGCGCCAGCTGTGCGGTGAACTCCTGCCAGCCGGTGTCGTCGAGTGCGTTGCGCACCGGGCGCAGGGCGGTTCCGGTGACCCATTCGAGGACCGGATTCTCCCCCGAGAGCCGTTGCAGGTAAGTCGTTTCCCATGCGTCGACCGCGCAACCGGTGAGCGTGAGCACCTGGGCATATCCGCTGGGGTCGAGAACATCCCGCGGCTGCAGTATGCCCGCGGGCGTGAGCCGGTCGCGCCATTCTTCGCGGCTCGCGAGTTCGCGAATCGCGCGGTGTGACGGTGCGTCGAAGTTGCCGGGCACCTGCAGCGCGAGCCAGGCGCCTGCAGGCAGCGCGCGCACCCATTGGGGCAGCAGAGTGGTGTGCGTCGGGACCCAGTGCAATACGGCATTGCTGATCACGACATCGGTATCCGGTGCCGGTTGCCAGTCCTGCACCGTCCCGAGTTGTGCGTCGATGCCGAGACCCCTTGCCGCGGCGACCATTTCGGGCGAAGAATCCGATGCCTCGATGACCGCGCCTGGCCAGCGCTCGGCAATCGAAGTGGTGAGATGTCCTGGGCCGCATCCGAGGTCGACGACGCGACGCGGATTCTCGGCCCCGATCCGGCCGAGTAGTTCGAAGAATGGACGCGAGCGGTGGTCATCGAAGGCGAGGTACTTCTTGGGATCCCACATCGGCAGCTCCAAGTCGATTCAACCAAACCGTACGGACGTACTGTATTCTGCCCCGACTGGTCCGGCAAGGAGCGGGGCGGAATTTCCGGCGCTATCCGCGGGTTGGTGCGGAAAACAACCGATGGGAGTGCAGTGAACGACTTCAACGCGCAGGTGATCAATGAGTTCCGCGCCAATGCGGGCCAGGTCGGCGGCATGTTCGAGGGTGCGGCGATGGTGCTGATCACGACGATCGGCGCCAAATCCGGTCGCCAGGTCACCAGCCCGCTGGTCTATCTCCCTGACGGTGAGCGAATCGTGCTGATCGCCTCGAACGGCGGCGCCGATAAGCATCCGGCTTGGTACCACAATCTGCGCGCGAATGCGGAATTCACCGTGGAACTCGGTACCGAAAGCTATACGGCGAAGGCCGAGGTGGTGACCGGTGCCGAACGCGATGAGCTGTATGCGCGGATGGTCGAGATCATGCCGGGTTTCGGAGAGTACCAAGCGAAGACGTCTCGGGTGATTCCGGTCGTCGCGGTGTATCGCCAAGAGGCCTGATGCTCCGAGGGTGCCAGCCCGGTCCCTGATCGCCGGGCCGGCACCAGCCGATCAGGATTTGTCGCCGAACCAGCGGCACAGCGCTTCGGCAAGTCCATCGCGATCGCCGGAATCCGCTGCCCAGGCAACGTAACCGTCCGGTCGAATCAGCATTGCCGAAAGCTTGCGTGGTGCAACGGGTTTCGCGGTCACCACGCGTACCCGATCCGACCACGCTGCGGCGATCGTCCGCAGCTGCGCGGAATCGGTCAGATCCAACAGAATCGCCCGACCATCGGCGAAGTGCGCACCGACCCGACTGCCATCGGACAGCTCGATATCCGGTGCGACCGCGCCGATCAGCTCGTGGCCACCGCCGAGGTCGTAGCGGTGCAGAACACCGGAGATCCTCTTGAAGATCGCGGTGCTGCCATCGCGGGTGGCCAACAGATCGGTCATCACTTTGCGTAATGCCTTGCTGCGCTGGTCGAGTCGCATGAGCGCCACTTGTGCGCGGGTCCACTCCAGCACCCATGCGCCGACGGGATGACGTTCGGCGGTGTAGGTGTCGAGCAGGGTTTCGCTCGCATCGCCGCGCACCACCGCGGCCAATTTCCAGCCGAGGTTGACCGCATCGCCGATGCCGAGATTGAGTCCCTGCCCACCGAACGGCGAATGCACGTGGGCCGCATCGCCGGCGAGCAACACCCGGCCCTTGCGATAGTCGGTGACCTGGCGGGTGTTATCGGTGAATCGCGTTGCCGAATGCACTGCGGTGATCTCGACCGGCACACCCGACACCGCGCGTAGGCTGGCCTGCAATTCGGCCGCGGTGACCGGGGTTGTCCGGTCGGCGGGCGGGCCGTCGAGTTCGACGGTCAGGATCCGGCCCGGTGTCGGACCGCTGGTGTAGATCCCGGTGTGGGTGGTGTTCCAGCCCGGACGCAAGCCCTCCGCGCCGGTCATTTCGACGACCGCCTGATGGCCGGTGATCTCCGGGTCCAGACCCGGGAAATCGAATCCGGCCAGCTTGCGGACCGTGCTGCGGCCGCCGTCGCAGCCGACCAACCAGTTCGCGCGGACGGTGCCGTCGGCGAGGCGGACAGTGACACCGGTTCCGTCATCGTCGAATTCGGTCAACTCCGCACCGCGCCGGATCTCGATCCCGAGTTCGTCGGCACGCCGAGCCAGGATCGCCTCGATGGCCTGCTGGGCCACCAGCACCGCCTCGGCGCCCGGGCCGAGTTCGGCGAAAACCGGGTCGTCGAAGTCGATTTCGTCTGCGCGAAGCATGATGCCCGCGAAATGACCAGCGATCGGCAGACGCTGGGTCGCGGCATTCGGGAACATGCCCGCCGCGCGGATGCGCTGCACCGTCGCATTCTGCTGTTCGAGCAGGTCGGGCAGCATGCCCCGGCGGTAGAACGCCTGCGCAGTGGGCACATTGATCGCAGCGGCCTTGATGGTCATATCGGGGTCGGCCAGCCGCTCGACCACCAGCACCTCGGCGCCACCGAGGCGAAGTTCGCAGGCCAGCATCAGTCCGACCGGTCCGGCACCGGCGACGGCCACATCGAATGTCTCGTTCATGAACTCGACTCTGCAGATGGGCGGTTGCGGCTGGCTTACATCGCCTTGCATGCGCCTTGCATCGCGCCGGAACCCGCCTCAGTCGAGCTGATCGATGGCGGCCACGGCGATCTCGTGGTCGGTCTGCGACAACGCGGCGCCGGGGACGCCCCATGCGCCGATGACGGTATCGCCTGAGCGAATGAGCACACCTCCACCGTAGGCGGACCAGCGAACGTGCGCCGGCGAGGCCGAGTCCGATGCCGAAGAGATTCCGGAAGTTCTGCGAGGTGCTCGAAACCGTGGTCCGACGCGGGGGGCTGCGTAGAGAATCGAGTCGAGCGAAGGAGTCTCATGGAACCGATTGTTTCCGTCACCGGTGGCAAGATCCGCGGTCGGACGACCGCGGGGATCACCGCATTCCTCGGCGTTCCGTACGCGGCGGCGCCGGTCGGTCCCGCGCGTTTCCGTCTGCCGACGCGGGTGCCGGACTGGCAGGGAGTTCGTGATGCGCTCACCCACGGCGCGACCTGCGTGCAGACCCCTTATCCCCCGCCGATCCACGCGCTGATCGGCAGTGACGGGATACCGGGCGAGGAATATCTGAATGTCAATGTGTGGACACCGGATCCGGGCGGTGCCGGACTGCCGGTCATGGTGTGGATTCACGGCGGCGCATTCACCCGAGGATCCAACGCCAGGGCGATCTACGACGGTGCGGCGTTCGCGCGCGACGGGGTCGTGCTGGTCTCGATCAACTACCGGCTCGGTATATCCGGCTTCGCTGCGGTGCCGGACGCACCGCTGAACCGGGGGTTACACGATCAGTTGTTCGCGCTGCGGTGGGTGCAGGAAAACATCACGGCCTTCGGCGGAGATCCGAACCGGGTCACCGTATTCGGGGAGTCGGCGGGTGGAATGAGTGTGGCGACGCTGATGGCTTCGCCGCTCTCGCGTGGGTTGTTCCGGCAGGCGATCATGCAGAGCGGCAATGGATCCGCCGCGGTGGCCGTCGAGGATGCGCGCAAACTCGCCGGAGAATTGGCTACGAGTCTCGGTATCAGCCCCACCGCGGCGGATTTCGGCGAGTTGGGTCCCGATGAGCTGCGCGCGGCGCAGGATACACTCGCGCTGGCGCTGATGAGCGATCCGGATCCGGCGCGGTGGGGGTCCTCGATCATTGCCAACGGGATGGGGATCATGAGTCTGCTTCCGGTGATCGATGGTGAGGTGCTCGACGGGCAACCCGTCAAAGTGCTTGCCGCGCAACCTGATCGGGCCGTGCCGCTCATCGCCGGATGCACCGCCGAGGAGTTCCGGTTCTTTACGGTGCCGACGGGTATCGCAGCCGGGATCACCACAGAGACCCTGCCTTTCGTGCTCACCCGCTACGGACTCGATCCCGGGCTCGGGGATATCTACGGTGCGAATCGTCCGGGCGCCTCGGCGGCGGATGTGTTCGCCGCGATCATTACCGATCGGGCCTTCCGCTCGGACACCTTGCGGATCGCTCAGTCGATCGCCGCCGCGGGCGCGCCGAGCTACGCCTATGAGTTCGCGTGGTCATCCGGTATCGAGGGGCTCGGTGCCTGTCACGTTCTGGAGGTGCCGTTCGTCTTCGACGCACTCGCGGGCGCGCGCACCCTGACCGGTCCCAATCCGCCGCAACCGCTCGCCGATGAAATCCATTCGGCGTGGGTGGCTTTCGCCGAGTCGGGTGATCCAGGGTGGGCGCGCTTCGAGGAGGATTCGCGGCTGGTGCAGATCTTCGACAGTCCGGAGTCGGGTGTGGTGAGTGATCCGCGTGGGGACGAATTGGCGGCGTTGCGGAAGTCGGTCGCCTAGCACGGCGATTGGATCGCACCGATCGAGATCGGGTGGAATTGTTGTGGGCTGGTCGGGCGCATGGGCACCCCTATTTGCCGAGAGTGCTGGAAATCGTGGTGGCAGAGGTGCGTAGGGCGGCTCGGGCGGCGGCGACGGCCGGGTGTCGGCCGGTACCGCGCCGGTAGGCCAGAAGGGTTTTGCGTCGGGTGGATAGGGCTGTGAGCAGTATGTTCGGCGGTGGGGTCAGTGCGCCGAGTTCGGGGACCAGGGCAACGCCCTGACCGGCGGCGACCAAGGCGAGGACGGTGCTGAAGTCGTCCACGTGATGGCGGACCCGCGGGGTGAATCCGGCCGCCTGACAGGCCCGGATCGTCATGGTGTGGCAGAGCGTGCCGGGAGTGCCGACGATCCAGGAGGCGTCGCGGTGGTCTTCGAGCGGTGTGGCGGTCGGGGCGGCCAGGTAGATGGTCTCCTCGAGGAGCGGCTCGGTGTCCAGGGCGGGATCGGGTTCGGCGGGTACGTAGTCGTATTCCTGGACCAGCGCGACGTCGAGGGTTTCGGTGCGGAGTGCGTCCGGGACCGTAATCGGATCCAGTTCTGTCACAAGCAATTCCAGTCGCGGATGGTCGTGGCTCAGTGCGACCAGGGCGGGGGCGAGGATCGTGGCGACGGCCGTCGGGAAAGCGCCGATGCGCAGCGTTCCGGTGAGTGTTGCGCGGGAGGCGGCGAGATCGGCGGTGGCCTGTTCGAGGGCCGCGAGGATCGTCTCCGCGTGTTCGACCAGGGTGAGTGCGGCGGGGGTGAGAGTGGCGCGTCGCCCGGTCCGTTCGAGCAGCGGTACTCCTGCTTCCCGCTCCAGCGCGGTCAGCTGTTGGGAGACTGCCGATGGCGTGTAGCTCATAGCCTCCGCGACCGCCGCGATCGTCTTGCGATGGGCCAGTTCGCGCAGCAGGCGTAGCTTTCGAACGTCGAGCATCAGTTCAGCTTATGCTCAACGGAAGAAACGCGAACTGGACCTGACGTATCGCGGCGGGCCAGGCTTGAGACCATGACGCTCACCGGCCTCTTCATCCCCCTGATCACACCGTTCACCGCCAACGGCGAACTCGCCGCCGACACACTGGCGGGCCTGGCTCATCAGGTACTCGACGAGGGTGCAACCGGCATCGTCGCCCTCGGCACCACCGCCGAAACCGCCACTCTGACCCCCGAAGAGCGCCATCGCGTCCTCGATATCTGCGGCGGCGTCTGCCGAGAACGCAACGCCCCCTTGATCGCCGGAGCGGGAACGAACTCCACCGCGGATTCGGCCGAAGCACTAGCCACCCTCGGCTCCACTGTCACTGCCGCGCTCACCGTTGTCCCCTACTACACCCGCCCCTCCGAAGCCGGCGTCCTCGCGCACTTCCGTCACCTGGCCGCCACCAGCCCGGTCCCCCTCATCGTCTACAACATCCCCCACCGCACCGGCCGCATCCTCGGCGCCGACACCCTCCTCGACCTCGCCCGCATCCCGAACATCATCGGCTTCAAACACGCCGTCGGCGGCATCGACGACACCACAACCACTTTCATGGCAACCCTCCCACCCGACGTCACCGTCCTGGCCGGTGACGACCTGCACGCCGCCGCACTGCTGGCCCTCGGCGCCCCGGGCGCAATCCTCGCCACCGCGCACCTGGCCACCTCGGCCTTCGCCACTCTGATCGACCTGTGGCGCGACGGCCCCGTCCAGGAAGCCCGTGCCCTCACCCACCGTCTCACCCCCCTGTCCGCAGCCCTCTTCGCCGAACCCAACCCGGTAGTCATCAAATCCGCGCTAGCCGCCCAGTGCCGCATTCCGACCCCTACCGTCCGCCTCCCTCTCCTCCCCGCCACCCCCGAAACAACCACCGCCGCCCTCGAAGCGTTGAGCCGCCTCCCCGCAACCATCCCCGCCTGATCGTCCGATCCCTCAGCGCGGCTGATCGGAGTCACAATTCCGCGACGGCAGCACTCTCACCGGAGTTCCTCCGTGCGTCGCTGACCGCGCGGGGGCGCCGGCTCGGGTCGGATGAACCGAAGCTGCGGTCGTCTCGATCTGGCGGGCGAGGCCAGCGGTATCTGTCGGCTTCGTGGTATCGACATGGATCACTGGGGTCAGTTCCAACGGTCGGCCGTGCTCGGCCCACGTGTCCCAATCGCGCACAAGGCGAAGCCCATCGTCATGCACCGCAGCCCGCTGCCGCTGCGTATACCTGGCCCGCGCCGTTTCCACCGAAGCGTCACACCAGATCTCGATCGCCCGATCGGCGCCGACTCGGTGAATGCCCGCTCGCGCGAACTCGAGGTCGCGTGGCCGGAACCACCATGAGTCGACCACCACCGTCTGCGGTATCGCTGTAGCCATCGCCCAGACAGCTTCCATCGCGATCGCGCCGAGCGACGGCACGGCATCGGGTCGGGAAATGCATTCCGCCAAGGCTTCTTTCACGGTGTCCTTGGAGAGCAGCTGCGCATCCAAAATGCGGGCAAGCAGAGCCGCCAATGTCGACTTACCTGAGCCGGGTATCCCGTTGACCAGAACTAGGAGTTTATCCTCCGCTCGTTGCGTCACCCCGACATTCTTGCCGGCCTCATGGTTGATTCAGCAGCGCTTCGGGTGGGGTTCTGCGCCAGGTGGGACGGTGGGCGTTGGTGATCCAGCGCAGGGTCCATTCGGCGGGGCCGTAGCGGAACCAATGGAGCCAGAGTGCGCTCAGAGCTAGTTGGAGGGTGAAGACGAACAGAGCTGTGGTCATGGTGGCGAGGGGGGAGAAGGTGCCGGCGGCGGCGATGCCTATTCCTGTGAAGATCAGTAGGCCTATGGCCGATTGGGCGAGGTAGTTTGTGAGGGCAATGCGGCCAGCGGGGGCCAAGGCTGTGCGGACGAAAGACGTGCGAGGGCTGTGCATTGCGCGGAGCAGAGTCGCGACGTAGGCGGCGGTGAGCAGGGGTGCGGTGGCGACGCTGATTGCGACCGGGAGGGTGTGGCCGGTGCCGCCGCCGATGGTGAAGAGGATGCTGCCTGTGAGGCCGATGGGGAAGCCGATGAGTTGGATTCGACGCAGGATCGGTTCGTCGCCGTGTACCTCGGCGAGCAGTTTGCGCCGGCCCGCGACCATGCCGAGGAGGAACATCGCCAACGCGGTCGGTCCCTGCAGGGTAAGGGCTTGCAGGACAAGGAGTCCGAGGCCGTCGAGGTGTTCGCCTATCACCTCGCTCCAGCCGCCGAGCATGGCCTGGGTCGCGTGCTCGGCATTGGCTTGCGCCTCGGCGGTCGAGGGCAGCAGTGCCGACGCATCCAGAAACACCGCGCCGAGCAGCAGGCTCGCCACGACCAAGCCGTACAGAATCGCCGCAACGCGCAATGCGGTTCGGTCGCTGACCCGCCGCATCCAGTACAACACCAAGCACGCCACCGCATAGGTGGTGAGCACGTCGCCGGCGTACAGGAACACGATGTGCAGTACACCGAGGACGAACAGGCCCCCGACGCGGCGCAGCATCCGTGGTTCGAAGGCGGCTCGCGCTGCGGCCGCCGACTCCATCTGCAGGGTGAAGCTGTAGCCGAACAGGAATGAGAACAGCAGATAGAACTTCATCTCGACGAAGACCTCGGACAGTGCACGCACGGCGTCGTCGAGGGTGGAGGTGTACGCGGGGTCGGTAACCAGATTGCCGGGATAACCCGAGGCCATGAAGGTGATGTTGACGATGAAGATGCCCAACAGGGCGAAACCGCGCATGGCGTCGACGTCGTGTACTCGCGATCTGGAGGCGACCAGCTGATCGGTCATTACATTCTCCGCAAATAGATAGTATCTGAGGGATACTATCTACCATATACTATCTCTCGGACTAATATCCCGCAGAAGCATCGGCGATACCGAGGAGGTAAGGCCATGGCCGACGAGGCGGTGCCCGCCGACCTGGGCAGGCTTTGGCGACTCCCGGCACCCGCGCGGCTCGGACGACCGGCGGAACTGGACGTCGACCGGGTCGTGCGCGCCGCGGTGGACCTCGCCGATCGCGCCGGGCTCGGCGAGGTCACGCTGCTGAAGGTCGCGCAGACACTGGGTTTCACGAAAATGGCGCTTTACCGCCACGTCGGTTCCAAGGATGAACTTTTTGAGCTGATGGCCGATTTCGCGACCGGTCCGACACCGGATCTCGGGACCGGATCCCTCGACTGGCGGGCCGGGATGCGGCAGTGGGCACACGCGATGCGCGCGGTCTACGCCGAGCATCCGTGGTTGCCGCAGTTACCGATCTCCGGGCCGCCTCGCGGTCCGAACACGATCGGCTGGATGGATGCCGCATTGCGCGCACTCGCCGACACCGGACTCGACTGGGCGACCAAGGTCGGCATCCTGACGCTGGTGAGCGGGCATGTGCGGCAAGCGAGTCTGCTCACCCAGCAGATCACCGCGGCGCGGCGCGGCACTGGTCTCGACGAGGTGCAGGCAAATCGAAATTACCGCCGCACGCTCGCCGTCCTCGTCGATCCGGACCGCTTCCCCGAGGCGGCCGCACTGTTCGCCAGTCCGCTGTTCGAATCGCCGTCGGACGGCGATACCGATGCGGCCGACCAGGACTTCGTATTCGCGCTGGAGCTGATCCTCAACGGCGTGGCCGCCGAGATCGACGGCGCATAGGGTTCAGTCGAGCAGACGCCACGCCCAAGTGGTGGACAGTTCCAACGGGTCACTCGCGGTGACCGGACGTGGATGGGTGTTGATGCCGTTGGGCGGACCGGATTGCGGCTCTACACAGGCGGCTTCGGGTTGTTGGTCGAAGACGACGACCCACTCGGCGGGACTGGTAATGGTCAGCTCGAGAGCGTGCGGCCAGGTCAGGGTCACGGCAGTGCCATCGGGCATCCCGAAACAGTCGTCCCAGGGGCCGGGTTGTGGGCCGATGCGGCGTCCGGTCGGGAGATAGTCGGGGCCGCGCTCCTCCTGCCAGGCGGGGGTGAAGTCGAGTTGGATGTCCTTGCCGGAGCCCAGATTTCGCAGAAACCACGGGTGCCAACCGACCTGAGCCGGAAACGACTCGCCCGCTGTTTCGACCCGCATGGTCAGGGTGATCGAGTGCTCGGTGAGCTGGAACTCCTGGGTGATACGCCCGCGATACGGCCACGGGTCGGTGAGTTCGCAGCCCAGCGCGGCGGTGGATACCGTTGTGCTGAGGACATGCCAGGCCCTGTCGCGGGCGGTGCCGTGGATTGCGTGCGGATCGGCGTTGATCGGCAGCTGATGCAACGTTGCGCCGTTCCGGAACTGCCCCGATCCCATCCGCCCACACCAGGGCGCCATCGGAAACGCGCCGTACCGCGCGCCCTGCCGCAATAGCTCCAGATCGCCGACCCGGAAACTCCTCAGCCGCCCGCCATTCTCCGGGTCGATGCTGACCTGCGCCTTGCCCGCGGTCAGCACAACACCGCAATTGCCTGCATCGGCCATGAGCGCTCCTCCTTGCGACTATGGGGTCAGGTAAGACACAGTGCCACGACCAGCACTGCCACGCTGACCAACGCGGCGCGCCCGAAACCGTCGAGGTGACTTTCCTGGCGCGGCGGGTGCGGGCATGCTTGGGTTAGGGCGGCATCGCCGGTCGAAAACGTGAGGTGACAGATTTGCTGGATATAGTGCGGGGCGTGTCCTTCGTCCAGCTTGCGCTCGACCGGATCCCGGAGCCGTACCGGTCGTATCTGATCCAGCGACGTGAACTGCTCAAGTTCGCCGTGGTGGGCGGGATCACCTGGTTCATCGACACCGGAATCGTCTATGCGCTGAAGTTGACCGTGCTCGGTGAGAAGCCGCTCACCGCGCGCGTGCTCGGTGTCTTGATCGCGACCATCGTTTCGTATGTTCTCAATCGCGAGTGGTCGTTCCGGACCAGGGGCGGTCGCGAGCGGCACCACGAGGCGGCGCTGTTCTTCGCCATCAGTGCGCTCGGTATCGGTGTCACGCTGTTGCCGCAGGCGGTCGCGCTGTATGTGCTCGATATCCGGGTGCCGCACGTCAGTCCGGTCACCCAGGCCGTGTCGAACTTCATTACCGGCCAGATTCTGGGCGTGCTGCTCGCCATGGCGTTCCGGTACTGGGCGTTTCGGCGGTATGCCTTCCCCGACGATCTCGTTCAATCCGAGCTCGAACCACGCTAGGTCGCTTACCTTCGAGGTAATTGCCCCGATTCGGCAACGGGGGTGAAGATCGCCGGTATGACACAGATCGGCTTGCTGCTACCCAGCCGCGAAACTTCGATGACCGGCGAACATGATGCCGCCGGATTGGTCGGATTCGCGCGCGCCGCCGAGGATGCCGGGTTCGATTCGGTGTGGATCGGCGATTCGCCGCTGGCGCGAACCCGAGTCGATCCACTGCCGCTACTCGCCGCCGTCGCCGCGACTACCACGCGCGTCCGATTCGGCACCGCCGCACTCACCGCGACGTTGCGTCATCCACTGCTTGGCGCCCACACCGCCGCCACCGTAGACCAGCTCAGCAACGGTCGGTTGATCCTCGGTCTCGGCGCAGGATTCCCGCTGCCCGAGAGCCGCGACGAATTCGCCGCTGTCGGGGTACCTTTCGACCAACGTGTCGGCCGGCTCGACGAAACGGTGGCCATCTGGCGTCGGAGTTGGTCCGGTGGAACAGAATTCGACGGCCGCTACTGGCAACTCGACGACCTGAAGCGCACCCTGCCCGCCGCCAGCCCAGAGGGTCCCCCGCTGTGGTTGGCGGGCAGTGACACACCGCGGGTGCTCGAACGGGTGGCCCGCCACTACGACGGCTGGCTGCCGTTCCTACCGGACCCGGAAGCCTACGCCCGCGCATGGCATACCCTGCGCGAGAAGACCACCCGCAACATCACCCCAGCCCTCTACGCCACCATCAATATCAACCCGGACTCCGCCGCTGCGCGCACCGAACTCGACGGCTACGTCCGCCGGTACTACCGCCGCTCGCTCGACGAAATGTCCACGATCCAAGCCTATTTCGGCGGTTCGGCCGAAGAATGCGTCGACTGGCTCGGACGGTACCTCGATGCGGGTGCACAGCATCTGGTGCTGCGCATCGGCTCATTGCAGGCACGCCGCCAACTGGATCTCCTCGCCGACGCAATACTCCGAACGGCTTGAGTCTCAGCTTTTCAGCTGGGCGATCTGAATCAGGTTGCCGCAGGTGTCATCGAGCACCGCGGTCACAACCGGCCCCTGATCGAGCGGTTGTTGAGTGAATCGCACGCCGAGCCCGCGCAACCGCTCGTACTCGGCGTACAGATCGTCCACCGCGAACGAGGTGAACGGAATCCCGTCCTCGACCAGCGCTTCCTTGAACGGCCGGACCGCCGGATGCCCATCGGGCTCCAACAGCAGTTCAACGCCTTCCGGTTCCTGCTGCGAGACGACCGTCAGCCAGCGCGCCTCGCCGAGTGGCACCTCGGTCTTCTTCACGAAGCCGAGCACCTCGGTGTAGAAGCGCAATGCCTTGTCCTGATCATCGACCAGAACACTGGTGATATTGATACGGATCATGGGTCCTCCTGGAGCCAACGGTGAGTGAGCCGCCGCAGCGGTTCTCGATTCAGATGGTGGAACTTGTACCGGCCGTCCCGGCGCGTGGTCACCAGACCGGCGGCCGCCAGCACATCCAGATGCTGCGATATCGCCTGTCTGCTCGAAGTGAGCTGGTGCCCCACGGTGAGCCGCGTGCAGAGCTCGAACAATGTCTGTCCGTCGCGATCGGCCAGTTCGTCGAGGATCGCCCGACGCGTGGGGTCGGCCAGCGCCTTGAATACATCACCGCTCACCCCCACACTATAGGCAAGTAAATACTTGCCTATCAAGTGCGGTTCGGGTCGAAAACAGGGCGGGCGAATGTGTCGGGGGCCGAGTTAAATTGGGTTGATGAGCTATGAGTTCGTGGTGCTACCCGCGGGAGCGGCGGCATCGCCGGGGGACGTACTTCCTTATTTTCGATCCAGACGCGGGCAACCCGCCGATGACCACCTCTACCAGACCGTCATCGCCGGACTACACGGCTGGAACAGCCGAATCCCGGCCGCGGCCCGACATGCCAGGCTGCGGATCGAGGCGGCCGGAGATTCGGTTCGGGTGACCGCCGCCGACAGCGTGGATCGCCGCAGGACGCGCGGCTCCGCCATGGACTACGCCGCACCGCGGGTACGCGAGCTCATCGAAGCCCTCATCGCGGGTTTCGCATACGAAATCTACGATGCGCGAACCAACACCTTGACCAGCCCCGAAATTCGCCGCTACGCCTCGATCGATATCGGCGGTGAACGCAAATATTCCTCACTGACCCAGCGCGAGATTTTCGACTGGGTCCGCCAACTCCATCTGCTCGCCACCACCCCCTTCCTGATCGCCGAAAAGGGAAACGACGCAAAGAGTTTCATCCAGACCCGCCGCAACTCCCCGACCGACTACACCCTCGAACTACACCACCCGGCCCGCAACCAACGCCTCGGCGCCACGCTGAGCGACGGCGCAACCGTCGCCCAACTCATCTGGGACTGGGCCTGCGACGATTGGAGCCGCCTCGATGGCGTAGATTGGGTACCGTTGTAATGAAATAATCAGCGCCACTGGATAATTCGTGCCGACGCTGTTCGTATCCATCTCTGGGACAAAGGTATTCGCCTACGCCGAATGGCCGGGCAATACGCACACCGCGTCCAGACCGAGCACATGATTGAGGCGTCCGAAGGCCAGCCACGATCCGATGCTCATACTCAATTCGACGATTTCGGTCTGGCTGTATTGCGCTCGCATTCGCTCCCAGAACTCGTCATCGAGATTGTGGTGATCGGTGGCGTAGCGTTCGGCGTATTCGGCGGCCAGTCGGGTGCGTTCGTCGAACAGGTCGGTGGTGCGCCAGTTGGTGACCGCGTCCGCGAACTCCGGCTCCACCTTCTGGCCGTCGCGTTCGGTGCGCCAATCCAGGCAGAAGATGCAGCCGTTGACCTGGGCGATCTTCAGTCGCGCCGCCTCGAATTCGCGCAGTCCGAGGGTCGAATGCGAATACACCGACAGCGAGAAGTTCGAGGCGGCCAGGCCGATGCCGGGCACCATCTCGCCCCAGACGTAACCGATCGGGTCCTTGCCCTCGGGGATGTCGATGATCATGAATGTTTCCTTCCGAGCTTGCCGACTGCGGGACGCAGTGGGACATCGAGCGCGTCATAGAGTCCGGGTTCGGCGTCGACGAGCCAGTCGATGGCATTCACTAATCGACCGACCGCGGTGGCATTGCCGCCCGCGGCACGGTTTCCGTCCTCGTCGGCGGCCTCGATGGTGATTTCGATGCGCGGATGGCCCTCGATGAGCACACGGTGCGCGCCCTCGCCGTCCGGTGGCCTCGGCCAGTCCGGCGCGCAGGACGGGTGGATCCGAGTGACGTGCTCGATGACGATGCGCGCCTCGCCCTCGACGATCCCCTGCACCTCGAATCGCAATGCGCCCTGCGTGTCCGCCGCGAACTCCCCCATCCGCTCGGTGTTCACCGTGGTATCGAGCGCGCGCCGGTCCAGGGTTTCGCGGATCTCCTCGAGTTCGACGTCCAGCGCACGCGCCATCAATCGAATCTGGCCGCCCCACACCATGGTCGGGATGCCGGGCGCCACCATCGGCGGCAGATAGTCCATCGGTTGGCCCATGCCGACCAGATAGCGCACCGAATCGGGCTGGTCGTAGCTGGTGTAGTCGAATATCTCCTGGCAGCGGATCGCTTCCACGGTGCCGCCGAGTCCGCTCATCAGCAGCGGCAGCACATCATTGCCCCAGCCGGGATCGACACCGGAGACGAACAGGGACCCACGGCCCCGCGCGACCGCCGCGAGCACCGGATCGCGCATTTCGGGTGGGGCGCTGCGCGGATCGTAGAGGGCGTAGAGCGCCGGTGTTACGACGACGGCGCCGGACTCGACGGCGCGGACGATATCGGCGAGCGCGGCATCGGGGCGGATATCACCCGAAGCTGCGTACACCACAGCTCGAGGTCCCGCGGCCAGGGCGGCCTCGATATCGGCGGTCGCCGGGACGCCGAGGTCGTAGTCGAGCCCCGCGAGCCGGCCCGCATCGCGGCCGACCTTATCCGGATTGTGGACGAGCACGCCCGTGAGTTCCAGCGCCGGGTGTGCGTCGACGGCGCGGATGGCCGAGCGGCCGACATTGCCGGTGCCCCAGACAATCGTGGGGATCATCGAGTGAGCGTAGCAAGCGCTTGGTTTGGTAGTTGGCGTTATGGGAATTACGTAGGGGGACTATGGAATTCGCGCGGCTATTTCGCGGTGTTGTAGCGGATCAGGTAGTCGGCGAAACGCTGGATGTCGGTGTCGTTCCATGCCGTCAAGCGCTCGGCGAACTCCTGATGGCGACGCCGTTCGGCTGCCCCCGCGACCCGCCGACCCTCCGGTGTCGGCCGCAGGATGTGGTTGCGCCGGTTGTCCGGATCGACCTCCCGAGTCAGATAGCCCAAGCGTTCCAACGCACCCACCTGCCGACTGACCGTGGACTTGTCGAGCACGAAATGGTCCGCGAGATCGGTCGCCTGACAGCCGTCGCGCTCGATAACCAGATCCAGGATGCTCGACGCGACCAGCGACAACTCCGGATGCAGCTCCGAGGCGCGACCGCGGGCGCGCCGGGCGAAGGCGGTCAGCTCGCGCTGGATGATGTGGATCGACGCGGAGCGCGGTTCACTGGCCATGGTTGCACTATACATCAGTTGTATGATACAACAGTGATAGTTGTATTTACCAACTGTTAGGAGTTGACCTTCATGCGCTCGCACCAGCTACGCCATGTCGCCGGACATCTGCTGACCCCGCTGCTGATGTGTCTGGGCATGGGGCTTGCCTATCTGGGTGCGTTCCATCAGCCCGAGCCGAACCATTTGAAGGTGGCCGTGGTCGGCGCATCCGCGCAGGACATGGTGCTGGCGCAGACCATGAAGGACAAGGCCGGTGACGCACTCGAGGTCGTCACGCTGCCCACCCGCGATGATGCGACCGCGCATTTGCGCGACCGCACGCTCTCCGGCGCGTACATTCCCAACGCGCAACATCCCGAACTACTTGTGGCCAAGGCGAATTCCGATACCACCGCCATGGCGGTCGAGCTGGTGTTCCGGCAGGTCACCGGGACACAGGGACTGCCGATGACGGTCACCGATATCACCCCGACCGCCAGTGGCGACCCCACCGGACAGGGCCTGTTCTTCCTGCTGGTCGCCCTGAGTATCGGCTCCTACGGCAGCGTCGCCGCGATCGGTGCGGCGGGCGCGGGACTGTCCATGTGGGTGCGCGCGGTAATCGGCTTGGTGACCTCGCTGATGGTCAGCGTTATCGGAATCGCGGTGGCCGCACCGGTCTTCCATATCGTCGATCACGATTATGCGACGATATGGGCGATGGGTTGGCTGTACTCGGCGGGCATCATCACCGTCGGCATCGGACTGCACACCTTCTTGAAGCGTTGGACCACGCTCGCGCTGATGGTGCTGTTCGTCATGCTCAACTTCACCACCTCCGGCGGCATCTACCGTCCCGAACTGCAGAACGGTTTCTTCGGTTCGCTGCACGCCTTCTGGAACGGAGCGGGTTTCGTGGAGGGTGCGCGCAGCCTGCTGTATTTCGACGGTGGTGCGGGTTTCGGCGGTCGCATCGCGAGCCTGTTCGTGTGGCTGGCGGTCGGTGCGGTGTTACTGGTGGTCGCCGCGCGATATGAACGGCATATTTCCCCCGCGCCCGCCGCTGCGGTCCGCGCGCAGCGACCGGTAGAGACCGAGGAGGAAATGGAAGAGACGGTCGGCGTCTGACGCCTGTTCGAATCGACCCACGGATGCATTCCATCGGTGGGTCGAGTTGCGCGGTCACCGCGCATCGCGGGCCGGGACCGGGTATGATGACCACATCGCCGCTCTGGCACTCGAATTCCGCAGAACCCGATTTATATGTAACCGTGAGTTACATATAAATGCCTGCCGTTGCCAGCTCGGCACGGTCTGAATATCGCATGGCGCGCAACGTCTTCGAAAACACTCGAGTTGATCGTCGCGCCTTTCAGGGTGCAAGATCAGTGGATGTGTCGCGTGGCGGCGCCGGGTGGACGGCGATCGGCATGGAGGCACCGTGATCGAGGAGTCCGCCGTGCATCCACTTTCGCGCTCGCACTGAGGTCGAGCGGGCCATCGAGGCCCCGCCGCATTCCAACCCCCTTCGCGGAGCCGCACGGCCTGTGCGTCTTCCTCGAGCGAGAGACGATTCATGGCATCAACCGACCTCGACGCAAACCGGGCGCGTGCCCTCGGACAGGAACTGGTGGCGATACACGACTGGCTGCGAACCGAACTGAGCAGAATCCGCGCGGATGTCACCGCCTATGCAACCGGTTCGGAACTGCGGCCGATGCGACTTCGCGCGCACTGCACGGCATTCTGCGCCGCGCTGACCAGGCATCACACCGGCGAGGACACTGCGGGTTTTCCGGCACTAGCCGACCAGTTCCCCGAATTGGCACCGGTTTTGGCCGAACTGCGCACCGACCACCAACTGGTCGCAGATATCCTGCGCAGACTGACCGAACTGCTCGACTCGATCAGGCCGGACAATGCCGATACCCTCCGGCGCGAATTCGACGGGCTGGCCGCCATCCTGGAATCGCACTTCCACTGGGAGGAACGCAGACTCGTGCAAGCTTTCGACGGACTCGAAATGGGTACCAGGACGGGCGAGGAACTTCTCGGCGCTACGTTCGCGCTCGATCGCATGCGATCGGATCGGGACTGAGATAGCCACCAGATCAGAGGCAGGTACGGTGTTAGCGGCCGGACCGCGTAGACAGGGGCGAGGAAGCATCGGTGAAAGGTCGGGGCGCGATATGAATCAGCCGTATTCGCACTGGTATGCCCAGAATTCGCCGGAAAACCTACCGCTGGCCGCCCGGTATCAATCCGCCGACCCGATCACCTGGAACGGCAGCCTGATCTACCCGATGTATACCGAGCAGGTCGGGGCTGCGCCGATCCTGGTCACCATGAAGTTACTGTCCGCGGCACCGCCCGCGGGTCTGCGCGGACACGGCATCGGGCTGTCAGTGGTCGACGGGCACATCGGCATCGAAGGCAGACGCCTGGCCGGGGTGGACGTGTGGAGCGATGCCCTCGCCGCCGGCGTCACTTTCGAGGTGGTTCCGACCGATCCGGGCGCGCTGTTCTCGCTGACTCCGGTCTGGGTCGACGGATTCGGCGCACAAAAATCCTGGTCGGGCAACTACGGCATCCTCATCGAACAACCACCGACCGGGCGGATCGTCCTATGGTGCAGCGTCGGCGAGGGACCGCCCAATTTCGCCAACCTGGTGCTCGAGGTGGACACCGCGAGTTCGCCCGCTGCCTCCGTCCCGACCCCGGCGGCCGCTGCCCCCGTGCCAGCGTCCCAACCGTCGCAGCCCGCGCAACAGCGACAGGACGGATCCGCGCAGCCGACGGCACCGATTCAGCCGCAGCGAGCCGTATCCGCTACCCAAGAGCAGACGAGACCCCCTGAGCCGCAGCCGACACCGCCCGACCTCGAATCGGTGCGGTTCCCGGAATCACCGCAAACGGCTTTCGCCCGCCCCGAGCTCCCAGCAGCCGAGCAGACCACGCCGTTGCATCCCGCGCGTACCGGGTTGATGCAACCATCGGTTGCCGAGCAGGCTCCGGTGGTGCGGGAACGGGTAGCGGATTCCGACCACGCCCCGCTCTCGGAACCACCGAAGCCCGAACCACCGAAGCCCGAGCAGCCGAAGCCCGAGCAGCCGAACTCGCGGCAGCGCACCAAGGACGGCGACCGCGGCTATCGCGCCGCCCTCTACGATCTCGGCGTCGCCATGTTCGGACGCGGCGAGGAGGAACAGGCGTGCGGTCTGTGGGCGCAAGCCGCCGAGGCGGGGCACGCCGGGGCGGCCTATGACCTCGGCGTCGTCCTGTTCAATCGTGGCGAACTCGGCGATGCCGAGCGCTGGTGGCGCACTGCGGCCGATCGCCGCGAATCACGGGCCATGACCGGACTCGCCGAGCTCCTCCAACGTCAGGGCAACCACGCCGAAGCCGAAATGTGGCGAGCCTGCGCAGCCGAGGAGAAGACCGACGAACACGATCAATCGGTAACTTCGGGCTGAGTGTCAGCGGGATTCGATGCCGCCAGTTGGTCCCCTGGCGGCCATCGGCGCGTTGAGTCCACGTCAGGCGACGGGATTCTCAGCGCGCGGCTCGGCGACCAGACCAATTCCATCGGCTCGGGTATCCGGGGCCGACACTGCCGTCGCGCTGTGGCTGATGGCCTCGGAATCGCAGCGACGGGCGCGATAAATCAGTCGCGGACAACCCCGGCGTGCTCTATGTTTGCCCGTATGGGAGGCAGTCCTGGCTTGAACGGAGCGCGCGTGGTCTGCGCGTACTACGTGCGGCCCCGCGCGGCGGCCCGGCCTCTGCCCGCGCGCTGCGCTGCTCCCCTCGCCGGATCGATCTGATCGATTTCTCACGGCGCTGAGATGGGCTGCGCCCCATAGTGTTCCGGCACGGGTCCGGGCGAATCACACATTCCTGATTCGACCACTCCGTTCGGAGGACACCCATGTCCCGCAATCGTTCGCTGCCGCATGCCCGAATCCGCTCCGACAGCACCCGCAAACAGCTGTCGCAGAACTTCCTCACCGACACCCACGTCGCCCGAAGGCTGGTACGCGCCGCCGGTATCCGTGCCGATGATCTCGTCGTGGAGATCGGCCCCGGCGACGGCATGCTCACCGGTCATCTCCTGCACTACGCACACCACATCCTGGCTTACGAAAAGGACCGCCATTACGCCGAGAAACTCCGTGCACGCTATGCACGCGACCGTCGAATTCAGGTGCACCACGCCGATATTCGCCAAATCACCCCGCCTCGCGTTCGATTCATTGTTGTCGCCAATATCCCGTTCGCCGCCAGCACCGATATTCTGCGCTGGTGTCTCGCGGCACCGGAGCTCACCTCGGCGACACTACTGACCCAACGCGAGTTCACCCGCAAATACGCCGGGGACTACGGCCGCTGGACCAAACTGACTGTCACCCAATGGCCCACCGTGACAATGGAAATGGGCATCAGCGTGCACCGCGACCGCTTCCGTCCGATCCCCCGGGTAGATGCCGCCGCCCTGCGGCTGCGCAGACGTGAGCAACCACTACTCGCGCCAAGGGAACTCCGCGGCTACCGCCAACTCGTGGAACTCGGCTTCTCCGGCCTCGGTGGCTGCCTCGCGACCACACTGCGCCTGGCCTATCCCACCCGCCAGGTCCGAGCGGCCTGCACCATTGCCGGAATCGCGCTCGACGAACCGGTCGGCCTCGTCTCCCCTGACCGCTGGCTCACCCTCTACCAGGCATTGAGCTAGCAAATCAGTTGCCCAACTCGGCCGCCATCGGGGTATCGGCGGAGCTACGATGCGCAGATGGCGCACCCCGCTCCGCCGGTTCCGGGGGCGACGGTCGCTGCGGACCGCTCGCCGGGTGGTTCACGTGGCACCGGAGTCGCCGAGGTCGTCGAGCGATTCGCGGATGCCTGGCGGGCGGCCGATACACCGCCGGATCTGCCCGCGTATCTACCGGACTCCCCCGCCATCCGCCGGGTGTCGCTGATCGAGCTGATCAAGGTCGATCTGGCGAACCGCTGGATGCGCGGCACCGAGCCGAAGCGTCTCGCCGAGTACGTCGAAGATCTGCCGGAATTGCGTACCTGGCCACTGCCGCCGGATCTCATCTACGAAGAGTTCCACGTCCGCAGGCGCGCGGGTACTTCGGTGGATGTCGAGGAATACACCGCGGCCTATCCCGAACAGGCCGAGCAACTCTCGCAGATGCTGGCCACCGACGATTACCGCAGCACTCTGATGTCCGTCTACACCGATCCGGTGAACCTCGACGAGATCGACGTCGGCCAGAAAATAGACGACTTCGACCTGATGACCGGACTGGGGCGTGGCGCGTTCGCGCGGGTGTTCCTGGCCAGACAGCGCTCCATGCAGCGACTCGTCGCGGTCAAGATCTCCCAGGACAAGAGCGCCGAACCACAGACCCTGGCCCAGCTCGACCACGACTACATCGTGCGGGTCTTCGACCAGCGCGTCCTGGAGAGTCGCCGCCTGCGCCTGCTGTATATGCAGTACGTGCCGGGCGGCACGTTATTCACCGTGCTCGAGCGGGTGCGCAATACCCCGGCGGCCGAGCGGTCGGGCGCACTGCTGCTCGATGTCATCGACTCCGTACTCGCCGACAAGGGTGAGATCCGCCCCAGCGAATCGCCCGTGCGTGCCGAACTGGCCGAATTGTCCTGGCCGGAGACCATTGCCTGGCTCGGCCGCAGGCTGGCCCAGGCGCTGGACTACGCCGGACGCTGCGGGGTGCTGCACCGCGATATCAAACCGGCCAATGTGCTGCTGACCGCCGAGGGCATCCCGAAACTCGCCGATTTCAATATCAGCTTCAGCGGCAATGTCTCCGGTGACAGCCCGGTCGCGTATTTCGGCGGCTCGCTGGCCTATATGTCACCGGAGCAGTTGGCCGCCGTGCATCCGGACAAATCGACGACTGCCGCCGACCTCGATACCCGCAGCGACCTCTACGCCCTGGCCGTCATGCTGTGGGAATTGCTTACCGGCCGTAAACCTTTCGACGACGATACGGTGACCGGCGGCGATCGCACCGCACTCGACGGCATGTTGAACCGCCGCTCGGGCAGTCCGAAATCGCTGCCGTATCAGGACCTTCCGGCCGATTGCCCCGCAGCGCTGTGCCGCGCACTGGTGCGTGCGCTCGACCCGGATCCGGATAAGCGGTGGGCGCGCGGTGCGGATATGGCCCAGCAATTCGATGTCTGCCTGCACGCGCGCGCCCGTGACCTGGTCGACCCGCCGCCGCACAGTTGGCGACTGCGCGCCCGAGTGCTCATGCACCCGATCATGGCGCTGGCCATCGCCGGTCCGAACGCGCTGGCAATCCTGTACAGCTACAACCACAATCGCACGCTCATCATCGCCAAACTGGACGCGCAGGCGCAGCACCGATTCGACCAGTTCGCCGTCACCACCTACGGCATCTGCTTCCTGGTCGGGATCATCCTCACCAATGTGCTGCTGGCCGATCTGTGGTCCATCTCGCGCGGGCTACGCAAGGGCAAGTCCTACGATGCGCCTACGCTGGCGCGCGCCCGCTGCGATACTCTGCAACTCGGTCGCCGAAATGTGTTGATCTGCTTCGCATTATGGGTATTGTCCGGTGTCGTCGTCCCGGTCTCGGTGCAGGTCTCCGGCAATCACCTCACCGCCGAAGCGTATGTGCATTTCTTCATCACCCAGATCGTGTGCGGCGCGATCGCCATGGCCTACCCGTATTTCCTGGTGAGTTTCTATGCGGTGCGCAGCGTCTACCCGATGTTCTTGCCGCACGGCAGACTCGGTGCCGCCGATGACACCCAGCTGCGCCAACTCGACCGCACCAGTACCTACTTCCTCGCCATCGCTGCCGCGGTCCCGCTGCTCGGCGTCGCGGGCGCGACTTTCATTCCCGCCGGGGATATTCCGGCGGTCATTGTGCCGCTGCGTGTGCTGTGTGTGGGCAGCGCGCTGGCCTTCATCGCCATCTATTGGTTGTTCCGGATGCTCGAACAGGACCTCGCCGCTTTGGAGCACATTGTCGCTCGGTGATCAGCCCGGCTGGATGAGCATGCCCGCCGATTCGATCGGCGGCGTGGCGTCGGTGTAGCCGTCGAAGAGCGTGAGCGTGCACGACGTGATGACCGTCGGCGAATCCTCGCCATTGACGATGACCAAGGTCGGTGCCCCGAATAGCCTCGGTCACCGGTCCATGCCTCGGTCACCGGTCCAATCTGGCATAGATCCACTCGACCACCGCGGCATTGTCGTATCCGATCGCGCCACGGCTCCGACCGTCGACCAGCCGGACCGGCGGTGCGCTTGCCGGAAGACTGCCAGGCGGGCGATACCAGCGAAGCGGGTCCGGTGGGCCAGGTGGCACTGCAGAATGTGATCTAGAGGTGCTTCGTGCACTGTCATTGCGCGAGGCCTGGGGAACCGGGAGCGAATATGACCGCCAGAGCAGATCTCGAACACGAACTGGGCGGCCCCGTCGCGGCCCTCGATCAACTCTCCGAGGCGGAATCGGCGGAATTGCTGACCATGTTCCGCGACACGCGCAGGGCCGAGACGGCCGGACTCGCCGAGGCCGTCGACGGACTGGTCGGTGCACTGCCCTGGCCGCTGAGCACCGCGGCCAAAAAGGTCATGTTCGGGAATCGGCTCGGCTGATGACGGACCTGGTGACCAGGGCGCAGCTGGTGCTGCTGGCCCGTACACTGCACGTCCCCGCCGAACGCCTGTCGCATTTGGAGAAACTCGGCGCGGGACAACTGCACGAACTGCAACAACGCATCGCGCGCGTCCTCTTCGACGACCATTCCGCGACCTTCGGGCGGCTCAGCAAGCTGGTACCGATCATCCCGCTGAGCGTTTCGATACCGCTGGTGCAGCGGGTCGTTCCGCCGATGATTGGCGGACGCGCTGCTGGTGCGGTGGGAATCGAACATCCCAAGAAGGCCGCGGAAGCCCTCCGCATGCTGGACCCGAAATATGCCGCCGATTGCGCGCCGTATATCGACCCGCGCACCATCGGCCGGCTCGCCCAGGTCGCGCCGCCGGAACCGGTCGTGCAGGTCGCCAACGAACTGTTGCGCCGCAAGGACTATGTCACGGCCGGTCCGTTCCTCGGCTTCGCGACGACAGAACTCGTCCGTGCGATCGAGGCGGGCGTATCCGATGACGAGGGCCTGATCCTCTCGGCGGCCTATGCGTACTCGGGCGCGAATATCAGCGCGATCGTGCGCCAACTGCTGTCCGGGCCGCTGAATCGGGTACCGCATATCCTCCGTGCCGTCCTCGCCGGTTCCACCGAGCTGCGTTTGGCGGCGGTATCGGTTTTCGCCCGCTGCGACGAGGATGTGATCGAAGCACTCGGCGACATCCTGCTCGATATCGGCCCGCCCGCAGCCATTACCGAACTCGCCGCGACCTTTATCGAGCACGGCGCGATCAATGACATGCTCCGCTTCACCGCCTACCTGAGCCCATCGGCCCTGGATACGCTGGCGGCCAACCCGATCACCGCGGACCCAGCGGCGATGGCGGCGCTGGTCGCCGCGCTCGCGGGATGCAGCGATCCGATTCTGTGGCGCGGCCTGCTCGACCTGGTCGAGCGCACCGATACCGAGATCCAACGTCGAGTCGGTACACAGCTACTGGAATTGCCCGAATCAACCCTGACCGCGATACCCGGCATCGCGACCAAGGGCCGATTGTGGTCGACACTGCTGCGGATCTTGTCCGAGGCCGATGCCGACACCCAGGCCCGTCTCGGCGAGCTGTGGGCCGAGCTGCCCGCCGAGGATCGCACGGACATCCAGGGACGTGCCCGCGATCTAGGACTCGCGACCCGCTTGGCGACGCTGACCGTCACGCTGGACATCTATGGCTGACACCAGCAGTACGTGCATCCAAAGACATACGCGCGCAAACGGTCTCGGGTGAGGCGGCCCGAGACCGGTTGCGTCGCAGGCGGAACTAGACCGGCGTGAAGTCCCGACTCGCGATATACGTCGGTCGCGGCGCCGGCGCGGCGAACGGCTGCACCAGCGCGTTCTCCACGCTGTTGAACACCAGGAAGATATTCGACCGCGGGAACGGCGTGATGTTGTTCGACGAACCGTGCATGATGTTCGAATCGAACAGCAGGGCCGATCCGGCGCTGCCGGTGAACTGGGTGATGCCGTACCGGTTCGCCAGCGCACCGATATCCGCGTGCGTCGGTACGCCGATCTCCTGCTCCTGCAACGACTCCCGATAATGCTCGGCCGGAGTGCTGCCGGTGCACGGTACAAAGGTGCGGTGCGAGCCGGGCATCACCATGAGGCTGCCGTTGATCGGGTAGTTGTTGGTCAGTGCGATGGACAGGCTGACCGCACGCGGTGCGGGCATACCGTCCTCGGCATGCCAGGTCTCGAAATCCGAATGCCAGTAGAAACCGGTGCCGCGGAAGCCGGGCATGTAGTTCACCCGGCTCTGATGGATGTAGACATCCGAGCCGAGCACCTGCCTGGCCAATCCCGCCACCCGGGATTCGCGCACCAGATCGGCGATCGCGCTGCTGAGCCGGTGCACCTCGAAGACCGAACGCACCCGGTTCGAGGCCTTCTCCACGATCACCCGGTCATCACCCTGTAACGCCGGATCACCGGCGAGACGGTCGATTTCGGCACTGAACTCGGCGACCTCGGCGGGTGTCAACAGCTCTTCGACGATTCCGAAACCATTGGCATCGAAGGTGGCCAACTCCTCGGAATCGACCGCGCCCCAGACCGTGGGATCGGTCCGGTCTCGGTGCCCGCCCGCCGTGACGAGCCGAGTCGGGTAGCGATCGTCGGTCTGCACCAACGTCATTGCTCCTCCTATCCGCTTACCTGGGCCGCGACCAGCGGGTAGACGCCATCGCTGTCATGGATCTCCTGCCCGGTGACCGGCGGGTTGAACACGCACATCATCCGCATTGCGGTACGCACCTCGAGGCGGTGGCGCTCGTTTCCGTCGAGCAGGTACATCGAGCCCGGCGCCAATTCGTAGCTGACGCCGTTATCCAGATCCGTCAGCGTCCCTTCACCTTCGATGAGCCACACCGCCTCCACGTGGTAGCGGTAGTGGAACTCGTGCACGGTCCCGGCCTCGATGCTGGTCTCGTGGAAGGAGAATCCGACGCCGTCGCCGCCGAGGACAATGCGCTTACTGCGCCAGCCCTGACCCGCGACATCGCGTTCGGTGCCGGTGATCTCCGCGGTGCTGCGCACGATCATCTCAACGCTCCTGTCCACAGACGGTGCCGATCGCGCCGGTCAGCACCCGTAGACCATGCTCGACCTCCTCGTCGGTGACCGTCAACGGCGGCAACAACTTCACCACTTCGTCCAGCGAACCGGACGTCTCCACCAGCAGCCCACGCTCGAAGGCCACCTGGCAGACCTTGCCCGCCTGGGATGGATCGTCGAAAACCACACCGTGCACCAGTCCGCGACCCCGCGTCGAAATGCCCGGGAAGTACTCGGCCGCCTGGGTCAGGGCCGCACCGATACGCTGCCCCTTCGCCTCGGTCGAGGCCTGCAGAGTGCCGTCGGACCAGAAGTGCTCCAACGCGGCCTGTGCGGTGATGAAGGCCGGGTTGTTACCGCGGAAAGTGCCGTTGTGCTCACCCGGCGCCCAGACGTCGAGCTCCGGCTTGAACAGCACCAGCGCCAGCGGCAAACCGTAGCCGCCGATGGACTTCGAGAGCGTCACGATATCGGGGGTGATGCCGGCGACCTCGAAGGAGAAGAACGGCCCGGTCCGGCCGCAGCCCATCTGCACATCGTCGACGATCAGCAAAATTCCGCGCGCAGTGCACAATTCGGACAGATGCCGCAGCCATTCCGGGCGTGCGATATTCACTCCGCCCTCACCCTGCACCGTTTCCACGATCACCGCGGCGGGCCGATCGAAACCGGAGGAGGTGTCGTCGAGCACCCGCTCCATCCACTGGAAGTCGGCGGTGGTGTTGTCGAAGTAGCCGTCATAGGGCATATGCGCGGCATGCACCAGCGGCACACCGGCGCCGGCCCGCTTGGCGGCATTGCCGGTCACCGACAGCGCACCCAGCGACATGCCGTGGAAGGCGTTGGTGAAGCTGATGATCGTCTCGCGTCCGGTGACCTTACGGGCCAACTTCAGCGCGGCTTCGACGGCGTTCGCGCCGGTCGGGCCGGGGAACTGGACCTTGTATTCCAGGCCGCGCGGCGCGAACACGGTATCGCGCAGGGTTTCCAGCAGCCCGCGCTTGGCCACGGTCGACATATCCAGGCCGTGGGTGATCCCGTCACCGGCGATGTAGTCCAGCAGCGGCTGCTTGAGCACCGGATTGTTGTGGCCGTAGTTCAACGCTCCCGCTCCGGCGAAGAAGTCGAGGTACTCCTTCCCGTCCTCGGCGCGCAACCAACTCCCGGACGCGGTGGTGAACACCGTCGGCCAGGCGCGGCAATAGCCACGAACATTGGATTCGAGCTCCTCGAAAATGGTCGTCTCGGCGGTAATCAACGTCGATCCTCCTGCTTTCGGGCGGTGGGGGCGATCAAATAGAGGTCTTCGGCAGCGTGGCTGTCCGGGAAGAGTTCGGAATCGAATAAGGGCTGCTTGGTCAGCTCGGCCGATCGGCGACGCGCCACCGAGGCGAACATCGCGATCGAGGCCGGATTGTCCGGTGCGATCGTGGTCTCCAGTGCCGAAACACCGGCGCCGGCCACGGTGTCGAGCAGCGTTTCCAGCAGCGCGACGCCGAGGCCGCGTCCCCGCTGTTCGTGCTCCACCGCGACCTGCCAGACGAACACCGTCTGCGGGGCCTGCGGACGCAGGTAGCCGATCACGAATCCGACGACCCGGCCACCGACTTCGGCAACCACCGAGGTGCTCGCGAAATCACGACACCACAGCAGGTAGGCGTAGCTGGAATTGGTGTCGAGGACCTGCGAATCCTTGGCGATCCGCCAGATCTCGGCCGCGTCACCGACTCTCGGCGGGCGCAGCACCGGCTGGGTGTGCGCTCCGGCAATCGGTACGGCCGAAGGATATTCGGTGACCGATGGTTCGATTGTCGTGGTGGACAAGGTGTGCAGTGACATACGTCTCCCTGGTCCGGTCTGCATTACTTATCCAGGCTTACGAAGCAACTTTGAGGTGAACCTGTCGATCTCTTTGCGGTTGTATTACGAAAAGAAAACAACCGCAGGCAGCGTCATACTTCGGTGCCATTGCGGCGTCGGTCACACTGCTCACCGCTGCAGATCGAGTCGGTAGCCGAGACCGCGCACGGTGACTACGACGCGCGGATCGGAGGCGTCGAGCTCGATTTTGGTGCGCAGGCGGCGCATATGAACATCGACGATCCGTTCATCGCCGAAAAAGCCGTCGTCCCATACTCTTTCGAGCAGAACGGTGCGGCTGAGCACCCGCCCGGGCGATTCGGCGAGCTCGCAGAGCAATTTGAATTCGGTGATGGTGAGCCGGATTTCATCCTCACCGCGGCGCACCGCACCACCGTCGCGATCCAGCACCAGCGGCCCGTCGGGGTGTGCGTCGAGTACCGCCTCGCGCGGCGCTTCGCGCTCCATAGTCAGGCGCGCGCGCCGGCGCAGCGCCCGCATGCGCGCGGAGATCTCCTTGATCTCGAACGGCTTGGTGACGTAGTCGTCGGCACCGGCCTCCAGTGCGGCCACCACATCATGGGTGTCATCACGCGAGCTGACCACAATGATCGGCACGTCGTGCTCGCGGCGGATCTCCCTGATGCAATCGAAGCCGTCCATGTCCCCGAGCATCAGTTCGACGATCATCACATCGGGAGCACCATTGTTGCGCAGATACGTCAGCGCGTCCTCGGCCTCCTGTGCCTCGGCAACGTCGTAACCCTCATCTTCCATGGCCGTGCGCAGTGCGCCACGTACCACTTCGTCGTCGTCAACGATCATCAGGTTTGCGGTCAAGCCCTCATCCCTTGCAACCACGCGGACGCGACGCGACGCGGAGACTCGCGTACCCAGAACCGACGCGAAAGTCCGCCTTCGAGCACCTTTGCCAACTGCTTGAATACCCCGGCCGACCAATTGGTAAACGGCAGGTCACGGGAAGTCGGTTAGCGTCCGGCTACCTCCACCCTGCGCATGAGGACCCGATTTGTGCAAATTGAACGTGACATGCGACACATTTCGGCCAGTGTCACCACTCGTCGCGATGGGATTGTTCCAGCCGGTTGAAGTTGCTCGGCCCGCCATCGGCCCTGCGCTCCTGATAGCGGAACATCAGCCGACGCGCATCGAAGGTGGCGAACCATTCGTCCCAACCCACCGCGCGCAGCACCGCGCCGCCATACCCGGGGAAATCGAAGCGCAGGACGCCGAGGCGACCACCGTATTCGCTGCCTGGCATGGTGGCCGGGCGCGCACCGCGCTGCTCGGCCCACCGCCGGATCACTTCATGATTGCGGGTGACGAGGAAGCGCCCGGGCTGCTGCGGGCCCTCGCCACGAACGACTGATTCCGGCGGTTTCTTCAGCGACCTCGAAGCCCCCGGTCCGCTGTACGGATCTCGGGTGGCCGGTCGTCGCTGATCGTTCATGACGACCTCCTTGCGCGTCGGCATCAATAGTCCGGTTCCTCTTCGCGTACCCGCGTGCGACGCCGGGCAAACCGTGGCTCCGATCACTACGAAAGACGTTGCGCGACAATGTATTACCGTCGCTATCAGTCGCGCAGTGCGTCGTCGCGCAACTTACCGAGCGTTCTGGACAGTATGCGCGAGACGTGCATCTGCGAAACGCCGAGCTGTTCAGCGATCTGGGACTGGGTCTTGGACTCGAAGAACCGCATGACCAGCACCTCGCGTTCGCGGTCGGGCAGTTCCTCGATCAGCGGCCGAACCGCCAGATAGTCCTCCACATACTGGTAGCTGGGCTCTTCCTCACCCAGGCTGTCCAGCAGCGGTTGCGGCGCGTTCTCGATGTCGTCACCGGCCACCGCGTCGATCGAACTCGACTGATAGGCATTGCCCGCGATGAGCGCCTGGGTGACCTCGACCAGATCCACACTCAGTTCCGCGGCGATCTCGCGGGCCTTGGGCAGCCGACCGAGCCGCTGCGATAACGCCTCGATGGTCGGACCGATGCTCAGCTGGATCTCCTTGGTGCGCCGTGGCACCCGAACCGCCCAGGTGTTGTCCCGGAAATGCCTGCGCACCTCGCCCATGATCGTCGGCACCGCGAACGACAGGAACGAGGAACCACGCGACACATCGAAGCGGTCCACGGCCTGCACCAGACCCAATCGGGCCACCTGCAGCAGATCGTCGAAGTTCTCCCCGCGCCCGGAGAATTTGCGCGCGATGTGTTCGGCCAGCGGCAGGCACCGGCCGATCAACTCCTCGCGCAACAGTTCTCGACGGTGATCGGCCGGGTCGATGGCGGCGATCTTTTCGAAGAGCGGCTCTATATTGTCGTAACTGTCGCGGTGCGCTCTCGAATCAGCCGCCATCACCACTCCGTGCCCAGCTGAAGTCGACGACGGTCGGGAATCCGGAGACCGCGCTGTCGAACGGCTCCTGCGCCGCCGAGATCGACTGTGTCAGCGTGCGGACGATGTGCCAGCCGAATCCGGCCTGACCGACCACCTTCTCCGACACCGCGACCGCGGCGACGCGCACGAACATTTCGTGATCGTTGTAGGTGAAATCGCAGTGCAAGGTCGAGCCTGGTGTTGCCTCCAGGATCAACGAAGTGGCCACCTCATCGAGCGCGAGCCGGATATCGACCACTTCATCGATCGCGAAATCCGCGATGAGCGCAACGGTTTCGGCGAGCGCGCGCAGCATGGTCAGCTGCTCCAACTCGGCAGGGATGCGTACCCCGATCGTCGTCGTCTTCTCCGCCGCGGACTGGGAACTCCAATCCCCCATGCCCATCACCACCTCTTTTCCTCCGAGCCGACCGGAACCTGCCTTCGGGTCGGGGGCCATTCGCGACTTACCCGGCCGGTCACGATCGAAACATCACAACCGGTGTGGATTCGACTCAGTCGGCCTCGATCCGTTCATGCGCAGTCAACAGCAGATGGTCGAACCGCGTGCGCATATCGGCCATCGAATCGGCCAGCGAGCCGAGATCGGCGACCAACCGTGCGGCCAGTGCCCGCAGTTTGATATTGGTCTCCTGGGAGCGCCAGCTCAGCACCCGGAACGCCTGTTCGGCACTGACGCCGTAGACCAGCATCAACGCGCCCTTGGCTTGCTCGATCACCGCCCGCGCCGCATACAGCTCGGGCAGCGTGCCGTCGAGGGTTTCCTGCTGCCGCTCCTCGAGTGCCTCGGTAACATCGATGTAGTACCCCGACGTCCCGATCACCGTTTCCGCCTCGTCGAGCATCTGATCGGCCACCACAATCACATGGTGCACGCGACCGGTCGTATCGATGATCCGGTGCCGACTGGAGAACGGCTGCGCATTCTCGATGGAGTTGGCCAGAGTGTCCGCGACCTGCGCCCGGTCCTCGGGATGCTTATGCGACAACAGCAGTTCGGTGGTCGGTGTCACCGTCCCCGGCTCGTATCCGTGCAACAGCGCGACCTCGTCGGACCACTCCCACCGTTGGTCGGCAAACCAGAAGTAAAAGGTGCCGACGTTCTGCACCTTACCCATGCCGATGACCCGGCCCAACGCTTTCGCCTGCTCGGGCGAAACCGATCCACTCTCCATCACAGCGCAAGTATGGAGCGTGATCATGCTCGGTGCCGGGATATCGGCCCGACCAGGGACTTAAGACCTCATTATGTGTCGAGTGCGGCACGCATGGTGGGGAAATCACAGCACACGGCGCGTACTCCGGTAATGGCGAGCACCCGCTCGATCTCCCGGCGACCCGCGACGATCCGCACATCGGGGCCGCCGTGCGCGGCGTGCTGTTTGATCGCGCCGATGGCGGCCGCGACCCGGATGCTCAGGAATTTGGTGGCGCGCAAATCCAGGACGACCGCATGGCACCGGGTCGCGACGGCACGTTCGAGCATCGCGCGGAATTCTGGGAGTGCGGCCGCGTCGAGTTCACCCTCGGCCCGCACCACCACACACTGTTTCCGGCGGTCGACCCGCTGTGCCCAGAACCGGTTGCGTGGTCGTTCACCGGCCGGATGCCGACCGTTTGATCGGTGCTGAAGAGCGGCTGACATGTCAAACCTCCCAACGGAGATACCGGTCCTGGGCGGCAGGATCGGATCGGCAGGAGGGCGACGGTTGGAGGAGTATCACTACGCTGCGTCGGTAGTCGCCACACTGTCGCGTGTCGCTGAGCGCTCCCGCTGGCCGAGTCCCGCGTGGTGTACCGCTTCGAACCCGGGTTCGGCTGTAATTCTCAACCGGTACAAGTCTGGCACGCCGGCGTGCCCCAGATCAACCATAATCAACCATCCGAGCCAGCGCGGCGGTCGCGCCAGCGCCAGGGCAACATCACCCAAGCCAACGCGAACAGCATCGCGACCACCACACCCGCCACCGCACCGGCGATGGCGCCCGCGACGGTGGCCATCACCAGAATCGTCGCACCGGTCAACGCGACGCCGAGCAGCGCGATCCCGGCCATCGCACAGCGATGGGCCGCGGCCACCACATTGCCCAGCCGATGTCGCCGGAACAGGATCCGATGCCACGATACCGGCGCGACCAGGAATACCGTCGCCCCCATCGCCGCGGAGACGGTGCCCAGATATAGCAGTCGCATCGGCTCGGACAAGGTGGTGAATCCGGCCTGGAACGGAAGGATCAGCAGGGCGCTGATCAAGAACTGCACACCGGTCTGCACGACGCGCAGTTCCTGCACCAGATTGGACCAATTGCGGTCCAGCCGTTGGGCTTCGGTCTCGTGCCTGGCTTTGCGATCCCATTCCTGATCATCGATGGTCACGGCAGTGTCATCGCCTTTCGATGTCGTCGCCATGGCTGCTCCTGGGTTCGCGCTCCGTGTTGGCGGCGTACCCGCGCCGGGTCGGCGTACACCCCGCGATCGGTGATCGCCAGCACCGCTGATTCGGTGTTCGACGGGCGGGTATGCGAAGGATGACGCCGATGCGATCGGCGGCGTCGTTTCGAGGAGGAGCGATCCATCATGAGAATCACCGGAAACGGCCGAGGTCGCATCGCCGCGGTGGCCGCCGCGGCCGCGCTGGCGGTCTTGGCGAGCGGCTGCGAGGAGGCCGAGAAGGCCGTGAACAAGGGCGGTGACACGCCCTGTAACGAATTCGTCGCGCAGGACAAGGACAAACAGCGCGTCACGGTGACCAAATTCCTCGAGCAGGAACGCAACGGTAATGCGCCGGCGACCAATGATCAGTCCGTCGACGCCTCGATCGCGGCCATCGAACTTATGTGCCGGGCGCAGGCCAATCCGGACACCCCTATCCGCAAAGCCGACTTGACCGGCATCCTGGTGCCGAAGTAATTCTGGTGACGAAGTAATGGGTTGCCGGACATATTGTCCGACAACCCATTACTTTCATGTGCAGCGATTATCGATAATCACTGCCCCTGCTGGTAAGCGCGCTGGCGCTGTTCGTCGAGCTTGGCTTCGGCGCGCTGCTTCTCGGCGGCCGCTTCCTTGCTGGCTGCTTCACGCTGTGATTCCGCCTTATCCTGCTGGGCCTTGCCTTCGTCCCGCAGGTCGTCCTTTCCGAAGACTGCGCCGGCGGCCTCCTTGACCTTGCCCTTGGCGTCTTCGACGACGCCTTCGACACCTTCACGGGGACCACTCTTGTGCTCGGACACGATATCTACCTCCGAAATATCGGTTTTCAGGTGGACATTCGCCGCATACCCGGGATCTCTCGGTTGAATCGGAACTGCGCATTTTCTTTGTGGATTCCGGAAATTCTCGCCCGCGTATCGGGATGTTTCGGCGGCGCGGCAACGGTTATCGCCGGAGCATGAGGTCCCTGTGGTTGAACGATGCCGAAGTGCCGGCGCGCCTGCGGCTCACGCCGGGGCTGCGGTTCGACACCGTCGTGATCGGCGCCGGGCTCACCGGCTTGGTGACCGCCCTACTGTTGGCCGAGAGCGGGGTCGACGTGGCGGTACTGGAGAGTAAGCGCGTCGGTGCGGGCACGACCGGTGCCAGCACGGCGAAGATCAGTCTGCTGCAAGGGATTCGAGCGCAGCGGATCCGCGCTCGACACGGCGATCGGGCGGTGACCGACTATGTCGAGGCCAATCGCGAAGGGCAGCAATGGTTATTGCGGTATTGCGCCGAGCATTCCGTGCCCATCCAGCGCGTCCCGGCGCTTACCTACGCTCAGTCCAAGTCTGAAATGGCCGCTGTGCGAAGGGAATACGAGGCGACACGGGCCGCCGGCCTGGCCACAACACTCGTCGAGGAACTGGAGGTGCCTTTCCCGGCGCACGGTGCGGTCCGGCTAGACAACCAGGCCCAGCTCGATCCGATGGCGCTGCTGGCCAGTTTGGCTGCCGATATCGAATCGCGCGGCGCGCCGATCTTCGAATCCACCCGGGCCAAGGGCGTGCACAGCGGCGAACACGACCAGTTGGTCGTCGAAACCGAGCACGGCGATCTGGTTGCGCGCACGATCATCCTGGCCACCGGCACCCCGATACTCGACCGCGGCGGTTTCTTCGCCCGGCTCACTGCCGAGCGCTCCTATCTGAGCGCCTTCCGGGTAGCCGAGCCGATTCCGCACGAAATGTTCATCAGCGCGGGCGAGCCGACCCGGTCGCTGCGGTATACCCCGGGTCCCGATGGCGCGGATCTGCTGCTGGTCGGCGGCAACGGCCACGTAGTGGGGCGCACGGATGCGGCGAGCCGCCGGGTCGAGGAGTTGATCGCATGGACACGGCGCTGCTTCCCCACCGCCGAACCGCTGCAGAGCTGGTCCGCTCAGGACTATCACCCGGTCGACGAACTGCCGTACGTCGGACCGCTGCTGCCCGGGCAGAATCACATCCTGCTCGCCACCGGTTACGCCAAGTGGGGTTTGACGAACGGTATTGCCGCGGCCTTGGCGCTCGCCGGCCGGATCAACGGCAAACCACCGCAGTGGGCCGATACCTTCGCCAGCTGGCGCCCGAGCGAGCTGAAGTCGATACCCGCCGCTGTATTCGCCAATAGCTCTGTGGCCCAACAACTTTCCTTCGGCTGGCTGCGCATGCTCGGCACCGGCCTCGGTGCAGCGCCTGCCGAGGGCAGCGGCCGCGTCGAACGCCACGGGCTGCGCCCGACCGCCGTATGCACTGTCGACGGCGCCACCACCGAGGTCTCCGCGGTCTGCCCACATCTGGGTGGCATCGTGCGCTGGAACGATGCCGAGCAATCCTGGGACTGCCCGCTGCACGGATCCCGATTCGCCGCCGACGGCACCCTGCTCGAGGGGCCGGCCACCGACTCGCTGACGCCGATTTCCGGCCCGTTCCCCGGCCCCGTGACTCAGGACTGAGCGCGTCCCACACAGCGCCGACACCACGGCACCCTGAGCGCAAGCTAGGAATTTGATCGACGGCGGAGGACAATATTCGCAGCGAGGAATGTTCCAGGCTGATCGTTCGTGTTCGACAAATCGCTTCGCCCACCGATTGAGCGGCGAAAACTGACGACATGCACCGAAACGGCGAGCGCCCGAAAGGGCTCAGTGTTTCCGCGTTGGCGGCGGTAGCGAACCCGTCGTACTCGCGAATCGACACATGGAATCTGCTCGACGACGCGTGCCGTCGGCTCGCCGACGTCAACCGTGCCGGGCTGGACACCACCCACGAAGCCGCCCAGGTGCGGCGCCTGCTCGAGCGTCTCGGCGCCTTCGAGCGGTATTGGCTGTACCCAGGCGCGGCGAGACTGGCGGCGTTTCGCGGATATCTCGCCGATCTTGCGACGGTGCGGCTCACCGAGGAGGTGTCGCTGGCTGTGCGCCTGCTCTCCGAGTACGGCGACGGTACAGCCGTGTTCGACACGTCCGCGCCCTTGGCCGATCAGGAACTCGTGGCGCGGGCCAAACACCAGCAGTTCTTCACTGTCCTGCTCGGCGACGATTCCCCGCCCGAGGTTCCCGAGAGCCTGGCGCAGAGCCTGCGGGCGCTTCGCGACGCATCCGACGATGTGCAGTTCGAGTTGCTTGTCGTGTCGAGCATCGAGGACGCCATCACCGCCGTCGCCTTGAACGGCGAGATTCAGGCCGCGATCATCCGGCATGACCTGCCACTTCGTTCACGCGACAGAGTGCCGTTGATGACCACATTGCTCGGCGTCAACGACGACGTGGTCGTGACCGACCGCACCCAGAACTGGGTCGAATGTGGCGAGTGGATCAGGCAGTTGCGGCCTCATATCGATCTGTACCTGCTCACCGACAAGTCGATCGCCGCGGAGACCCAGGACGAGCCGAACGTCTACGACCGCACGTTCTATCGGCTCAACGATGTCACCGACCTGTACAGCACGGTGCTCGCCGGCTTCCGGAGCCGGTACGCCACACCGTTTTTCGACGCCCTGCGTGCCTATGCGGCCGCGCCGGTCGGCCAATTCCACGCCCTTCCCGTCGCGCGTGGCGCCAGCATCTTCAACTCCAAAACGCTGCAGGATATGGGCGAATTCTACGGTCGCAACATTTTCATGGCCGAGACGTCGTCCACCTCCGGCGGGCTCGACTCGCTGCTGGACCCACACGGCACGATCAGGGCGGCGATGGACAAAGCCGCGAGGACATGGTGTGCCGATCAGACGTACTTCGTCACCAACGGAACGTCCACCGCGAACAAGATCGTTGTGCAGGCCCTGACCCGGCCGGGCGACATTGTTCTGATCGACCGCAATTGCCACAAGTCGCACCACTATGGCCTGGTGCTCGCCGGGGCATACCCGATGTACCTGGAGGCCTACCCGCTCGAGCCGTTCGCGATCTATGGAGCCGTATCCCTGCAGACCATCAAGAAGGCGCTGTTGGACCTCGAGGCGGCCGGACAGCTGGACCGAGTGCGCATGCTGCTGCTCACCAACTGCACTTTCGACGGCATCGTCTACAACCCCCGGCGCGTGATGGAGGAGGTCCTGGCTATCAAGCCGGACATTTGCTTCCTGTGGGATGAGGCGTGGTACGCGTTCGCAACCGCGGTGCCGTGGGCCCGGCAGCGGACCGCGATGGTTGCCGCCGCACAACTCGAGTCGACACTGTCCTCGCCCGGGTACGCCGAGGAATACCGCGCGTGGCGTGCGTCGATGGAGGGAGTCGACCGCACCCAGTGGAGCAACCGTCGTCTGCTTCCCGACCCCGGGCGCGCGCGGGTACGCGTGTATGCGACGCATTCCACCCACAAGTCGCTGTCGGCGCTTCGGCAGGCGTCGATGATCCATGTCCGCGACCAGGATTTCAAAGCTCTCGCCCGAGAAGCGTTCGGTGAGGCGTTTTTGACCCACACCTCGACGTCGCCGAACCAACAACTGCTGGCGTCGTTGGACTTGGCGCGTCGGCAGGTCGACATCGAGGGCTTTCAGCTGGTCCGGCACGTCTACGACATGGCGCTGGTCTTCCGCCACCGCGTCCGCAAAGACCGGCTGATCGGCAAGTGGTTCCGCATCCTCGACGAGGACGACCTGGTGCCCGACGAATTCCGGCCCTCCGAAGTCAGCTCTTACCGACAGGTCAGGCAGGGTGGCTTGGCGGAGTGGAACGAGGCGTGGCGGTCCGATCAGTTCGTGCTCGATCCGACTCGGGTCACCCTGTTCATCGGCAAGACCGGCATGAACGGGTTCGAGTTCCGCGAGAAAGTTCTGATGGACCGGTTCGGTATCCAGATCAACAAGACCTCGATCAACAGTGTGCTGCTGATCTTCACGATCGGCGTCACCTGGTCGAGCGTGCACTACCTGCTCGACGTGCTGCGCCGAGTGGCCACCGACTTCGAGCGCAGCCAGGGTGCGGCCGGAAAGGCTGATCGCGCCCTGCAGCAGCGCCGGGTCGACGAGATCACCAAGGATCTGCCCGCGCTACCCGACTTCAGCGAGTTCGATAGCGTATTTCGTCCCGACGGCGCCCGCTCGTTCGGCGACATGCGATCGGCCTTCTATGCCGGGTATGAGGATTCCGACCGCGAACACATCCTGCTCGGTGACGCCGGGCGACGGATCGCCAAGGGTAAGACTCTGGTGTCCACCACATTCGTGGTCCCCTATCCGCCCGGCTTCCCGGTGCTGGTTCCGGGGCAGGTGATCTCGACGGAGATCCTGTATTTCCTGGCCGAACTCGATGTCAAGGAAATTCACGGATACAACCCCGACCTCGGATTGTCGGTCTTCACCGAGGCCGCACTCGCACGGCTGGCCGCAACTCGGCACGCAATTGCCACGGCGTCCGGCGATGTGTCGCAGACAGCGACGGCGCTGGAATCAGCTCGCGCATTGGATCGGATGCAGTCGCGATAGCGCGCACGGTATCGGCTCGTCAGTTGTATTCGCGGCTGGTGAGCCAGCGCACCGTGTCGGTGTCATGGTGGTCGAAGAACAGGGATGAGCCGGTATCGAGGGCGGCGATGCGGTTCATTTCCTCGTCGGTGGGGGGCCTTGGCGGTGCAGCATGGCCCGCCATTCGCCGTAGTAGTCGCCGAGGGGCTGGTGGATCAGATACAGATCGAGGTAGTCCAGGCCGAAGCGCTGCAGAGAGGCGTCGAAGGAGCGTTTCGTGGCTTCCTCGGCCGAGCCGAGCCGTTGCGCGAGTCCTGGATCCACAGTTTCGTGGTGACGAACAGGTCTTCACGCGCGATCCCAGAGGCCGCGATCGCGCGACCGACGGCTTCCTCGTTGCCGTAGCTGACAGCGGTTTCCAGCAGCCGGTAGCCGGTGGGGCCGAGCTCGGTCAGCTCGGCGTCGATGGCGCCGAAGAAGTTGATTCTCGCTGTGCGCAGGGCTGATGTGCGCCAAGACTTCGTCGTCGACGTGTCGGCCTGCCCGGCGCGTCTGTTCAACGGCGAGCCCGTAATACTCTGTGGTTCAGGCGATTCGTGCGGCGCAGCGCCTGTGCTCCTCGAGCGCGGCCGCGAGGGTGTTCTGCCGGTCCGAGGCCGACAGCTTGCCGACCAGCAGCGAGGCGGTGGCGTGCCCGCACTTCAGCGACCCGGAAAGCCGCAGCAGGTCGTCTCAGCGCTCGGCGATCAGGCCGAGGATGGCGCGGCGGGTCATCAGCGGGCCGGCGTGCGGGAACCGGGCCTCGGTATCTGCGCCCGGGCATATCCGCCCGATTTTCGGCCGATACTACGGCGACCCCGAATCCGGCGACGATCGCATCACCAGCTGTCGGGGTCGTCGCCGTGGAGTCGTTTCAGGGCCAGGTCGATCCAGGTTTCGAAGTAATTGGTGAGATCGCCGGTGGTGGCGGGGCGGATGGTGATGTGCTCGCGGGTTTGCTGCTGAACGTATCGGCCATCGCCCTCGGCATCGAACCATCCGAGGGCATACCAGGGGGCCGGGCGGCTGTGCAGGTATCCCGCGAGCAGGCCGGCGACGCCCGCGCCGGAGCGGTGCTGAGTGAGACGATCGAAACGTTCCAGCGGACTATTGCGGCCATGACCGTTGTTACTGGAACGCAGGTCCTCGACATGGAAGGTGTCCGGTTTAGCGCTGCCCGGAGGAACCGAGGGCAGAATGCCGGCCAAGCGCGCAGCCAGCTGTTCGGTGCGGAACAGCCGACAGCGGATAGGGCTGTCGACACCGCCCGTGGCGGTCTGGGTCAGCATCACCGCGTGATATGGGGTCCGGGCCCCGAGGACGCGGTATTCACGGGGTTCGCCCTTGCCGAGAACCGTTGATTCACCGCCGATTTCGATACGCAGCTCGGAGGTGGTGAGAGTGTGCAGGGCGAGGTTGATCTGCTCGGTTTCCTCGACACCGTAGCGGGTGCGCACGGCGACCCGATGCGCGGCGACCTCATCGTTGGTGGCCAAACGGCTGACATAGCGCAGCGGGTCCGGGAACCGGTCGTTCGCGTCGCTGTACCAGAGCGCCGCGAAATCGTCCGGTTCCCAACTCCATTCGGCCATCGTGGTCATCCAATCAACATCATGCGGCGGACTCGGCGCCGCCCGGGTACTGCGTAAGTACCTCGGGACAGGCGGCGAGCCAACGAAATTCAGGCAGGAAACGCCCCGGCCACCGATGCTTCGACCGGCGGCCGGAGATCAGCTCGGTGTCGATCCGGGTTCGGCGTGGTCACCGCCGATCACGCCGCCGGGAACAGATTTCGGGGCAGGACCGAGCAACTCTTCGGTGTTCTCCATATTCCGAAGCCACTCGGGGAGCTGATGGGACTCGTCGTCGCCCTTGGATTGGCCACGACCACCGCCCATCCCGCCCATGCCCGACATTCCTGAGGTGCCGGTGCTGGTGGTCGCCGCACGTGCCGCGTTGGCTGCCGTGCCGGTGGCGGTCGGTGTACCGGGAACGCTGCTGCCGGGCTTGCCCGAGGTGGTGCCGGAGGTGCCGCCCAGCCCGCTGCCGTTGCTGCCCGTTCCGCCCGGGTAGCTGCTCGGCGTCGTCGAAGTACTCGTCGTGGGAGTCACCGAACTCGGTTGGGTACCGGAGGTGCTCGACGGGGTCTGCGACGAATCGGTACTTGTGGGAGTGGTCGACGACGGATCCTGCGAACTGTTCGTCGTCGGATCGGTTGCGGGCTGCGAATTTTCGTTCTGGTCGCCCTTGCCCTGGTTACCGGTCCCGGACGTCGGGTTACCGCCACCGTTTCCACTGGTCCCCGGGGTGTAGCCATCGTTCTTGGTTTCCGGTGGCTTGTACAACGGATCGGTTGGGCTGTTCGGTACCGGGAGCACTGGAATCTGCTTATCCGCCGAAACGAATGTGTTTACGTAGTGACTGCGCATGGCTTCCCGTGCGGAACTCTCGCAATCGTTGCGCACCGCAGCGGAATTCGGACCATGGTAAATGCCCAGGTTCCAGCTCTTCGGGTTGTACCACGTTCCCCCGTCCGGCGGCTTGTCCACGGCATTCTGAGTATCGTTGACGCCCTTGGCCGCTGCTGACACTCGGTCTGCGAGGTTCTGCAGCGGTGTTGTCAGGTCCAATGCGGCCTTGGCGTATTTGCTGATCGCTTCCCGCGAACTCTTCGCGGCATTGCCGTCCCAGGCGGCCGAGCTCGAATGATTGATCCGGTTGGCGAAAAGTTCTGCCGCCGAGGCCCACGACGTGGCGATCTGCGCATACTCGCCGGAGCCATCGTGAGCCTCGGTCGTGTTCAGCGGAGTGAACGCGTTGTAAATCTCCCAATGGTTCCAACTATCGACATGCTCACCGCCACCAGCAATCTTCGAGGGCTCGTTCGAATCGGTCATTTCGAGGCTCCGACAGCCGGGGCTGAGATCACGCCTGGTTGGTTTAGGGTACCGATCTGGCTGGCTTCCTTATTCGCCATCAACGCGTTGTACTCAGCGGCGAATTCTTGGTCCTGCTCGACGTATTTCTGGGCGATTGTGCGATGCAGGGTTTGGATGTCGTCAACGATCTGGTAGTGCTGCTCCAGCATGTCGTAGACGTTGTTGTTCGAGTCCGTGGCTGGATTGACAATCTTGGCCTTACCACGGAAGCGAGCCACCAGCGTGGCGGCCGAGATCATACCGTCCGTCGACTCACCGAGACCCCAGTTCTTTCGGTTCGAGATCCTTTCAGCGATCCGCTGAAGTCGGCGGATCTCTTCTTTGAAAGCCTCGCAGTCGCGCTCGATGTAGACGAACTCGTCGGCGTTGACACGCACTTTGTCGCTGAAACTGACAGTCAGTTTGCCGTCCTGAGCGTCCTTGATCGCGCTGGCCAGCGGGCCCGACGATGATGATGTCGTGGAGTCGCTCATAGTTCGTGGTCCTCCCCCAGGGTTTCCGACAGTGATCGACCGGAGTTCGTTCAAGTCTAGAGAGTGGCAGGTATCGCTGGAACGATCCCTTTCCCGAGACGCTTGGCGATGTCGCAGGAGTGCTGGGAGGCAGTCAGTTTGGCCGAAGGCGGGTTGGTGATACTGACCTCCAGGCTGCCGCCCCTCATATCGACAATCAGTATGCAGTTCTCATGTTGATCCGTCTTATCATCGCTTGGGCGATAGGTAAGTGCCGCCCGCCCAGCCACATTGGACTCTTCGGTGACAGTGAACTGACTGTTCGCACGCACCATCGCCAAGGTGATATTGGTGGTGTCGATCGTGACAGCGTATCCATCGCCACCACGCTGAACCCAGTCGCAGCCGCGCCACTTGTAGCCGCCGGGCCTATCTGTGATGTCCGGCGTCGGCTTGATCAGCTGTTCCTGCTGAATCACCGACTGCGGGATGTCTTTACACGCATCGAACCCCGCTGGCACATCCGCCGCGATGGTTGCCGTCGACGACGCACTGTTCACGCTGCCCTTCGAGTCCCCACCGGAGTTGCACGCCGAGACCAGTACAACCACCCCCGCACCGAGAACCACACCCCGGACCACACCGCTGCAGCTAGCCATCTCGTCCTCTCGCACCGGTGCCATCCCAGACCCGGGGTCGGACCGGCTTCCCCGCCCCCGCAAGCTCGTCTAGACGGTACCGGCCAGGTCACCACCATGCAAAGCGATCATCGCGGTTTCGATCGCGGAGGAACGCTGAATCGGAAGAACCCCAGATGCCGAAAGCATCTGGGGTTCCTACGATTTCACATGCACACGCTACTCAGGACGGCTTGAACTCCCCGCCCTGCACACCCTCCGTGAACGCATCCCACTCGGCGGGCCTGAACACCAGAGCCGGGCCCGTGGGGTTCTTCGAGTCCCGCACCCCGACCATGCCCCCATCGAGGTGTGCGACCTCCACGCATTCCTTCGTCGAGCTGCTGCGGCTGCTCTTGTACCAGTTCGCCCCGGACAGATCGACGCTCACGTCCTGTACTCCTTCGCTATCGCCAGGATTTTTCGCCTGGACTCGCTCTCGTCCAACGCTACACGCCCGATCTCGGCGAGCGCAGTTCGATAATGTCCCACTTCTTCCTCACGCTCTAAGTACAAGTCACCGGCGTACCCCTCGACGTAGACGATCGGCGGTTCGACCAACTTGGACTGCGGCAAGGGCGGAAATTCCATTAGGAAGCACGATCCGACCAACACGCCGAGATGGTTGCGGGCGTTGAATGGGACGACTCGTATCGAAACATTCGGCAAGGCGCCAACTTCGGCAAGTCGATGCAGTTGTTCCGCCAAAACTGCTGGGCCTCCGACCTCTTCGCGGAGGACGGCCTCCGACAACAAGACCTCCACAGTCAGACTTGGGTCTTCGAGACGTCTCTGCCTCCGTATTAACCACTCGATTCGCCTCTCGATCTGCTCAGTTGGCAGCTCGGGGGGATTCAGCCCAAGCTATCGCACGGCGATAGTCCGGAGTCTGGAGCAACCCCGGAACAATGGCTACCTTCCACGCCGTCAATCGACTCGCAGCCTCCTCCAAAGCCAGGTAATGGTCGAAGTCCCCAGTGATCTGATCGGCATACGAACGCCACCAGCCGCCGCCCCGCTCCCGCGCGGCCCGCACCTCCTGCACCAGCCCAACAGGATTCGCCGTTCGTCGTCGGTGGCTCCATAGGCATCGCACAGGGCGTTGATCTGAAAGCTGGTGATCCGGGTCGATCGCCCCTCCTCTATACGGCCGATCGATTGGGGGGAGGTTTCGGCCAGCCTGGCCGCCTCGGCTTGATACATGCCCTTGACTGTCCGCAATCGGCGCAGTTCACGACCGAGGGCACGGCGCGCGAGGGTACTGCCGGTAACGCTCATATCGTTAGCCTCACTATGTAGTGACCGGACTTTTGGAAGCCGTCAGCAGGTGGCGCTCACGTGGCGGTATCCGCGGAGAAAGTTTGGCGATAATACGACGGAAGCGGGCGATTGGGGATGCCGTTTTCCGAAGGCCGGGTGTCTACTTGCATCACCCCGGTAGCCGGGATGAACCCACTGCCTAAGCGAACCACTTTGTAGCACAGGCAGTTTCGGCCTCGGCTACCGGGCATTCCAAATACCCACACTCACATTCGGAGTATCCGCATGCACGGCCTGCCGGTAGCGAACCACAGCGAATTGCCCGTGATGACAATCGAATACGCGCATGTAATCATGCAGAGCCACTTGGACTGCCAGGCGTCGATATGCCCGGTCAAGGCGCAGGCGAAGAAGCGGCTCATCGAGGCCGGCCGGTTCGTCCCGGCCGATGTTCCGCATCTGGGATTCTGATATGGCTGCCGATGCCGTCCGGCACCAGTATCCGAGCCATGCGATGTCACCGGCCCAGATGCATCGGGAGATATCCCGCGCCTTACACGCCGACTGCACGGTGCGGACGTGTGAGATGTTGCGCGGCTGTTGGATACGCCTGATCGAGACGGGACATCCGCACCCCACCGATTCGTCCGCCGACTGCCCCACCTGCACCCGATCGTCTGCCTGACAACAGATTGCCAATACGGAACAACCAAGAGGTGCTGCCCAATGCTCGCTCAGATCCCCGCTCTGATGATCCCGCTCATTCCCCTCCCTTACAGGGTGTGGCCGGTGCGGAAACTGCACGCCGATCCGGGCGCGGAGAACACCGGTCAGGCGGGCCGATGACCGCCAGAAAGCCGAACCGCCGCCAATCGCCGGCCACAGATTGCAATCCACCACTGCCGCAACGTGATCCGTTCATCGGGCCATCGGCCATCTACAGCGGCGCCCCAGCCGATGTGGTCGAGCGGTTCGCGGAAGCGGTCCGCAAATGGGCAAATCAGCCTGTTCCCGCGGAGTCCACCACCGCACGGCGGCAGAGTAATTCAGGCTGACCACGTTCCGTGCCAGCTGTGCGGCAGTGGCAGCACCGGCTCGAGGATCGCCAATTGCGCATTGGTCATCGATATCGGACACAAACCGATGTGCTGGCGGGATCGTGCTGGCGCGGGCATCTGCGGGTTGTCCGACGGCACGGTCATACCCGAGGTCAACGATGTCGAGCACACCAGGCCTGGCTCGGGCGGCCGCGAGCAACGGCGCCGGGCCGGGCAAGGTCTCGCTCAGGCCTCGCTGTACTCGGCCAGCTTCGAGTTCAGGTAGTCCCACGGGAAATTGGGGCCGACATCGGTGTGTGTGCCTTCGCGCTTGCCGATGGTATAGGCGTTGTGGTCGGCGATCCCGGCCTCGTCGTTGCCGAGTTGTTCGGGTGTGATCGTGCGAATCGGAATACCGTACTTGCGAGCGTCCTGCACGGCGATCCATGCGGCACAGTCGATTCCGGCCCGCATGTTCGAGAACCACTCATCCCGCGTCCAGGCCACGCGCGAGCCCGCGAAGCACAGATTGATCGAGCGAGGATTACCGCTGATCACGGCCCACGCGGAATTGTCGGTATCAACCACGTCGATCACTGTCCCGGAGTTGTCCACGGTGTAGTGGTAGGACACGCCCGAATTGGCATTCTGCAGGTAGTGCGCCAGCGACTGGGCATCGCCGTCGCCTTCCTGGGTGTGCAGCAGGAACCAGATAACCTGCTCGCCGTCGCGGGAGTCGCAGTTGGGACTGACGCCGGTCTGGTCGTCTTGCTTGGTGATAGGTGATGTCGCCATGATGTACCCCCTCGGGTTATCGGGTGTTGGTGGCGGCCGACCACTGTCCGTAGTCGGGTTTAAGGACATCGCTGACGTCGATCCCGACGCCGGCGATCTCGCGGTGGTCGATCTCGATCTGGTGCAGGTGCGCCTTGGGGTGATCACCGTTGATGGCGGGATCGCCGGACCAGTTGTGCTGCCAGAACCATTGGGCGACACCGTCTTCCAAAGCCCAGTCGATGCAGCGGGCATTGCAGTAGACGCCGGTCCACTCGGCGCCGACCACCGAGGCCCAGCCACGCAGGAACGGAGCGATGAGATTGTTCCAGTCGTCGAGGCCCGGGTTGTCGTCGACGGGAGCGTAGAGCGGACGGTCGCCGGGGCCGCCCGCCTCGAAGTGCAGGCGCAACGCCGTCTCGGCATGCCGGGCGCCACCGTCGTAGCCGCCACGCCAGTCGGCCGTGTCCGCTTTGCCGTACTGGTAGTTGGTGACGATCTCGAGGCCCGCCGCGCGCAACCGGTCGCAGTAGTCGCGCCGCAGTGGTTTGGCGGCGAAATTCGTTCCGGGTCTCGACTCGGAGAAGTATCCGACGACCCCGGCAAACCCTGCGGTCTGGATGTTGCCGGGCTCGATGAGAGCTGCGGAGAAATCGATCAACCGCGTCATGATTGTCCTGTCCTCTTTGACGGCTGGGTATCGCCGGTTGGACAGGCAGGGACTTCCTCAGCGCAGCATCGCATGCCGATTCGACGCGCGTGTCGCACCATTTTCCTTCCACTTGTGTTGCACGACAAGGGATCCCGTCCGCACGCCGCAGGACGGCATGTGTGGAGGAATTCAAAGGCAAGATGCGGCACGCGTCACGAGATCGGTCTGCTCGCAAGATGATTCGGCGCTAAGTCAGTGTTCCCCTGTGCCCCCGCCCCCCGTTTAGGCCATTCGCTTGATGGGGAAGCATACAACCGGAACCGGATAGTTGAAGCCAGAACCAGTCCAAACGTGTTGTTGTGCATACTTTATCGTGGCCTGGTCCGAATGCGGTCTCAGCCTTCCTCGACAGCACCCCAACCGGTCGATGTCCTGGACATCGCTATTCGGCTACAGCGTGTTCGCGGCTGCGCACCGAGCTGTCGGAATACGAGGCGCCAAGGTGTTGGACACAATCACCGAGCAGGGACTTCGCTCTCCAATGGTCGGGCCCGCTCGAGAATCTCGTCGACGGTCTGCTCCACGGTGAGATCGGAAGTGTCCAACCATAATCCGATGCGCGGAGTCTGCGCCCGCAGCGCCTCGTCCAGGCTGTCGACGGTGAAGCCGTCGTAGGCGACCTTGGCCCGGCCCGCCTCGCGCGCAGCGACCACGGCCGGTTTCGGCGCGAGCACCACCACATATCGCGGCCTGGTCCGGATGCGGTCGAGGGTGTAGGGCAGGAACTCCCCGAGCACGACATCCTGGATGATGGCGGTGAATCCGGCCGCGGCATACGCATCGGCGGTGTGCGCGGCCAGTGCGTGCCGCAGCCGCAGTTGGTCCAGTGCTTCCGTCGACGGCTCCGGACTCATATCCGCTCGGCCGCCGATGATGAAGCGCCGGAACGCATCCCCGCGCACATGCGCCGAGCGCGGCAGCCGCTGCGCCAATGCCTGGGCGACCGTGGACTTGCCGGCGGCCTGGATGCCGGTTATCAGATAGACGGCGGATTCCATATCCGCCATGATCGCAGCCGAGCGCCACTTATTTTCGGCCGCCGTAGCGCCGACTCAGCTCGCGCGGTGGATCGGATGCAGTCGCGATAGTGCGCGCACGGCGTCGGCGCGCGAGATGAGCTGGTCGCCATCGAGTTCGGCGATGGCCGCCTCCATCCACTCCCGGATCAGTGTCGACATGCCGATGCCACGGCTGTCGGCGAGCTGCTTGACTCGGGTGTGCAGCTCCAGCGGCATGCGAATGGAGCTGGTCACCACAATGTCGTCTCCGGGGGCGAGTGGCGGCGGCGCCTTCTCCGGCGGGACCGGGTCGTCGCTGAAGGTCAGCCGATCCATGAACGCCGCGACTTCGTCCGGGGTGGACGGGAAATCCTTATCGCTCATCACCGGTTCTCCTGTTCCCACTCCTCGAACATTTTCAGTTCGTCGGCGCGCATTTCCCGGGCGCCGATGATCAGCCAGGTCCACTGGTCCTGTTGGCGCGTCGCCACGATCAGCGGCCGCCCGGTGCCCGTGCGACCCCAGACCGACAACACCATCACGTGCCCGTCATCGGCGTTCCGCGGCCAGCGCCGTGCGCTTTCGAGGACTTGGCGTACCTCCCGGGGTCCGATGCCGATCAAATGCGCGAACGCCCAGTCCGGCCACTCGAACCCCATGGCCACATACTACGCGCATAGTAACCGACCGATCGGTCCTAGTCGCCACCATTTGACGCGTAGGATTTTTCCTACCTATAGTCGGGATCGTGAACATCACCCATGCCAAGGTCGTTACCGTGCCCGTCGCCGATCAGGAACGGGCCAAGGACTTCTATGTCGACACCCTCGGATTCGAGGTGCTGGTGGATCAGCAGATGGGGCCGGTGCGCTGGCTACAGGTCGCACCAAAGGGCGCCCAGACCGCGTTCACGCTGGCCAGTACGGAGCAGGGATTCACGCCCGGCAGTTCTACCGGCGTCATCCTCGAAACCGCCGACCTCGATGCGGACTGTGCGGCGCTGGCCGAGGCAGGTGTGGCGGTCGAGGGACCGACCGACCTGCCCTGGGGACGTCAGGCCACGCTGACCGATCCCGATGGCAACCGCTTCGTTCTGGCCGCCGCGGGCCGGTGACCGTCGAGGCGCCCGAGGGGCGGGTCTTCGCGGCGTTGGCCAGTCCGGTTCGGCGCGAGGTGCTGCGGCTGCTACGCGAGGGCGGACCGCAACCGGTGACCGATCTGGCCGCGCATTTCGACATGGCGCGGCCGAGCTTCTCCGAACATCTGCGGGTGCTGCGGGAGGCCGAATTGGTCAGCGAGAACAAGGTCGGGCGGCAACGGCTGTACCGGCTCGAGGCGGCCCCGCTGTACGAGATCCAAGAGTGGTTGCACCCGTTCGAGCGGTTCTGGCGCGAGAAGTTGACCGGGCTGCGTGAACTGCTGGACACCATGGAACAGGAGAGAGAATGACCGACGATCCGACCACTATTCACGTGGACGAATTCCTTGCGCACCCACCGGCGAAGGTGTGGCGCGCGCTGACCGAACCGGAGTTGCTCGCACGGTGGTTCATGCCATCCGACTTCCGGCTCGAGGTCGGGCACCGCTACACCATCGACGCGAAAGCTGTTCCGGCGACCGGCTTTTCCGGCGTGATCGCGGCCGAGGTGCTGGCCTTCGAATCGGAGCGGATGCTGCGCGTCGGCTGGCGCGATGCCGAGCCGAATGCCGAGCATGCTGCCAACTGGACGATCACCTGGACGCTGGAGCCCGAGGGCAAGGGCACCCGACTGTTCTTGGCACACGCCGGATTCGATCCGGACCACCCGCTCCAGCAGAGGGCCCGCACGATCATGGACGCCGGTTGGCGCTCCCATGTCATGCGACGCATCGACGAGGTACTGCAGGAGCTCGAACCGAACCTCGGGCGCTGAGTCGCGCCGCGTTGCGCTGCCGGTGCAACCGCAAACGTTGTATAGAGCCTGCAGCCGAATCAACGCGGATTTCGGCCGTGACACAGGCACCTATCTGGATGGACTGATGCCGCACAATCATGCTCGCTTTGGTCCCCGCTGTGACATCACCATCGCCTGCTGGACGCCTGTCGAGCCTGATCGGCAACAGCCTCTATGCCGGGCGTGAGCTGGTGATGACGGGTGTGCCGATGGGGACGCGCCGTATTCGCTCAGGGGCTTTCGGCGGTCACGATGATTGTGGTCCAGCCGCCGAGGTGGATGCGGTCACCGCTTCGGAGTGGGACCGGCACCTCGGCGGGGATCAGTTCTTCGCTGCCATTGAGGCTGGTGCCGTTGGTCGAGCCGAGATCGGTGATGGTTATGCCGCTTTCGGCGATGCGCAGAATTGCGTGGGCGCGGGAGACACCGGCATCGATGGGGGCGATGCCCAGATCGATCGCGGGTTGCAGCCCCTGTGAGACGCTGTGTTTGCCGATCAGGATATCGGTGCCGCGCAAGGTGATTCGGCGTTCGGGATAGAATGCCGGGAACTCGACCTGATCGGCGTCGGGGCCCTTGCGGGCTTGCACGCGGTCGTAGAACTCGCGATCGGCGGTGATCGTGGCGACCCACGTCAGCACACCGGCGGCGGAAACCGCGGTGGCGATTTCGGTGGGCGCGGCCGCACGCGGCACGGGCGTCGGCAGCGCGGAATCAGCGCCGCAGACTTCACAGAAGCGACCGGTGCTCGGCGACCCACACGACGGGCACAGCGCGGCCGCGGTCGTCGGCGCGGGTGCACCGATCGGCGAACCACAGACATCGCAGTAGTCCATCGCGACGGACTGATGCCCGTCCGGACAGGTGGCGATCGCCATTACCCCTCCTTGCGTACCCGCGCCGTCTTGGTCGAGCGTGCGTCCAAGGCCATTTCGTCCGCGGCCTCGACCCTGGCACGCAATCGCACGGTGCCATTGCGCTCGTCGACCTCGACCACACCGCGCAACAGCTTCGCGGTGCCCTCGTTGCCGGATTCGGCAGCGAGCTCGACCGCGCGCCGCAGCTTCGCCGTCGCCGTCTCCACATCACCGTTCTTACGCGCGCTCAACCCTTCCTGCACGACCTGGGCGAGTTCGGCCTGTCCGGTGTAATGCGCGACGCGCCTGCTGATCCGGGCCGACAGCTCGGTCTCGGTGGTCCACACCGCGCGCACCAATCCCTGCCCGACCACTTCGTCGCCGGAGACCACACTGATGCGGGCCGCGAGCTTCTCCCGTCCAGGCGCGGCGGGCTCGACTCGCACCTGCACGTGATAGTCGCGGTCCTCCGCCCCCCAGGCTCCGAGCGGGTACTCCCCCAGCTGCGGTCCGGCATCGGTGCGGCGTGCGGTCAGATCCTCGATGGTCGGCGCGACCTGCTTGACGAACTGGACGGTGGCTCCGGCCGGTGTCCACACCCGCAGGGTGAGTTCCGGAATCGCCTTGGCCATCGACGTCTGCGTCATCGCGGCGAAGTCCGCGGCCAGATTAGCCGGGTCCGCGACGATATCGACCGTGCCGTGCAGCGCCGAGGCGATGGTGCGCAATTCGTCCACCTGCCAGTCCGTTCCGACGCCGCGGCAGTCGCAGGTGAAGATTCCCTCGGACTGTTCGATCTCAGCGGCCAGCGTCGCGGGTTCCTCGTGTTCGTTCTTGCCGTCGGTGAGCAGAATGGCGTGCACCATCGCATCCGGATGCTTCTTGGCCAACTGTCGGGTGAGCCCGAGCCAGGTGCCCATGGCGGTGCCGCCGTTGGGGCGCAACTTGTCCAGTGCGCGGCGCGCCGCTGCCCTGGTGTCACGGTTGACGGGCACCGATGGTTTATCGCTCGGATAGGTCAGCCGCGCCACTGATGTGCCCTCGATGATCGCGAACCGGGTGCCGTCCTTAAGCACATCGAGTGCGGCCAGGGTCGCTCGGCGTGCACCTTCGAACTTCTTACCGGTGGCCATTGATCCGGAGCAGTCGATGATCAGTACCTCCAGCCGCTCCGGCTCCGGTCCGGCCGCCACGAAATCCGCACCCGTCTCCACGGTCACCACCGCATCGACCGTGCCCGCGCCCTCGGCCAGATATTCGTTCTGGTCTATCGCTACCGAAATACCCGTATTCGCAATGGGACTCACTGTGCAACTCCTGCATCGACCGATGGCCCGATCGGCACCAGCGCGACGGTGATGTTGTCGCTCCCCCCGGACCGTAGTGCAAATTCGACAAGCGTCCGCGCCGCCTCCTCGCGCGGTAACCCGCTGATCATTCGCGCGAGCGCCACCGGATCGGATATGTAGTTCCAGAGTCCGTCAGTGCAGAGCAAGAGCACCCCGGGGCCCGTGGTGTGAAAGGTTTTCACACATCGGTCCGACCACGGTTTGTCCTCGCTGTCGGCGCCGAGCCAGCGCAGCAAGGTGTGTGCCCGCGGATCCTGCATCGCGGACTGCTCGTCCATTGCACCGGCATCGACGAGTGCCTGCGCCCACGAGTCGTCGACGGTCAGCCGCGTCGATGGCAAATTTCCGCCCGCGATCGGCTCGATGCCGGTGCCCTGCAACCAATATGCCCGGCTGTCACCGACATTCGCTACGGTGATCTCCAGGCCGTCGCCGCCGTATCCGCGCACGATGGCCGAAACGTAGGTGCACGACGGAGCGTGGCCTTCGTGTGTCGCGATATCGCGGACGGCCTGCGATGCGGCCGTGAGCCCGGCCATGACCACGGCCGTGCCGGAGCGTGCTTCGGCCAGTGCGGTGAGGCAGGCATCGACGCCAGCCCGCACCGCCGCGCCCGAGGCCGCCTGCGGATTGTCGGAGGTGGAGACGCCGTCGCTGACCACGATCACCGTGACGACCGGGCGCTCGGCCCCGTCTTCCAGTACCGCGGCGGCGACCGCATCCTCGTTGCGCGCGTGCGCGATACCGCGATCGGTCATCACATATACCGCGCCGAGATCGGCCTCGAACCGATCCGGTTGGGGCCGCAATTGACCGCAGCCGCCGCAATAGCCGTCAGCGTCGTAGCGGGTGCCGCCACAGCCCTCACACGTCGGTGCCGCATTCGGATCCGACCGAGGCAGCGCGATTCGGCGCGAGCCGAGTTGGCGGCCGCAGGCCTCGCAGAACCGGTCGGCCACCCCGACCCGCGCCGCGCATTCCGGGCAGCGCGGCTGTAGGTCGGTCTCGGGCGCGGTCATAGCGTCGTCCTCGGCCGGATCGCATTGGCACGATCCACGAGCTCGAATCGGGTCCACATATCTTCGGTTTCGCGGGCGAGGTCGCGATAGCAGCGCTCCAAACCGGTTCGTACTCCGTCCTGATCGAGGTTGGCGCCGAGCAGCGCCCCATGTGTCGTCGGTGCTTTACCCGCGCGCAGCCAGTTCCATGCGGCATCCAGCACACGCATCCGCACTTGTGCACTACGGCTTTTCGATTCGATCCGCAATGCCTCGACCCGCCCGCCCGCATCGCGTAACAGCGATTCGGACAACTCGTCGGGGGTGCGGTCGGCCAGCATGATCTCCACGGCCGTCAGGCGTGCCTCGGTGTAGAGCGCCGAGGCCGAATCCACCTGATCGAGTACGGCAACCGCGCCGTCGCGATCGCCGTCCGCGTTGCGCAGCCGGGCCAGTCCGAAGGCGGCGCTGACGAAGCCGTGGTCGGTGCGCCAGATCGTGTCGTAGTAGCGCGCGGCCTGTCGCCGATCCGGCTGTGCGCCGGTGAGTTCGGCGACGGCCGCCTGGGCCACCTTGGGTGCGGCCTCGCCGGGCAACGCGGCATACACGGCATCGAATTCGGCATGGGCAGCATCGATATTGCCCGCGAGCAGTTCGGCTTGACCGCGGTACCAGGCCAGTCGCCAGTCACCCGGCAGAGTGTCGGCGAGTTCGTCGAGTCGGCGCAGCGCATCGGTCGGGTCGCCGACTTCTAGAGCGGCGCGCACAATCCGCAGCGGAATCTCCACGGAAGCAACGTGGTTCGTGAGCACCGAGCGCAGTCCCGCCTCGAAAGCTGGTTCCAGTTCGGCGGGTGAGGTGCCGCCGGTTGTCGCCAGGAGCGCAGCACCGCTGTCATTCGGGTCGACCAGCGGAACCGGCAGTGCCGCAACAATACTCGTCGGCGTCGGTGCTTCCTGAATGCCGAATACGCCGCGTGGCGGTCCGAAGTAGGCCGACATACCGGGACGCGGCACACCGTCATCGATGCTCAGCACCTCACGCAGCACGCCGGTCAGCTGATCGGTCATCTCCTCCATCGAGGAGAAGCGCGCGTCCGGATCGGCGTCGGTGGCGCGCAGGATGAATCGGTGCAGCGAATCGTATTTCGCCAGCAGCGGTTCGACCTGCGGGCCGGGCAGTGCGCCGAAATGTCCGCCCTGCTGCGGCACATTCATCAGCAATACCGCGAGAGTGCGCCCGACGGTGTAGACCTCGGTGGCGACGGTCGGCCCGGTTTCGGAGATCTCCGGCGCCTGATAGCCGATGGTGCCGTAGATGGGGCTGTCCTGATCGTCCATTGCGATCACCGCGCCCATATCGATGAGCTTGAGCTGCTCGTCAGTCTGCATCACATTGTCCGGCTTGAAATCGCAGTAGGCCAGGCCGAGGGAATGCAGATAGCCGAGCGCGGGCAACATCTCCAGGATGTAGGCGATGGCCTGCGGCGGTGGCAGATAGCTGCCGTCGGTATCGCGGCGGGCGCGCAGGATCTGTTTGAGCGACGTCCCGCCGACGTACTCCATGACGATATAGCCGACCGCGACACCGTCGGCGCCGCGGTGCTCGACGAAGTTGTAGATCTTGACGATGCTCGGATGCTCGACCTCGGCCAGGAACCGCTTCTCGGCGACCGCCGCGGCCATCGCGTCCAGGTCCCCTGAATTGAGTAGGCCTTTCAGCACCACCCAGCGGTTGGCGACATTGCGGTCGGTGGCCAGATAGATCCAGCCGAGCCCGCCGTGCGCCAGACAGCCGACGACGTCGTACTGTCCGCCGACCAGATCGCCTTTGCTCAGCTTCGGCGTGAAGGAGAACCGGGTGCCGCAGCTGGGGCAGAAGCCCTCGCTGCGGCCGGGCGTACCGTCATGGCCGCGTCCGACCGGTCGTTCGCATTTGCCGCAGAACCGTTTTCCCTCGGCGACCTGCGGATCGGTTAGGACCGCGGTGGCGGGGTCGATGCGCGGCATTCGCGGCACCTCCACCATGCCAGCGCCGAGTCGACCGCGGGCGGTGGATTTCGATGAGGTCCGGCCGGTGCGCACCGAGCGCCCAGAGGCGCGGGTGTTTCCGGAGCGCACCGATAGTGCGGAAGTCCCGGCCGGAGCGGTGCCGCAGGCATCGCAGTAGCCGTCGACAATGGTTCCGCGACAGCCTGGTTCGGCGCAGGTAGCCAGCTGTGATTCAGCCGGCGCCGTACCGCAGGCATCGCAATACCCGCCGACAATCGCTCCAGTGCAGCCCGGTTCGGCGCAGGCGCGCCCATCGCTGGAAACCCTCTGCGGGATGGGTATTTCCGCCGAGACCGTGATCGCCTCGGCGGGTGCGGTGCCGCATACCACGCAATATCCGTCTTCGATGGTGCCGCCGCAATCCGGCTCATTACAGGTCATCTGCCCCGCCCCGATTTCTCCCCGATGATCTGCTGGAAGTCGGCGACCGCCCGGGTGACGGCCGCCAGATCGCACGGTCGCCGCGCGAGCAGACCCGCCGCGATCTGATTGGAGGCCAGGACATCTCGGTCCTCGCTGACGCCGAGTCGAGCTGCCTTCGCCTGATAGGCGGCCAGCCGTCCACGCAGCTCGCTACGCCGATCGAGCAGGCCCTGAGCCAACTCCTCCACGGTGGCCGCCCCGGCGATCGCGTCGGCGACTCGCGTCCGCAACCGCACCAAATCCGCTGCCGCACCCGTTTTCGCCGATAACGCATCGAGTTCCGCTTCGAGCGCGGCGGTGTCGTCCTCGTACACCGGCAGCGGACCCGCCAGAATCTTCGCCTCGACTTGCGCCCTCGCCTCCGCCGCGCTGGCTCGAGTCGCCCGCAGCGCCGCCAAGCGCCTACGCGTCTCGGCGACCGCCGCGGCCCAATCCGCACCCACCGCATCGAGTTCGGCGAGGATGGTGGCCAGGTGTCGCAATTCTCCCGACAACTCCGCGAGGCGCGCATCGATCTCCGGCACCGTCAGTGCTAGCGGATCGGTCGCCGAAAGGCTCAGCAATTCGGCGATGCCGTCACCGATCACGCGCAGCTGCGCGGTCTCGCCCCCGCCCGCGCCCGCCTTGTCCAGGGTGTCCTGCAGCGGCGCGAGGCCCGACATCACCCGACTGTTCACCGCATCGACCGCGTCGAAGAATTCGGCGATTTCCGGGAAGGTGGCCCGCATTCGATCAACGGTATCGACGAGTCCGACGAACAGAACCTCTTCGGCGGGTCCGGTGAGCGAACGTTGCGCCATCGGTATAGGCGTGCGCGCGGCTTCATAGGGGCGCCCGCGCAGCAGCCGGGTGAGTTCGGCACGCTCACCGTCGTCGAGGCGCGTGCGAGCGCCGCGCACCTTGTGCGTCGAATCCAGGATGATCTGCAGGCGGCTGTAGTCCTCCCACATCAGCGCGAGCGCGGCACGGACCGGCAGCCAACGCTGTTCGGTAACACCGGTCGGCGGATAGCGCTGTAGCAGTGTGTGGCCGGGATGTTTGTCCAATTCCAGTAGGGTGGCGGTGATGGCATCGAATTCGTTTGTGCGGGTGGCTAATTCAGCGTCGATTTCGGCGAGAGTGAGTATCTGCATGGTCTCACTCTTTGTAGCGCAGGTCCGGCGGACCGGGTGACGGGCCGAGGGCGCTGAGTCTGGCGTTGTAGAGCTGCTGCCAGGTGCCATCGCCGCGGATGCGTTCCAGCACACCATTGACGAAGCGGACCAGATCCGGATGTCCCTGCGCGATGCCGACCGCGTACGCGCCGGTGCCGATTACCTCGCCGACGATCTGCAGATTCCGGTCCTGCGCGACCAGACCGACCAGGATCGGATCGTCGCCGCTGATCGCGTCCACATGGCCCTGTTGCAGCGCGGCCAGACAGTCGGTCCAGTTGGACGCGCCCAGGACGACGGGCCGCTTGGGCAGGCTGAACAGTGGTCCGGGTGAGGTGGTGCCTCGAGTGACGCACACCCGCTTACCACCCAGATCCGCACCGGTCCGGATGCCGGAGTTGCGGACGGCCAGAAGGCGTTGCGTCGCACGGTAATAGACACCCGAGAAGTCGACATCGCGACGCCGCTCACAGGTCGCCGAGAAGGTGCGCACAATCAGGTCGACCTGCTTGTTCTGCAGGGCGGGTATCCGCTCGGCCGCGGTGACCGAACGCAATTCGATCCGGTCCGGATCACCGAAGAGGGATCGCGCGATTTCGCGGGCGATATCGATATCGAAGCCCTCGAGTTGTCCGGTGCTGGGATTGCGGAAACCGAACAGGTAGGTGTTCTGATCCACCCCGACCCGCAGCTTGCCATTGGCGACGATGGCCGCCATCGCCGAACCCGACGGCATCGCACCGGGACTCGGCAACGGACCGGGGCGCAGGGTGGCCTCCGGATCGCAATTGCCGCTGGATTCGCTCTGCGGTGGCGTCGTGATCTCGACGAGATCGGGCTTGGGGTTGACCGCGGCCACATTCGTGGACGCCGGGGGCTGGATGCCAGAACCGCATGCGGTCACCAGCGCGCTCACCGCGACCAGCGCCATCCATCCGAAACCGGACCGCCGCAGGACGATTCGCCGTCTCACAGGAACTCCTTCAGCCGTGGCCACAAACCGGTGACCGTCGATGCCGCGGCACCGAACAGGAGCACCAGTGTTCCCGCGGGGCTGAGTGTCAACGTCGCACCCGCCGAGTCGGCTCCGTCGCGCAACTCGCCGCGTTCCTGGATGAGGTTGTCGCGCAACAGCTGATCGAGCTGGGCGAACAATGTCGCCGAGGAATCCGGACCGGTGCCGATGGCCTGCGCCACGGCCGCGGGATAGTTCGCCGCCTCGTAGGCCTCGCGCTGTTTGGCATGTCCGGCGGTCCAGCCGAGCACGCTGCGCGAGGCAGCGGAGTCCGGTCCCGCTACCGTCGTCAATCGATCCGCCAGTTCGCTGGTGTGCTTGCGGAAATCGGTTTCGCTGGTCGTGATATCGCCGCGGGTGATCAACTCCAGGGTTTCGTCGGTGCGCGCTTGCTGGGCCAGGATCCGGGCCCGGGTCAGGGTTTCGAAGCGACTGGTCGCCCCGGATTTGCCGGTATCGAGTGCGGCCGCGGCGATGACCGTCGCGGCGACCACCCACAACAGCGCGAGGGCCGTCGCGCTGGCGGCGACCGCCAGACCGAGGTTCATCCGGCGATTGGTGCGGCGCAGCAGGACCAAAGTGCCACCGCCACAACTGATCAGCACCAGCGTCAGCAACACGGTGGTCGTCCACGGCAGCGCGCCGATATCGTGCTGATCCTGACGCAGCGCGGCCATGCGGTCCTTGCTGAGCGTTTCGGCGTTGGGCAGCAACGAATTCTGCATCAACAGTGAGGCCTCGCGCAGATAGGACGAACCGACCGGAAAGCCCTGCCGGTTGTTCGACCGCGCCGTTTCGACCAGGCCGGTATAGGCGGGCAGGTCGGCGGCGATCTTGGCGACGATATTCCTGGTCTGCTGATCGGCGGCCCCGGCGGTCGCCTCGGCGAGTGCCGCCGCGGCATCGGCGAGTGCCTGTTGATATTGCCCACGCACTTGCGGTGATTCGATGCCGCCGGACAGGAAGGCCGTCGCCGCCGACGCGTCTGCGGCCGACAGCGCGACATAGAGGGTCTGGGCGGCGTAGGCCAGTGGTTCGGTGTGTTCCAGCACGGTATCGCGCCGAGCGATCTTGCCGCTCAATTGATCGGCCGAGGTCGACCCGGCGAGCAGACACAACACCACGGTGACGACGGCGACCGCGCCGATGGCACCTGGAGTAGTCCCGACGAAGCGCTGTAACCACGCACCCCCGTTGCGCATGGTCGCCGGTAGGCGAATCTCCAACACCGTCCCCCTTCATCTACCCGGCCGGTGTTCCCGATCGCGATAGTACGGGAGGGAATTCGGGTTTGCTGCCCATCGCGGCGAGGGCAGCGGAATCGGAGGTCAATCCGAAGTCACCTCGAGCAGCGGTGCGAGGGTTCGAATAGACCTGCGCCCCAACATATTTGGTCAGGTGATCACCATGCATTGCGCTGCATCGGTCGAGAGACCATCAACACCAGTGCATGGTGGGCATCTGTCCAAACTCGAGCGGAGGCTCAGGAGGAGAACCCCGTGGCCGCGTAGAACTTCCGATGCCACATCAGTCGACGTAGCCGCGCGACCCGGCCGCTGCCGAGTGATGGTCGGTCCTGTTCGGTTACACCTTCGTCGGCACGGATGCTTTATCGATATAGCGGCTCATCGCCCAGTTCAGCCCGCGCATCGCGAGGTTGTAGGACGGCGGGAAGTGGCGCTGCGCCAGATAGCCGACCCGGATATCTGGGGAGGTGAAGACCATGTACTTGTTGCGCTCGACCCCGCGCACGATGGATCGGGCGGCCTGCTCCGGCGTGACCGCATGCCGCATGAACAGCGAGACCGCCCGCTGCACCGCCGCGCCCTGCCGGTCGACGCCCGCGATATCGACGCTGTCCACCATCGGCGTCGCCATCGCACCGGGGCAGACCAGGCTGACACAGATCCGGTGCTGCCGCAGATCGAAGCGCAGCACCTCCGATACGCCGCGCAATCCGAACTTGCCCGCACTGTAGGGCGCATGCCAGGGCAGCCCGAAGAGCCCGGCGGCCGAGGCCACGTTCACCAGATGTCCGCCGCGCCCGGCCTCGATCATTCGTGGCACGAACTCCTCGATCACATGGATCGGGCCCATCAGATCAATATCGATGGTGCGCCGCCACTGCTCGTGTGTGAGCCGATCGACGGTCCCCCAGGTGGCAATGCCCGCCACATTCATCACAATATCGACGCTGTCCACCTCGCCGTGCACCTTCGCGGCCAGTGCCACCACGGCGTCGTAATCGCTGACATCGGCGGGCGCGGCCAGGCACATTGCACCACCCCGCGCACGCACCTCATCGGCGGTGCGCTGCAGTCCGACGTCATCGATGTCGGTCAGGATGACCGATGCGCCCTTGGCGACAACCGCCAACGCCGTACTGCGCCCCAATCCACTGGCCGCTCCGGTGATCAGGCAGCTCTTGCCGTGGAACTTCGTCATGAACCAAACGATAGACAATTACGAACACTGTTGTCTATAGATCCGATATGCGTCTCAGACGCAATATTCGGCCGTCCGTCGACAGCTACCGGGATGTGATTCGTACATGCATCGCTGAACGATAGCTGTCGACCACGAATCGTGCTCATGACGACTCGTCGGAGCGTCGCCGCCGTTCACACAGACCGGCACCGAGGCGATATACAAGTGATGAGACCGATGTCATGGCGTCGATACCAGGGCCGATGGTCGGGAATACGGCCACGGAACGGCCCTTGTCCGATTGCACCAGGGTGGCATACTCGATTGGAGCGGCCAATGGCGCGCTCACCCCGGTCCGATCGTGGCCGACACACCAGCTTCCGCATGGCGCGGTCGTCGGGCGAACACTCGCGGACTCCAACGATCTTGGTACGCCAGGAATGTTCGAGCACTCATCCCATGTTTCGAATATTGTTGCGTGTACAGGATCATCGGGAGGACCACATGGGGAACCTGTTCGGACCCGCCGCCCTAGTCGGGTGCAGACGTGGCTGAAGGACGGGAAACGGCGGCACGGAATTCCACACTCGCGGGGTACCGCGATGCCTCGATCACCACCACAGCGGCCGTCCGCCCGGTGATCTCCATCGTCCTGCTGCTGATGGTTGTCGGGCTGGTCTACGAGGCCGGTCGCGCCGCACCCGGGCAGGATCACGGCTGGTTCGTCGCTGTGTCGATCGCCGGCCTTTTCGTGGTGCGCGGACTGCATCTGCGTCGGCCGATCACCCTGCCGCATTTCACCATCGCGGTCTTCGTGCTGGCGGCGGCCAATGCCGCCTATCGCGCCTCACATCCGGGCTTCGGCTTCGTCTTCCTGGCCGCGACCGGATTCATCCTGGTGCTGCCGCAGTCGAGTCGGCCCCAGCCCGAGCAGTTGTATCGCGTCGCCGAACTCGTCGGCCGTACCCGACGCGATCCCCTCGCCGCATTCGCGTTGCACTCGTCGAAGTCCTATTACTTCAATGCGAATTCGACCGCGGCGATCGGCTATCGGGCCCGCTTCGGGATCGCGGTGGTCGCCGGTGATCCAATCGGCGATCACGCCGACTTCCCGGCGCTGCTCACCGACTTCTCCGAATTCGCGGCGAATCACGGCTGGCGGGTAGCGGTGCTCGGCGCCAGTCCGGAACTGACCGAGATGTGGCGGCATCGAGCGATCGAACATCGGGGGTTGCGCGCGATTCCGGTCGGTCGCGATGTGGTCATCGATGTCGGAACCTTCGCGATGGTCGGTCGCTCCTTCCGCAATCTGCGCCAGGCCGTGAGCCGCACCCGGAATTTCGGGGTGACCACCGAGGTCATCAGCGAGGCCGACCTGACCGAACCATTGCGGGCCGAACTGCTCGATATCGTCGACGAGTGGCGTGCCGGCCGGCAGAATCGCGGCTTCTCGATGATCCTCGACCACCTGCTGGACGGTCGGAATCCCGGCATGCTGCTGGTACTGGCCCGCGATGCGGACGGGCGCGTGGCAGGTTTCCAACGCTACGGCGTCTCCGGGCGCGGCCGCGAGCTCAGCCTTGATGTGCCGTGGCGGCGCAAGGATGCCCCGAACGGACTGGACGAACGGATGATCGTCGATCTCGTCGACCACGCCCGCACGCAGGGCATCGAACGGATCGCACTGGCATTCGCCCCGTTCCCGGAACTGTTCGCCGAGAAGGAGCGCTCGCGGACCGGGAGGCTGATCTATGTGCTCGCGCATCTGGGTGACCCGCTGATCCGGCTGGAATCGCTGTACCGATTCCTTCGCAAGTTCCAATCGATGTCGGATCAGCGGTTCGTGCTGATCCGGTGGCGCGAGGTGCTGCTGGCAGCTGCGGCACTGCTCACCTTGGAATTCGTGCCGCACCGCAAGCAGTACTAGTCGCGGACGGTAATGCCTATCGCCTTGGCGAACTCGGGTGCCAGATCGAGCAGTTGGAGCGGGGTGATGGTCGCCCCGCGCAGGGCGTCGAGGCCCTCGGCGATATCGAGGTGTGCCGCGCCGCGTAGATCGACCTGCTGCAGTCGGGCGCGGTTGAGCAGCAGACCCTCCACGGTGGTGCCGGGGAAGGTGACCTTGGTCAGCTCGGCATCACCGAAGTCGGCATGGCGCAGCACGCAATCGACGAATTGCACCTCGCGCAGTTTGGCCTTGCGGAAGTTCACCGAGTCGAATTTGCAGCCTTCGAAGCGCACTCGACGCAAGTTGGCACCGCCCGCATCGACGCCGGACAGCGCACCGGCGAGCAATTCGACGTCCTGCCAGGAGGTATCGGACAGGTCGGTGCCGACCCAGCGCACATTGCGCTGCCAGACATCGGTGAAGCGGGAGAAGCGCAGGCTGCCGCGATTGACCGCCAGCGCGGTGAAGACGGTTTCGGCGAAACGGCAGTTGCCTGCCTCGATGTCATCGATATCGGCGCCGGTGATGTGCACACAATCGTAGTCGCCCTCGGATTCGAGATCGCTCTCCAGCGGCGTGAGATAGCGCGCGTAGGGCAGATCCTCGAGTTCGTTGGGCACTGCTGACCTCCTGGTTCGGCGACACTTCTCCTTGTCTACCAGTCGGATCCGACAGATCAGGGGTCGATGCGGTCCAGCAGCCAGCGCGGGCCGACCGATTCGGCGCCGAGCGCTTCGACTCGCTCGCGGAGTCCACGATCGGCCGTTACGACGGTGATCCTGTCCTGCTCGCTGGCCGCGGCCGCCACGACGTCGACGATCGCATCGTCTCCCGAACCGTCCGCCAGAACCACGCGCACGCCTTCGAAGTCATCCGATGCCGCGGCCTTCGCAGCGCCCTCCAATACGACGACCACGTCGGCGGGTTGTGTGCGGTCCAGTGTGCTCAACCGCATGAGCAATCGCCGAGCCGCGCCCGCACGATCGCGCCACCAGCCATCGGGGCGCGAGCCGACGACATTCGCGGCATCTACGACGATCAGCATCGCTATCTTTCTACTCGTCGGTGGTTCGGCGGGCGCGGGTATGCAGGTAGCGCTGTTGGGGGACGCTCATCGTCTGTTGTGCGGCAAGCAGATATGCCTCGCGGGCGCCAGTCCGGTCCCCCATCGATTCCAACAGATGGGCACGGACGGCTGCCATGCGGTGGTCGCCCGCCAGCTTGCCGCTGTCGGCCATATCGTCGACGAGTTTCAATCCGGCCATCGGTCCGCGAGCCATGGCGACGGCCACGGCATGGTTGAGCTCGATGATCGGATTGTCGACCAGCGCGAGCAGGCGTTCGTAGAGCAGCATGATCTGCGGCCAATCGGTGTCCTCGTAGGTCGATGCCTCGTCGTGCAGCGCCGCGATGGCCGCTTGCAGCTGATACGGACCGGGTGCGCCGCTGGGTAGCGCCGCGGTGATCAGCGCGATGCCTTCGGTAATGGCTTCGGTGCGCCAGAGTGCGCGGTTCTGGTCTTCCATCGGAACAAGTTCACCCGTGGGGCCGGTGCGGGCGGGTCGGCGGGCATCGGTGAGCAGCATCAGTGCCAGCAGGCCGGTGACTTCGGCATCGTCGGGCAGCAGACGATGCACGAGACGGGTCAGACGGATGGCCTCGGCGCATAGTTCGACGCGGTGCAGACTCGGTCCCGAGGTGCTGGCGTAACCCTCGGTGAAGATCAGATACAGCACGTGCTGGACGGCGGCCAGGCGCGCGTCGCGGTGGGCGCCGGCGGGTGCGGCGAAGCCGACTCCGCTTTCCTTGATCGTCTTCTTGGCGCGACCGATGCGCTTGGTCATGGTCGCCTCGGACACCAGGAAGGCGCGGGCGATTTCGGCGGTGGTCAAGCCGCCGACCGCGCGCAGTGTCAGTGCTACATGTGCGGTGGGCGTGAGCGATGGGTGGCAGCACAGGAACAGCAGGACGAGGGTGTCGTCGGAGTCGGTGGGTTCGCGGTCGGCGGGCGGGGTGAGCCAGTCCTCGGACAGTGCCCAGCGGGCCACGGCGTCCTCGCGCCTGCGGCGGGCCTGTTCGTTGCGGAGCAGGTCGGTCAGGCGGCGGGAGGCGACGGTTATCAGCCAGGCGCGTGGGTTGTCGGGAATGCCCGTGTTCGCCCATTGAGTCGCGGCGGCGAGCAATGCCTCCTGCACGGCGTCCTCCGCGGTGTCGAAATGACCGTAGCGCCGCACCAGCGCGGCGAGGGCCTGCGGCGCACAGGTGCGCAGCAGGTCCTCGACCTCGGTATCCGACATCGGAAGGGGCTCAGCCGAATTCGGGTGCGGACTCCGCGATGGGCCGGATATCGGCGTAGGCCGTCTCGGCGATATGCGGCGGGGCCGGGCATTTGCTCAGTTCGGCGGCGATTTCGGTGGCACGGTCGAAGCTCTCGCATTCGACGATCCAGTATCCAGCGAGCACCTCCTGCGTTTCGGCGTAGGGACCGTCGGTCACGAACGGTGCACCATTCTTCGTGATGACGCGGCGGGTGTGCACCGGTTCGGCCAGACCACGCGTTTCGACCAGTTCGCCGGATTCCTCCAACTTCTTGTTGAGGTTGCCCATGAACTCGGCCATGGCCGCGAAATCCCCGGCGCTCCATGCGGGTTTGCCGGTGTCCTTACCGACCATGCCGTCGTAGTCCTGCTGCGAGCCGTAGCTCAGAATCATGTATTTCATGACAACTCCTCCGCTCCGGCGGCGCCCTGGTGGCGCCGCTCGTCAGATACGTCGCAGCCGCTGACCATTCTCGGACATGTCCGCGGAAAAAACTTCCGAGCGCGGTAGGTGGGTCGCTCGACCAGCACGAGTGCGGTGATCAATGGGGTCGCCCAGCGCCGACTGTGCCACGAGCCCGCCAACGGGTCCGTCACTGGCGGCGGTAGTCGGGGCGACGCGTGACATGCTGGGAGACATGGTGATGGATGGAGTTGTCGCGTCCGGGTTCGAGGCGGTGCGGGAGGTGTTCGCGGCGAATTTCGCCGAGCAGGGAGATATCGGAGCGGCGGTCGCGGTGTATCGGGATGGCCAGCCGGTGGTGGATTTGTGGGGTGGCCTGGCCGATCCGGACAGTGAACGGCCGTGGGCGCAGGACACGCTGCAACTGGTTTATTCGGCGACCAAGGGCGTCACCGCGACCGTCGCGCATCTGCTCGCCCAGCGTGGTGAGCTCGATCTGGACGCGCCCGTCGCGCAGTACTGGCCCGAATTCGCGGCGGCGGGTAAGGGCGATATCCCCGTGCGATGGTTGTTGACCCATCAGGCGGGGCTGGCGGCGCTGGATAAGCCGGTGCCGCTGGCGGATGCGCTGGCCTGGGAGCCGATGGTGGCGGCGCTCGCCGCGCAGACGCCGAACTGGCCGCCCGGCACCGCGCACGGATACCACGGGCGGACCTTCGCTTGGCTCGTCGGTGAGGTGATCCGGCGGGCGACAGGTCGCACCGTCGGGCGGATTCTGGCCGAGGATATCGCCGGACCGTTCGGAGTCGAGTTCTTCATCGGTTTGCCCGAATCCGAACGGCATCGCGTCAGCCGACTTGTATTCGCACCCAAGGTCGATCTGGCGACAGTCCCGGACGAGTTCATCCCGGAGGAATTCCGTCCGATGGTCGTCGCGATGCGAGATCCGGAGGCACTGGTCAACCGCGCCTTCGAGGTCACCGATCCGGCCGATATCGATTTCAACGATCCCGAGGTACACGCCGCCGAGATCCCGTCCAGCAATGGCCTCGGCACCGCACGCGGCCTCGTCCGGCTCTACGCGGCGACCATCGGCGAGGTCGACGGCGTCCGCCTGCTCACCCCCGAAACCCGCGCCGCCGCAACACGCGAACAGGTCGCGGGCATCGACCGCGTCATTATGCTGCCCAGCCGCTACGCCACCGGGTACATGCTCCCCACCGAAGCTTTCGCACTCGGCGGGCCCAACGCCTTCGGCCATGCGGGCCGCGGCGGCTCCCTCGCCTTCGCCGATCCGGACACCGGTATCGCCTTCGCCTACGTCACCAACTACATCATCGAAGGCGCACCGGACCTGCGTGCCCGCAATCTCGTTGACGCGGTGAACAACGCCATCGCCTAGGTGCTGGGCGGTTCAGCGCAGGGTGCGGATCCAACGGCGGGTGTCGGCGGGGTCGATGACGTCGTCGAGTTCCAAGACGGTGGCGGCGGTCAAGGCCTTGCCGTTGGCGTAGGCGAGCTGGACGAGGTTGTCGAAGGCTTCCTGGCGTTTATCCGGATCTTCGATGGCCGCGAGTTCCTTGGCGAAGCCGAGGCGGACCGCACCCTCCAGGCCCATACCGCCGATTTCGCCGGTGGGCCAGGCGATTACGAAGCGGGGGGCACGGAAGGACCCTGCGGCCATGGCCTGTGCGCCGAGGCCGTAACCCTTGCGGATGATGACGGTGCCGAAGGGGACGGTAAGTGCGGCGGAGTCGATGAACAGCTTGCTGAATTTGGTGACGGTTGCTTCCTTCTCCGCCTCCGGGCCCACCATGAAACCCGGTGTGTCACAAAGCGATACGATAGGCAGGCCATGGGCATCGCACAGTTGCAGAAATGCGCTGAGCTTGTCGGCGCCGGGGGCATCGATCGCACCCCCGAGATGGTGGCAGTCGTTGGCGATGAGTCCGACGGGGCGACCTTCGACCCGAATCAGGGCGGTGACCACGCCGACGCCCCAGTCGCGGCGCAGTTCCAGAACTGAGTCGATATCGGCTACCGCTGCGATGACCTCGCGGATATCCAAAGCGCGCAGCCGATTCTCCGGCACCACGTGGCGGGCGAGGCGCGGATCAGGTGCCGTCCAATCCCCGAGTGGCCCTTGGAAATACGAGATATAGCGACGTGCCGTGGCGACCGCCTCGGCCTCGTCGGCGGCGACGATGTGCACGACACCGTTGCGGCGTTGGACATCGATGGGGCCGATGTCCTCGGGTGCGTAGACGCCGAGTCCGCCGCCCTCGATCATTGCCGGCCCGCCCATACCGATATTGGCGTCCGGCGTCGCGATGACCACATCGCACATACCGAGCAGCGCCGCATTGCCCGCGAAGCAACGTCCGGAGACGATGCCTACCAACGGAACTCGACCCGATAGTGCGCCCATCGCGCGGAAGGTGGTCACATCGAGGCCGGATATGCCCGAATAGTCGGTATCCCCCGGTCGCCCGCCGCCGCCCTCGGTGAAGAACACCACGGGCAGGCGCTGTTCGTGCGCGAGTTGCAGCATGCGATCGGTTTTGGCGTGGTTGCGCATGCCCTGGGTGCCGGCCAGCACGGTGTAGTCATAGGACATGACCAGTGCGCGTGCGGCTTCCGCGCCGAACCGGTCCGCGTTGATGGTGGCGATGCCGCCGATCAGGCCGTCCGCGGGTGTGTTGGCGATCAGATCCTCGGGACTGCGGCGGAGTCGCTGTGCGGCGACGGCGAGAGCGCCGTATTCGAGGAAGCTGTCGTCGTCGACGAGGTCGGCGATGTTCTCCCGGGCCGTACGGCGGCCCAGCTTATGTCTTTTCGCGACGGCGGCCGGGCGGCCCGCATCGAGCCCGATCCGATGACGTTCCCGCACCTGCGCCAGATCGGCACGCACCGCATCCAGGTCGATCGCATCGATATCGGCGGCCGGACCATCATGGTCGGCTGGAATCCAGGTCAGCAGCAACGCATGCGGATCGACCGTCGCACCCGGTGCCACCAGATGCCGCGATATCCGCAGCGGCTGCTCCGCTCGCAGGACGTGCTGCATCTTCATTGCCTCGAGCACAACGACTTCCGCACCGGCCGGAACAATGCTGCCGGACTCCGCCAGACTCACGACAGTCCCGCCCATCGGCGACCGGATGCCTTGCTCATCGTCTTCGAGCGCTATCGCTATGGCCGCCGGATCCGCTACCGCCGGGCTTCGATGCTCGGCGAGCGCATGCGCGGGATCTCCGGTCGCCGAGTCGCCCGCGCGCTGGGCCACGGTGGGCGTGTAATCGCCTGCCCGACCGAGAAGTTCGCCGATGCTCTTCTCGAACCACGAAGTGGAAACACCGACACCGTCGGCGAGCTGATCCAATACTGCGCGCAGCAGACTCGCGTTGGTATCGACACCGGCAATCACGGTTTCCGCCAAAGCATCCGAACACCGCCGCACCGCAGCCGAATATGTCGGCCCCTGCGCAATAACCTTCGCCAGCAGGGAATCGAACTGCGCCCCCTGCCGCATCCCCGTGAACGCCGCGGTATCCACCCGAACCCCGACGCCGGTCGGCGCGGCGAACTCCGTCAACACACCGGTGCTCGGCAAAACCTCCCTGCCCACCGTCACCATCTCGGCATTGACCCGTGCCTGCACCGCGAACCCCCGCAGATCGCCAAAGGCATTCGCTCGATCATCACGACCCGTCACCTGCACAACCAGGCCACGGTTCGTCCGTCCGGTGGCCGCCGCGCTCATTCCCACCGCGGTCGCGGTGCTCTCCGGTTGCGGCGAATCCGAGCCGGGCAGATCCCCGAGAGCAAGGTCGTGCAGGTCGGCGCCGCGGGCGAGATCGAGTTGGGCTGCCACCAAGTCCACGCCGGTTACCGCCTCGGTGACGGTGTGTTCGACCTGGAGGCGCGGGTTGACCTCGAGGAACCAGGCTTCGGTTCCGGTGACCAGGAATTCGACGGTGATGACGCCGCGGCAGGAGACCGATTCGGCTATGCCGATGGCATCGCGGTGCAGGCGTTCTCGAAGGGCAGCAGGGAGATTCGGGGCCGGGGCGATTTCGATGAGTTTCTGGTGGCGGCGTTGGATACTGCAGTCGCGGTCGCCCAGCGTGATGGCGCGGTGTCCGTCGGCGATTACTTGAACCTCGATATGACGCGCATCGGCGGCCAGCGCTTCGGCGTACACGGTGTCGTCGCCGAAACCGGCGCGGGCTTCGGCTCGGCAGCGGTCGAATGAATCGGCGAGTTTGTCGGCCGTGTGGACCGCACGCATACCTCGTCCGCCGCCACCGGCCGACGCCTTGAGCATCACACCGGTCGGGTGGTCGGCGAAGAACGCCGAAATCTCCGCCAGGTCCGCGCCGACGGACGTCGCGGGCAGCACCGGGACTCCCGCCTGCCGTGCGGCGTCGCGTGCCGACAGTTTATTGCCGAAAATGCGCAGCACCTCTGGCGAAGGCCCGACGAATACCAGACCGGCGGCCGCGCATGCCGTCGCGAAATCGGCGCTCTCACTGAGGAATCCGTACCCGGGATGCACCAGCGCATCGGCGCCGGCGCTCCTGGCCGCGCCGACTACTGCGGCAATGTCGAGGTAGGCGGCCGCGCCGGTGCCCGGCAGTTGGAACGCGGCATCGGCCAAGCGCACCGGCAGGGTCGCAGCCTCCGAGCCGGTATAGAGCGCGAGGGTGGAGTAATTCCGCTCGCGAGCCGTCCGGATCACCCGGACCGCCACCTCACCCCTGTTCGCCACCACAACACGCATGCCGACAGTCTGCTTTGACATTGACGTCAATGTCAACGACGATGGAATCCATGACGCAGGCAGGCTGGTCGGTGCGAGCGGCGCGGGAACGATCCCATACCGACCGTCATCGCGCGCTGCTCGATGCCGCCGCCCGCGTCTTCGCCGAGCGCGGCTACGACAAGACGACCGTCGCCGATATCACCGCCGCCGCAGGCGTTTCCCGCGCGACGATGTACGTCTACTTCGCCTCCAAGGACGAAATCTTCCTCGCCCTCGCCGCCCAGGTTCGGGACGGCTTCCTGGCCGCGCAGGAGCCCGATGTCGATACCGACGATCCCCGAGTGATGCTCACCGCCACCATCGATGCCTTCGCCGCCGCAGTCCACAATGCCGGACCCATGCTGCGCCTCATCGAAGAACGCGGTGCCGTCGACGACCGAGTAGCTGTGCTCGCCCAGGAAATCGCCGAACGCCCCATCCGCCGATTCACCCGCTACCTCGAACGCCTCCACACCGCGGGCCGCATCTCCCCCGCTGTCCCACCGCGAATAGTCGCCGAAACCATCGGCTATGCCCTGACCCGCGGCACCCTCACCCGCGCCGACGCCACCCCGCGCGCCCGCGCCACCTACCTTGCCTACATGCAGACAGTCGCCGAAACCCTCTTGTCCCCAACCTGATTCACCCCGGACTCAAATGCGGCGATTGACATCAATCCGTCGACCGCCAGGCGCATCCGCAGCAGGAGCGACGAGAGCTCGAGCAGTCGAGCTGAGGTCTCGAACACACTGCGCGTTCACCGCCAGAACCTAGGGCCGATGTTGTCCTAGCTGCGTTCTAGGGTGATTCACATGAGCACCGAGATCACTCCCTTCCGCATCGACGTCCCCCAAGAGCAGCTCGATGACCTGGATCGGCGACTGGACGCCACCCGCTGGACCGACGCGGATCCGGCTGCGGGGTGGCGACAGGGCATCCCGCTCGACTACACCAGGGACCTGGTCGACTACTGGCGCAACACCTACGACTGGCGTGCTCAGGAGGCCCGGCTCAACTCCTTTCCGCAGTTCCGCACCGAAATCGACGCCCACGACGTGCATTTCATCCACGTCCGCTCAGCCGAACCCGACGCGCTGCCGTTGGTGCTCACGCACGGGTGGCCCGGATCGATCGTGGAATTCCTCGACGTGATCGGACCGCTGACGGACCCGGTGGCCCACGGCGGCAAAGCAGAGGACGCCTTCCACGTCGTCGTGCCGACCATCCCCGGCTATGGATTCTCCGGACCCGCGGTCGGCTGGTCGACCGCGCGGGCCGCCAAGGCCTGGGCGGAACTGATGCGCCGACTCGGCTACGACCGCTACGCCGCGCACGGTGAAGACACTGGCGCCGCGATCTCCCGACAGCTGGCGGTCATCGACGCCGAACACCTCGTCGCTGTACATCTGACGATGATCGCCTCCGCAACGGTCACCCCGGAAACCGCCGATCTCGACAACCCGGCCGAACGGCGTGCACTCGAACTGGGCCGCCGCGCCCAATACGAACTCGGTGCGTACGCGATGCTGCAAGCAAGCCGCCCGCAAACACTGGCCTACGCCCTCGCCGACTCACCAGTGGGCCAATTGGCTTGGATCGTCGAACGATTCAAGGACTGGACCGACTCCACCGACGCACCCGAAGACGCCGTCGACCGTGACGCAATGCTGACCAACGTCATGATCTACTGGCTCAACGCCACCGCGGGCTCCTCGGCACGTTACTACTACGAAGGCGCCGCCACTTGGGGAGCGCCGGAGCCCGAGACCGATGTACCGGTCGCCGTAGCGGTGATGCCGCACGACCTCGGTATCCCGGTCCGCCGCATCGCCGAGCGAAACCACAACATCGTGCGCTGGACCGAATTCGAGCGCGGCGGGCACTTCGCCGCCATGGAAGAACCCGATCTCATCGTCGACGATCTGCGCGCCACGTTCCGCGAATACCGCAAATAGACATGGAATCTCGGCGATCCACGGCGAACACGACGTCGCCATTGGCGGGTCGAACTCGCCGTGGATCGCCGACCTGTGTGCCGCTCCCTCCGAGGGCCAAGCGGATGTTCGTGTTGAACTGTTGGCCTTTATGAATCTCCGCAGGATCGCTTCGGTCGAGGCGGTGTCGGTGCGGATCCCGGTCGCGTAGTCGAATTCGATTCCATCGCCATCCTGGTGCCGTGTGGATGGCGCCGTCGCGACTTCTCGCGCCCTAGGCGATCCGCTTGCGTGCCTGGGCCCTCGACTTGCGCCCGGGTTGGGCGGCGCCTGCTGCATCGTCGAAGGTGAGTACCCCGTCCTCCAGGGGCGCCTTGCGTAGGAGTACGCGGTCGCGGAAGTAGTTGTTGATGACCTGCCAGGGCCCGCGGGCGCCCTGACGAGGCATGACGCCGTCGCCGCGTTGGATGTAGCCGGAGGTGAGGGCGCCGCCCATCAGTGACTGATCGGAGCGGTCGGCGTCTTCGGCGATCGCGACGACCTTGGTGTAGCCGTGGGACTTCATGTGGTTGAGGATTCGGCAGAAGTATTCGGCGGCCAGATCTGCCTTCAGCGTCCATGAGGCGTTCGTGTAGCCGAGGATAAGCATTGCGTTCGGGATGCCGTCGAGCAGGGCGCCCTTGTAGATCACGTGCTCGCGGGTCGACACCGGCTCCCCGTCCACCTCGAGCGCCGCGCCGCCGAGGATCTGCACGGTGAGACCGGTCGCGCTGATGACGATATCGGCGGGCAGTTCCTCCCCGGATGCGAGCCGAATGCCGGTTTCGGTGAAGCGGTCGATGTGATCGGTCACGATCGATGCCTTACCGCTGCGCAACACCTTGAACAGGTCGCCGTTCGGGACGACGCACAGCCGCTGGTCCCACGGGTTGTACGACGGCGTGAAGTGCCGCATATCGATCTGCTTGCCGAGTTGCATCCGCACCGCGGCGAGCAGCAACTTCTTCGACAACTCGGGATTGGTGCGCGAGAGCTGGAAGCTGGCCCGCTGCAACGCGATATTGCGCGCCCGTCCGGTCCGATAGGCGATCTTCTGCGGCACCCGCGCGTACTTCATACCGACCGCGACCGGGTCATCGGCGGGCAGTGCGGTGATGTAGGTGGGCGAGCGCTGCAGCATGGTGATGTGCGCGGTGTCGTCGGCCATCGCCGGAACCAGCGTGATCGCGGTCGCGCCGCTGCCGATGACCACGACGCGCTTTCCGCGGTAGTCGAGTCCCTCCGGCCAGTGCTGTGGGTGCACGATCTGCCCGCGGAAGTCCGCCTCGCCCGGGAACTGCGGGCGGTATCCGTTGTCGTAGTCGTAGTAGCCGGTGCAGCCGACCAGGAAGTTGCTCGTGTAGATCTTGGTCTCGCCGGTCTGCTCGTCGAGCGCCTCGACGGTCCACAGCTCGGTTTCGCTCGACCAGCTGGCATTGGTCATCTTGCGCCCGAACCGAATGTGCTCGGTGACGCCGTATTCCGCGGCGGTGTCCTCGATGTATTGGCGGATGTGCGGCCCGTCGGCGAGCACCTTGGTGCCGACCCATGGACGGAAACCGAAGCCGAAGGTCAACATGTCGGAGTCGGAGCGGATGCCCGGGTACCGGAACAGATCCCAGGTCCCGCCGATGGCGGTGCGGCGTTCCAGGATCGCATAGCTGCGTCCGGTGTGCTCGCGGGTGAGATGGCACGCCATCCCGATGCCGGACAGGCCCGCGCCGATGATCAGTACGTCGACATGCCGCGTCATTGAGGTAATCCGTTCGTCTGCTCTCACCCGGGCACCCTTGCCCGACCGTCCCCCAAGATTACCTGTTATCTAAAGTAACGTCTAGTCGACAAGGTGCTGACGGCGGGGCCGATCGGTAACCGGCGCGAAATTCGCCATTGGGATCTTGCACGAATGCATTCCGAATCATTGCGTCTGCGTGATGAATTCGGCACGCTCTGTGGGTAAGAGCCACGGCGCACACCATCGCGGCCGGGCCGGAGAGGACGACGACCCGATATGTCCGATGACGAAAAGCAGATCCGGATCCTGATCGAGCGGTGGGCGGCGGCGGTGCATACCGGCGATCTGGCCGGGGTGCTCACCGATCACGCCGACGATATCGTGATGTTCGATGTGCCCCCGCCGAACGAAGGTGTGCGCGGCATCGACGCGTATCGGGATATCTGGCCCGGCTTCTTCGAATGGCAGGCATCGGGTGCAACCTTCGATATCGTCTCGCTGGAGGTAGCAGCGGGCGCGGACGTGGCATTCGCGCACGCACTGCTGCTGTGCGGCACGGCGGAGGATTTCGCCCGCGATCCGGCCAAGCGCCTGCGCATCACCTTCGGCCTGCGCAAACAGCACGGGCGCTGGTCTGTGATGCACGAACACCACTCCTTCCCCGACGACACCGCGGCACCCGAGGCCTGAGCTCGAGCCGGTTCGCTACGGTGGCATCGAGCGCAACGATGCAGCGAACGCCGGTGGCGTGGTGCACCGTTGCCGCGAATACGGCATCGAGTGCACCGGGAGTTCCACGTGAATCAGCCTGATAGCGAAGCCTTTTCGAACCATGCGGGCACCCGCCCCGCGGCCTGGTACGAGAACTGGACAGAGGTACCCGATTCGCCGTGGCGGGATCGGCCCGAGCCCGCCGGCGAACGCGAGTACCGCACACTCACCTATGAGCGCGACGGGCGCATCGCGCGCATTACCTTCAACCGCCCGGAGAAGGGCAATACGATCACCCCGGACACCCCGGTCGATCTCGCGCATGCGGTCGAGCGAGCCGATCTGGATCCGCGGGTGCACGTAATCCTGGTGTCAGGGCGCGGCAAGGGTTTCTGTGGCGGCTACGACCTGGATATGTTCGCCGAACAGGGCAGCCACGGTGTCGACGGCTCGATCGACACCACCGGCACCGTGGCCGATCCAGTGGTGCAGGCGGTCAATCACAATCCCTGGGGCACATGGGATCCGATGATCGACTACGCCATGATGAGTCGGTTCAACCGCGGTTTCGCCAGCCTCATGAACGCCGATAAGCCGACCGTCGCGAAATTGCACGGGTTCGCCATCGCGGGCGGCACCGATATCGCGCTCTACTCCGACCAGATCATCTGCGCCGACGACACCAAAATCGGCTACCCACCCACCCGTGTATGGGGCATTCCGGCGGCGGGTATGTGGGCGCATCGCCTCGGCGATCAGCGCGCGAAGCGGCTGCTGTTCACCGGTGACTGCATCAGCGGAAAGCAGGCCGAAGATTGGGGCCTCGCGGTCGAATCGTGTCCGGCCGATGAACTCGACGAACGCGCCGAGGCATTGGTGGCTCGCATCGCGCGGATGCCGATCAACCAGCTGATGATGGCCAAACTGGCGCTCAATTCGGCGCTGCATTCGCAGGGCGTGACGAATTCCGCGATGATCAGCACGGTATTCGACGGGATCTCGCGGCACACGCGCGAGGGCTACGCATTCCAACTGCGTTCGGCCACCGTAGGTTTCCGCGAGGCCGTGCGCGAACGCGACGAACCATACGGCGATTACAAGCGCGCCCAGTTCCGCGCCGAGGAATAACGCGCTCAGCGCGTGTAGCGGTGCTTCACCCCGACCGGGAAGTAGTCCGGATCGCCACTGGGGCGCAGCTCGACTGACGTTCGGGCGGAACGTAGTGCGCGCGTATTCGCTATTGCGGGCGCGGCAATTCGTCACGAATCGATTCGACCGGATCGTCTGATACTTCTTCAACGCGGTCGCCGAACGCGGCACCCGCTGCCACGATTGATACCGGAAACGGCGAGGTCGTGGCGCTCGATAGTTATTTTCGAGAACGGGAGGACTGGGGGATGTCGGATATGCGGGCGGGGTACGGGGTGCTCGGACCGGTGCAGTTGACGATCGACGGAGTGGCGCAACCGCTCGGCGGCGTCAAACAGCGCGCGGTACTGGCGTATCTGGTGGTCAATGCGAACCGGCCGGTGTCGACGGAGGCGCTGGCACAGGCGGTGTGGGAGGAAAATCCGCCGCCGGATATCCGGATCAGCCTGCATACCATCGTGTCGAATCTGCGAAAGCCGTTGCGGGATGCCGGACTCGATGCGCGCACGATCCTTTCGCGCGCCGGCACCGGATACCGGATCGCGGCGCCCGCGGACAGTTGCGATGTCCAGCGATTCCGTGCCCGCAGGGAATCCGGATTGCGGGCCATGGCCGCGGGCCGGTTCTCAGTGGCCAGCGAGGTGCTCTCCAACGCGCTCGACCAGTGGCGCGGCACCGCGCTGGCGGATCTGCAGGGACTCGGCTTCGCTGATGCCTTCGCCACCGCCCTGGACGACGAACGTATCGGGGCTGTCGAGGCCCGTGCCCAGGCCGAGATCGCGCAGGGGCGGGCCGATGGCGTGATCGCCGAATTGGCCGAATTGGCCGATAGGTATCCGCTGCGCGAACCGCTGTGGGAGCAGCTGATCACCGCGCTGTATGTGAACGGGCGACAGAGCGACGCACTCGAGGCGCTGCGCCGATTGCGGGTGACGCTCGCCGATGAGCTCGGGATCGATCCGGTTGCCTCGATTCGCGAACTCGAAGCCAAGATGCTGCGGCAGGAACCGCTGACCCCGCCCGCCGATGCCGTCGCATCCGCACTGCGCGCCACCACCGTCGTCGATCTGATAGCGCCTGAATCCCAAGCGTACCTGCGGGATTCGAGCGGGCAGACCTTCCCGATCACCAGCCCGTTCACCCGTATCGGCCGCCTGCCCGACAACGACATCGTGCTCGACGACGGCAAGGTCAGCCGCCATCACGCCGTGATCGTCAGCAATGGGGTGACATGCGTGCTGAAGGATTTGTTGTCCTCCAACGGTGTGTTCGTCGGCGGGATTCGGGTCATCGACGGCGCCGCGCTCACCGATGGTGTGACGATCCGCATCGGCGCTACCGAATTCACCTTCGGTGTCATGCCGCCCAACTAGCTGACGTGCTTATCGAACCAGTCCACCAGTTGGGCTTCGGTTTTCGGTCCGGGGAGCGGGTTTCCCGGTATCAGCGTGCAGAACTGGGCGAGCATGCGGGTAGCGGAGTGTACGGCCACCAGGCACGTCCGGGGGCCGATGTCCGGTTCGTTGTCCACGAAGCAGAAGAATCGGCCGACTTCTTGGCCCCCGCTGCGCCACACGTCGTCGGCGCCCCCGCCGTGGCAACTGTGTCCGCCGAGGACCCCGACATCGGCGCGGTACAGGGTATCGGCCGACTGGGCGTCCGGGAATCCGAAGAAGAGGGCGGACGGATAGTCGGACGGCGTACTGCACGCGATGGCCGCGATCACCGTGCCGCCGGGCGGCGGCACGTGCCCACAGTTCCCCGGGCCGAAGGCACTGCCGAGTCGCCCGAGGAGGTCGCGGTCCTCGGGTGTGAAGAAGTCCGGGTCGCGAGCGGCTTCAGCGGTCAGGAACTGGTTGGGCATGGACTTCGCCATGTAGTCGCGCATCGGCTCGTCGCTGGGCGCAGGCCAGATGAAGAAGGCCAGCGCCAGCTGGGTCTCATCGGTCAGTAGCAGGGATGGTTTCGGCGCGTTGGGTGCCTCGGCGCGGTTGGCTATGCACGCCTTGCGACCGATCTCCTTGCCCTCGTACATCACCGGGCCGTCCGCCCCGGCGGGGTCGCTCGGGCAGTTCGTGGCGTGGAAGGTGCGGACCAGGAGGTTGTAGTAGTCGCGCAATGCGTCGATATTGCGAAAACGCATGTATCGGACCGCCGACTCACTGGCGGCGGGGTTGTCCGGGCAGAAGATGACCGCGACGGTGGTTGAGGCGTCGGGCTGCTCGTGTTGGCAGGTGGATCGTTTGCGGCCGGTCTGTGCGACGATCTTCAGCAGATCGATATCCGCGTCGCGCAATGCGGTGGCGTCGGCGACCGCGGTGCCCTTGCGATCTCCGAGCAAGGTCCAGGCTCCGAAACCGGCCCCAGCGGCGATCACGGCGGCGAGTGCCAGGACGAGGGCGGTCAGCACACGCCGTCGGCGGCGCGGTTCGGCGACAGTGGGTCCCCGGGTATCGTGTGTCTCGGCCTCGGGCTGCTCAACGTCGGATCGCTGCGTACCGGGATTCCGGACAACGGATGACAGATCGTCACGAGTCGCGATATCGGGTGAACCGACTTGTCCTGCTTCACTATTCGAGGTTCGTCCGTCGGTATCGGATACCGCGTTGCGTCCTTCGGTAACCGCGCCCGCACTCGTCAGTGCGGCCTCCGCCGCATGCGCGAGGTCCCCCGCCGCCCGGTAGCGTTCGCGCGCGTCCTTGGCCATGCCGTGCTCGATGACGGTATCGAGCGCGGGCGTCACATCAGGCCGATTCGTACTCGGTCGCGGCACCGGTTCGAACAAATGCGCGCTGATGATCTCGGCGTCGGTGCTGCCCCGATACGGCCGTGCACCGGTGAGGCATTCGTAGAGCACGCACGCCAGGGAGTAGACATCGACCGCGGGCGTGGCGTGCTCGGCGCGGAACCGCTCCGGCGCCATATAGCTGAACGAACCGATCACCGCGCCGTGTGTGGTCAGCCCCTGATCTGCATCCGAGTGCGCGATACCGAAGTCGACCAGGTAGGCGAAACCATCCGGGGTGAGCAGAATATTGTCCGGTTTGACATCACGGTGGACCAGCCCTTCGGCGTGTGCGGCATCCAATGCCGAGGCGATCTGCCGGATCACCGCCACCGCCCGCGGTGCGGGCATCGGCCCCTCACTCCGCAATACCGACGGCAGGCTGGCACCGTCCACCAGGCGCATGTCGATGTAGAGGCGGCCGTCGATCTCGCCGTAATCGTGAATCGGGATGACATGCGGTTCGCGCAGTCGCGCGGCGGCATCGGCCTCGCGCTGGAACCGCTCGCGGTACCCCTCGTCCTGCGCGAGGCGTTCCAGGAGCACCTTGATCGCCACACTGCGGCGCTTGCGCAGGTCGTAGGCCTCGTAGACCTCGCCCATGCCGCCGCGCCCGATCAGTTGATCCAACCGATAGTGCCCGAAAATCGAGCCCATGGTCAGTGGCTGGCGCTGGCTCGTCATCTCGTCCTCCGCGATGCAGACCGGAGCCGTTCGCTGTCGGTTAACTGTAAGGTCGGCGATCGGCTTTTCGCGCCGCCTGCGGAAATGTTTCGCCTGATTGATCTTCGCCGTGCCCGGTTTGGTTAACCGCCGACGCTGTCGCGCGGCCGATCGAGCGTCGACGATAGAGTCATGGGATGACCTGGACCGTCGGATTCGACCTCGATATGACACTGATCGACTCCCGACCGGGTGTGCGCAAAGCGATCGAGCAATTGGCCACCGAGTTCGACCTGCCGTTGCGCGGGGCCGAATTAGCCGACCGACTCGGCCCCCCACTGGCGATGCTGCTGGCCGACGTCGGTGCGCCCGAGGAGCTCATTCCGGCACTCGTGTCCCGCTACCGCGAGATCTATCCATCGATCGTGCCCTACATTCCGGCCATGCCGGGGGCCGATGCCGCACTGGATGCCGTCCGTGCGCGCGGCGGACGGGTGCTCATCGTGACCGGCAAGCACGAACCGCTGGCCCGACTGCACGTCACCGAGCTCGGGTGGCGAATCGATGAGGTGGTCGGTGATCTCTGGTCCGACGGCAAGGCGGCGGCATTGCGAGAGCATGGCGCGGACCTGTTCGTCGGCGATCACGAGGGCGATATGCGCGGGGCGCGGGCGGCGGGTGTGTACGCGCTCGGGGTCATGACCGGGCCCTGCGATGCCGACGAATTGCGCACGGCGGGAGCTGATTTCGTCTTGGGTGAGCTGACCGAATTCCCGGACTGGTTGGCCGCGCGCTAGCCCGCCGCACCCTCCAGCGTCTCAAACCGTAACGACAACCCGTCCAGCAACGCACGCAATCCGGTCTCGAAGGCGGCGTCATCGATATCGCGCTGCCGTCCCGATAGCAGATGCGCCTCGTCCAGGTGCGGATAATTCCCGCGATAGACCGCCGCGTCCTCCGGGAATCCACCAGCGAACGACCCCAGCGTCGACCCGGTGACGAAGAACCGCATCAGCGCCCCCACCTGGGTGGCTTCCCTTCGGGGCCAACCCGCCGCCACCAGACCTCCGAAGACCGCATCGGCCTGCCGCAAGGCATTCGGGCGTCGACCCATGCCCTGATTGAGGGCGGGTACGACCTTCGGATGCGCCGCCAGGGCCGCCCGATACGACCTGGCCCAATCGCGTAGTGCCACACGCCAATCCGAGATGTTGGTGAACATGGACAGATCGATCTCGCCGAGTACGGCATCGATCATCGCGTCCAGCAGATCGTCCTTGGTGGCCACATGGTTGTAGAGCGATGGGCCCTGCACCCCGAGTTCGGCGGCGAGTCGACGGATCGAAACCGCCTCCAGACCTTCGGCATCCACCAGATCCAGCGCGGCCGCCACGATGCGGGCGCGACTGAGCAAGGGGCGGCGGGGCCTTCCCACGAAAACCTCCTGGTCGATCGATCCAGTATCACACGGTGGATACCCACAACATCAAACTTGCATCGTTAGTTTATCGAGGGTTAGCATACGAGAAACTTTCGCCGTTAGTTTTCCTGCCCGGAGTCGCGATGAACCTGGAACTGTCCGACGAACAGGCCGCCGCCCAGCGCTTGGCCGCCGAATTCGTCGACCGCGAGATCGCGCCGCATGCGACGGAGTGGGACCGGACTGAATCCGTCGATATCGCGATCGTGTCCAAACTGGGCGAAGTCGGCTTTCTCGGCCTGACCATTCCCGAGGAGTACGGCGGCAGCGGTGGCGACCATCTCACCTACTGTCTGGTGCTGGAGGAACTCGGCCGCGGCGACTCCGCGGTGCGCGGAATCGTCTCGGTCTCTTTGGGTTTGGTCACCAAGTCGATCAACCACTACGGCACTGAGGAGCAGAAGCGTACCTGGCTGCCGCGCCTGACTTCGGGCACCGCACTCGGCTGCTTCGGCCTCACCGAACCCGGAACCGGTTCCGATGCCGCGCAATTGCGCACCCGCGCGGTCCGCGATGGTGACGACTGGGTGCTGTCCGGGACCAAGATGTTCATCACCAACGGCACCTGGGCCGATATCGCCCTCATTTTCGCGCGCACCGGCGGTGCGGGACATCGCGGCATCACCGCATTCCTGGTCCCGACCGACTCCCCCGGTTTCACCGCCCGAACCATCCACGGCAAGCTCGGATTGCGCGGACAGGCCACCGCCGAAATCGTGCTCGACGGCGTACGGGTTCCCGACAGCGCCCGATTGCACGATGAGGGCAAGGGTTTCACCGTCGCGATGGCGGCACTGGCCAAGGGCCGAATGTCGGTGGCCGCCGGTTGTGTCGGTATCGCGCAAGCCTGCCTGGACGCCGCGGTCGGATATGCCACCGAGCGCGAACAATTCGGCAAGCCGATCGCCGGGCATCAGCTGGTGCAGGAGTTGCTCGCCGATATCGCCCTCGATGTGGATGCGGCCCGGCTGCTGGTGTGGCGGGTCGCCGACCTGATCGACCGCGGTGCCGAATTCGCCATCGAATCGTCGAAGGCCAAATTGTTCGCCAGCGAGGCCGCGGTACGCGCGGCCGATCGGGCGCTACAGGTCTTCGGCGGTTACGGCTATATCGACGAATTCCCTGTCGGCAAATATCTACGCGATGCCAAGGTGATGACCCTGTACGAGGGCACAAGCCAGATCCAGAAGCTACTGATCGGTCGTGCGCTGACCGGCGTGAGCGCATTCTGATGGGCGCCGTAGCGAACTCTCGAGGAGGACTTTCGATGACCAGATTCACCGACCGGGTCGCCGTCGTCACCGGCGCGGCACAGGGTATCGGCGCGGCCACCGCGCAGTTGCTCGCCGCCCAAGGCGCGCAGGTCGCAGTGCTCGACCGCAATGCACCTGAGGACACCGCCGCGCAAATCGTCGCGGCGGGCGGCACGGCCCGCGGTTATGTCTGCGATGTCACCGATCGCGCCTCGGTGGAATCCGTATTCGCTGATATCGCAATAGTTTTCGGCGGGCCGCACATTCTGGTCAACAATGCGGGCATCACCCGCGACGATCTGTTCTTCCGGCTCTCCGAGGACGACTGGAATGCGGTGCTCGCGGTCAATCTGACCGGTGCATTCCACTGCACCCAGGCGGCCCAGGAGTACATGGTCGCCCAGCGCTACGGCAAGATCGTCTCGCTGTCCAGCCGCTCGGCGCTCGGCAATCGCGGTCAGGCGAATTATGCGGCCGCGAAGGCCGGGATACAGGGCCTGACCGCGACGCTCGCCCTCGAGCTCGGGCCATACAACGTCAATGTCAATGCCGTCGCGCCAGGCTACATTGCCACCGCGATGACGGCCGCGACCGCCGATCGGGTCGGGCTCACGGCCGAGGACCATCAGAAGGCCGCCGCCGAACGGACTCCGCTCGGTCGAGTGGGCCAGCCCGAGGAGGTCGCCGCGGTGATCGCGTTCTTGGCCAGTGATGAGGCGTCCTATGTGAGTGGCCAGACGTTGTATGTCAACGGCGGAGCGCGCTGAATCCCGGAGCGACAAGGTTGCAAGGTCGGGTGCTCACCACGGCACCCGGCCGACGCGGTTGAAGAAGCCGCCGGTGGGGCCGTCGGGACCGATGGTCGCGAGATGGACGATGGCGTCGGTGCCCTCGGTGACCGTTTGATGCCCTGAGTTTCCGTTCAAATCCGTTGCGGTGTAACCAGGATCGGCGGCATTGATTCGCATCTGCGGCAGTTCGCGCGAGTACTGCGTGGTGATCATGTTCAGCGCGGTCTTCGAGGAGGGATAGACCAGGCCGAGGATCTGCGATTCGATCCGGCTCGGATCGGACGTGATTGCGATCGAACCGATGCCGCTGGACACCATCACGATGCGTGGATTGGTGGCGGCACGCAATAGCGGAAGAAAAGCGTGGGTCGCCTGGACGGGCCCGAAAACATTGGTCTCGAAGACATTCCGGAAATCGGCGGCAACGGTGTCGGCGGGAGTGGCCCGCGTGCCTCCGATACCGGCATTGTTGATCAGCACATCCAGGTGCGGCGTCCGCGCCGCGATGGTTTCGGCGGCGACCGTGATCGATTCGACCGAAGTCACGTCCAACTGGACGAATTCGACATTCAATCCCTGTTCGGCGAGGTCGAACGCGGCCGCCTTACCGCGCTCCGCATCGCGAGCACCGAGGAATACCTGCCAGCCGAGTTCGGCCAGCCGCCGGACCGCCTCGCGGCCGATTCCCCTATTCGCCCCGGTCACCAGGGCTGTTGTCGTGTTGGTCATGACTCGAGCCTGGCCTGCCACCCGAATGTGGCTCCAGGGCCGCCAACTCCTGGGACCGGCAGTACCACCCCGGCACCCGCACGCTGCGGCATCATCGAGGCATGGATCGCGCCGAACTCGCCACGCTACTGCGGCAGGCCCGCGCCCGGGTGCGGCCGCGCGATGTCGGGCTGCCCAGTGGTTCGCGACGCCAGGTGCCGGGGCTGCGACGCGAGGAGGTCGCGCAACTGGCCGGTGTCAGCGTCGACTATGTGGTCCGGCTTGAACAGGGGCGGGGACCGCGACCGTCGGTGGCGGTGCTCGGCGCGCTCGCCCGCGCCCTACGGCTCGCGGATCCCGAACGCGATCTGCTGTTCCGGCTGGCCGGTTCCGCGCCACCGCAGGCGGGTCGCATCAACATGGTGGTGCGACCGAGCGTGCTGCGGCTGCTGGACCGCATGGCGGATCTGCCCGCACTGGTGATCTCCGCGAAGGCCGATGTGCTGGCCTGGAATCCGATGGCCGCCGCATTGCTCGGGGACTTCTCCGCATGGTCGCCCGCCCGACGCAACATCATCTGGCAGTCCTTCCTCGGCACCGAACCCTCCCGGGTGGTCTTCACCCCCGCCGAGGCCGAGGCGGCCGCCGAATCCTGGGTCAGCTCGCTGCGCAGCGCGAAGGCGGCCTATCCCGACGATCCCGACCTCGCTCGGCTCATCGCCGAACTACGTTCGCGCAGTGAGCGATTCGATCAGCTGTGGCGCGAAGGGAGCACCGGCAACTGGCGCAGCGCCACCAAGACCATCGATCACCCCGAGGTCGGGCGTTTGGTCCTGGATTGCGATGCGCTGTTCGTCCCCGACAGCGACCAGGCCGTAGTTGTGTACTCCGCGGGACCTGACACTCCTGCCGCCACAGCGCTGGAACTGCTCCGCATCACGGGCACGCAGCAGCTGAGCGAGCAGCGATAGCGCCGCGCTCGACGCGCGATTGGGCTTTGCGGTTGAAACGCCTGTGCTCGCATATCACGGCCAACGGGTGGTCGGTCGGCTCGACTTCCACGGTCGGACGAACACCAACGGCTTGACTGTGCACCTTGTTATCCGGAGAACTCGTCGGCCAGGGTGTTCCAGAACATGAGTTCGTAGTTCTGGAAGAGTCTGGCATACAAGTGTGCCTCGTTCGGATTCAATCGTCCGGAGTCGAGTCCGGCCTGGATTGCGGCGAAGGCCCGCTGTTCGGCTTCGGGGGCGGCGTCGGCGGCGAAGAAGTCGAAGAATGCGCAGGCCGGGTCGTCGAAGTCGTAGTGCGCGCGCATGCCTTCGGCGACGGCACGGCAGTAGCGGCCGAATGCGGCGACGTTCGCGTAGATGCCCGCCGCAGCGGCGGAGGGCTCGGCGTTGAGCGCCAACCAGGCGACGTAGGCCGGGTAGGCCTGACAACCCGCTCTGGGCAGCTCCATGCCCTGGTCTGGTCCAACTGCCGCCATGAGCGCGTCCAACAGGGCTAGCGCCTGCTGCTCGCCCGGTGGGAGTCCGTCGAGGAATGCTCTGACGTGCGGTTCGTCCTCTCGTGCCGCCATGGCGTGGAAGCTGCGCCAGTCGCTGCTGGTGATGCGTTGCTCCTCGGCGGCGATCGCGGCGAAGACCGCGCGCGGTGCTTTGCCGACCGAGATAAGCGGAACCATGCGGTTGTCGTTGTCGTGCGGGGCCAGCTCGGCTTGGATCCCGTCGAGCAGGTCACAAGCGGTAAGGGTCATCGGAACCTCCCTGGGGAATGCTTCCATTCAAGCGCTGTTGGCCCGCCCGCGACAGGTGTTCAATCGCCGTGCTCGGCATCCCAGCGTCGGCGGGCGTAAGCGATGCGGTCCTTATGATCGCGCGACCAGTCGGCCAGTCCGCCGATCGCCGCGGCAAGGCTCTGGCCGGTCTCGGTGAGCCGGTATTCGACCTGCGGCGGAATCGTCGGATACGCGATCCGCTCCACCATGCCGTCGCGGCACAGCCGCTTGGTGGTCAGTGTCAGCATCCGCTGTGAAATGCCGGGAACCGCCCGCTCCAACTCGCGGAAACGCCGCACCCCTTTACTCAATTCGACGATCACCAATACCGTCCACCGATCCCCCAACCGGTCGAGCACATCGCGGATGCCACAGTCGTCATCGCCACAGGGCCCATCGGGAATAGTGCCCGCGACCTGCGCGGTGACCGCGGTGTTCGTGACCGACATGAAAGTGCCTCCTTATGCCGCGCTTCGCGGCCGCCGATGCTGGGACGAATCCAGCAACTACAACAATCGGGAGCGTTGCGATGATCCTGGTAACCGGTATCTCCGGAGCCCTCGGCAGCCTCGTCCACCAAGGCCTGTCCACCCTCGACGGACTGACAGTAGCGGGGGGCAGCCGCTCCGGTGACGACACCACCACGCGCCGAATCGATTTCGACGACCCGGCAACGCTGCCCGCGGGACTGCGGGATGTCGATGTCCTCGTCCTGATTTCGGCCGGATATGCCGAAGACGATGTGGTGTTGGCCCGGCACGGTGCGGTGATCGACGCCGCAGCGGCAGCCGGGGTCCGGCACGTGATCTACACCAGTCTCGCGGGTTCCGGCGATCTGATGACGATTGCGCTGCCGCACCGCTGGACCGAAAAGCGTTTGGCCGCCGCACCATTCGACGTCACGATCCTGCGCAACGGACTCTACGCGGAGGTGCCGGTCGGGCTCGCCGTCGCCGGTGCCGTCGCCTCGGCTGAGTCCGGGGTATTCGCCGCCGCATTCGGCACCGGTCGAATCTCGGTGGTGGCACGGGAGGATCTGGCCGAGGTCGCCGTACGGGTGGCCGCGGAGACCGAGCGCGATCTGACCGCAGGACGGCGTAGCAGGCATGCGGACAAGGTGTACGAGTTGGAAGGCGTGACCGCGGTCGGTGGTGCGGATATCGCGGAGATTCTGAACGAATCCCTCGGCAGCCCGGTGCGATACGTGCCCGTCTCACTCGCAGACATGCGAGATATGTTGCAGGGCATCGGGTTGGAGCCGTATCAAATCACGCATACGCTCTCGTTGTTCGCGAATCTCGGTGCCGGACTCCTCGAAGCATCGAAATCCGACCTACACGACCTGCTTCCGCGCGCACCACGTGACGTTCGGGAGCTCATCACCGACGCGGTGCGGACGGTCGGGTACCAGTCCGCATCAGTGAACGCGGCGCGCTGAGCCGAAGCGTCGATGGCCACAACGACGGACCGAGGCGGCCCCTCCGCGCCGGGCGGACGCACGTTCCCGCGGCCCTGTTCCTAATTCGGTGGCGCGTGCTTCGGTCCCGAATAGGCTCGGATAGATGCGCTTGCTCGTGCCGTACCACCTCGATGAATACCGGCCGGAGATGGATGTTCCGATCACCCCGGACGCGGTGGTCACGGCCGAGTTGCCGGATGTCGATGATCCATGGGCGCGGATGGCCGTGCTCTATGACGCGGTGGCGGACCGGGTTGCGGAGTCCGCGATTCGCGGTGAACGTGCGATCGTCGCCTCCGGCGACTGCACCACCGCCCTCGGCACGGTGGCCGGATTACAAAGGGCCGGATTGGATCCCGCGCTCGTCTGGTTCGACGCGCACGGTGATGTGCAAACCCTCGAGACCTCCGCATCCGGCTACCTCGGCGGCTTCCCGCTGCGCATGCTGGTCGGCTACGGGCGTCACCTCATAGCCGACCGAATCGGCTTGCGCGCCATCCCCGAACAGCGCGCCGTCCTGGTCGGCGGCCGCGACCTCGACCCACCGGAAGCCGAATACCTGCGCGCCGCGCAGATCCGGCACCGCCCGGTCGACGACCTCGGCGACCTGCCGGACGGCCCGCTCTACCTTCATGTCGACTTCGATGTAGTTACCCCGGAGGATCTCCCGGGCCTACTCTTCCCTGCCCCCAACGGCCCCACACTGGCCGACGTCTCAGCGTCCATACGAGCCGTTTTGGCCACCGGCCGAGTAGCCGCCTTCGGCCTCGCGTGCACGTGGCGCGACGACGCCTCCGCCGCCGCGCACGTCCGCCCGCTCGTTGATTCCGCCTGACCCCTACCCGGCGGCCTTGTACTTTCGCAGGTACTCCCCGGTGAGAGAGGTCGGGTGGGTCAGCAATTCGGCGGGAGTTCCGGTGAAGACGATTTCGCCGCCGTCCTTGCCGCCGTCGGGGCCCAGATCGATCACCCAGTCGGAATGGGCGACCACATCGAGGTTGTGTTCGATTACCACTACGGTGTTGCCGCGGTCGACCAAGCCGTCCATCAGAGCCAGCAAGGTGTCCACATCCGACATGTGCAGGCCGGTGGTCGGTTCGTCGAGAACGTAGACGGTGCCGGTGTTCTGGAGTTGGGTTGCCAGTTTGATGCGTTGGCGTTCGCCGCCGGAGAGGGTGCTCATGGCCTGACCGAGGCTGAGATAGTCCAGACCCACTTCGTTCATCGTCCGCAGCTTTGCCGACAGTGCCTTTTCGGTGAAGAATCCGAGGGCTTCTTCGGCCGACATTGCCAGCACATCGGCAATCGACTTGCCGCGCAAGGTCAATGCCAGCACCTCGTCGGAGAACCGGCGTCCGTCACAGGCATCGCAGTGGGTGGTGACCGGGTCCATGTAGGCGACCTCGGTAATGATCACACCGCGCCCCTCGCACTGCTTACATGCTCCGGTCGAGTTGAAACTGAACAGGCCCGGCGACTCCCCCGTCGCCTTGGCGAACAGCTTCCTGATCGGATCCATCAGGCCCAGATACGTTGCGGGCGTGGACCGCGACGATGCCCCGATCGCCGACTGGTCGACGAAGATCGCATCCGGATGCTCCCGGACGAACACATCGCGAATGAGGCTGCTCTTGCCGGAACCGGCCACACCGGTGATCGAGGTGAGAATGCCTGTCGGCACCGCGACGGTCACATCTTTCAGGTTGTGCACATTCGCATGCTCGATGAGCAACGAGCCGTTCGACTTACGAAAGGTGTCCTTGACCGTGAACGGCCTGCGCAATCCCGCACCCGTCGGCGTATCCGCGGCCCGCAGCTCGGCGAAGGTGCCCTCGAATACCACCTGCCCACCGTGCAGACCGGCGCGCGGCCCGACATCGACGATGTGGTCGGCGATCTGGATGACATCCGGATCGTGCTCGACCACCAGCACCGTATTGCCCTTGTCCCGCAGTGCCTTCAGTAGGTTGTTCAACCGGCCTACGTCACGCGGATGCAATCCGACGCTCGGTTCGTCGAATACATAGGTCATCCCGATCAGCGTGCTCGACAGGTGTTTGATCATCTTGAGCCGCTGCCCCTCACCGCCGGACAGGGTGGAGGTCGGCCGATCCAGACTCAGATAACCGAGTCCGATATCGCTCACCCGCTGCAGCGCGGTCCGGATCGCGGCGGCCAGTCCGAGCGCGGCCGGATCGCTGATCGCATCGAGTACCGTCATCAGATCGGTGATCTGCAGTCCGGACCAGTCGGCAATATTGCGGCCATCGATCTTCGTGGCCAATGCCGCTTCGTTGAGCCGAGCACCACGGCAGGTCGCGCAGACACCCTCGGTGAGGAATTTCTGCATCTGTTCGCGCGTCTTCTCGCTGAGCGTTGTGGTGTCGCGCTGCAATCGGGTGCGGGTGAATTTGGCCGCCAGCCCTTCGTAATTCGCCTTCCAGGTGCCCTTGGCGAAGGTCAGCTCCACCTTGCCGCCGGTGCCGTAGAGCAGGTCGGTGAACTCGTCCTCGTCGTAATCGGCCAGTTTCTTATCCGGATCGAAGCGCCCGGATTTGCCGTACATCTGCCACTCGCCGCTGTCCACCGCATAACCGGGCAGCAGAATCGCACCCTCGCTCAGCGATTTGCTCCGGTCCACCAACCGATCCGGATCGGCCCGCACCGTGACCCCGAGTCCATCGCAGTCCGGGCACATGCCCTGCGGCACATTGAACGAGTAGTTGTATACGAATCCGGCTGAGGGCGAACCGAATCGGGCGAACATCGCCCGCACCATCGAGTAGATATCGGTCATCGTCCCGACGGTCGAGCGCGGCCCACCGCCCACGGGCTGCTGGTCGATGATGACCGGAGCCGTCAAGTGCTCGATCGCCTCGGCGTGCGGCCGCTCATAGCGCGGTAGGAAGTTGAGAATGAATGCCGGGAATGTCGCATACAGCTGACGCTGGGACTCCACGGCAATCGTGTCGAAAACGATCGACGATTTGCCCGACCCGGAGACGCCGGTAAAGACGGTGATCTTGTTCTTGGGGATTTCCAACGAGACATTGCGCAGGTTGTGCTCACGGGCACCGAGCACGCGGATGACATCCGTGGCGACGACGGAATCGGCGAAAGGCATGTCGCCCACCATGCCAGGCCCCACCGACAAAATGCCCGACGGAACGTGATGTAGATCACAGTAATGCAGAATGCGCATGAACCGTCAATTCGGCCTTGACCAGCACAATCGTCGGCTGCCGCTGGGAAAGTCGAATGGCCCGACGGATTCCGTTGACGCTCTCGAATTTCGCCCATCTCATCGTCCGAGGAACAGGCGTTCGCACGGAAGACGCGGATAGCGGCTGGTGTCGCCGAGGTCGATGGTGACCGCGTCGGCGTAATGCCGCCGCTGGTGTTCGCGCGTGAATATCAGCGCGGCGGTAAGGCACGCGGCGTAGTCGAGGCGCACGCCGTGCAGGAACACGCTGAGGTGTACATCCGGTTCGTTGGGACGAGGCGAAACGTTCTCGAGGTCTCGGGGTTTCGTGCTCACGATTCCTCGAGGTCGCGAACATCGGTGGGCTGGATGGTGTTTGCGTCGGCTTTGTCCGGATCGGCGTCCGAGTCGCAAATCCATCCGTCCTCGTCGACCGGAACCAACGAGCCGTCCGCACCCTGAAATATCGGACGGCTGTCGATGGGAGCGAGGTCGAGTTTCTGCTGGGTGTCCTTATGGAAGTCGTCGAGCAGACGGCGCACGGATGGAGCTATCGGCGGGCCTGCCCACTCGCGGACCGCGGCCGCGACCTGCTCGACCAGTTCGGGCGGTGCGCCGCTGTACGCGACTGGCGGCCCGGTGAACGGATCTCGTTGTGGAAGTTCTCGTTTCGGCGTGGACATGCCGCAAGGGTGTGTCAAGTGCCGGTGTCGGGCGGGCCTCAATAGGCGAGCCGCATATATCTCCGCGAATCACCTGAGAACGGGCCAGTTCGGCACCTATGATCCTTCCGGTTCGGAACAAACCCATGTGGTGGAAACGGAACAGGGGGAAGGAACGCTGATGGTGACAGACGTTGATGAGGATGCCGAAGACACCGGTAGCACCCTGCCGCGACGGCAGTTGGGCCGGTTGCTGCGCGACGCACGGACAGCCGCGGGCCTGAGCTTGGAATCGTCTGCACGCCTGATGGATTGGGGCAAGGCGACGTTGAGCCGTCTTGAGAATGGAAAAACCGAGAAGGTCAGAGCCCGCGATCTGCAAGCTCTGGCGGAGCTGTACGTCGTCAGCGCGGATGACCTAGAGGCGTGGAAGGAACTTGCCGCACAGGCTCCGGTCCGATCCTGGTTGCGAACTTACAGCGACGTGCTGACTACGAAGTTCAACACATACGTCCAACTGGAGTCAGCTGCAAGCGAATTGGCGATCTTTCAGCCGCTGGTCTTCCCTGGCTTGCTCCAGACTCACGCGTATGCGGACGCGATGAACCGCTCGACCCAGCCTCGACTTCCAGACGAGGATCTGGACCGGCTGGCGGCGTTGCGGACGCAGCGACAGCACCTGATCACGCGGGCGCGACAGCCAACCAGGCTTCTGGTTGTGGTACACGAGAACGTCACTCGGACTGTCGTCGGCGGATCTGCCGTGATGGCTGACCAGTTGAGGCATGTCGCGGACATGGGGACCCGTGAGAATGTCGAGATCCGCCTGTTGCCCTACCACGTAGGCTTCCCGACTGGTCGAGTCTTCCCCCCTTTCATCGTATTGACTTTCCCCAAAGACGCGCAGGGCAAGCCGGTAGAGCCTTCGGTGGTCTATGCCGAAAGCTTCACAGGGGATACGTATCTTGAGAAGCGTGAGGATGTGCAGCGGTTCCGGCGCGCGTTCCGTGCTGTCTCGCAGGCGGCGCTGGATGTTGGCCCAAGTCGCATCCGACTGAGAGAGATAGCGAGGAGCTTTGAGAATGAACGTTGACCTGACCGGCGCGCAATGGTTCAAGTCCCGACGCAGTGAAGCCGGAAAAGAGTGCGTTGAGGTGGCCTTCCTCGACGGCGGGCACGTCGGCATGCGGGACTCCAAGAACCCTACCGGCCCCGCCCTGGTCTTCACACCCGGCGATTGGGACGCCTTCATGGCCGGTGTGAATGATGGCGAGTTCGACCGGCTGTAGTCCCGATGCCTGAGAGAGATAGCAGCAAGGAGACACGAGATTGAACCTTGACCTGACTGGCGCTCGGTGGTTCAAGTCGAGCCACAGCCAAGGGGGATCCGACTGTGTTGAAGTTGCTTTCCTCGCAGAAGGACATATCGGCATCCGAGACTCCAAGAACCCGACCGGCCCCGCGCTGGCGTTCACTCCGTCCGAGTGGGACGCCTTCACCGCAGGCGTGAACAACGGCGAGTTGGACCGGACATAGGTTGCGGCAGTAGAGCGGCCCCCAGAATTCAACCTTTAGCTGGGGGCCGTTTTGCGTATTCGGCGGGCCATTCGTTCCCAACCGGTCGATATCCGCCTGCCGTCTTCGCACTACTTGTTGAGGAAAATACCTGCGATATCAGCCTTTTTGATCGGGGTGTCCTGATTGACCTGCGCACCGCAGAGCAGATCCACCTGGATCATCGTCGCATCGACCGCCGTGCCCGCGGGCTCGTGATCATCGTTGGTCTGCTGCTTGATGAATTTGGTGATCGTCGTGCGCTTGGTGTCCTGATCCTGTTTGACGTAATCGCGGCAGGTGGTGTCCCCACCCTGGTTGAGCGCCCGCTCGATTTCGGTGCAACCGGCCAGCAGTGCCGCGACGGCCGCGACGCCGAGTCCGGTCCGTAAGAGCGTGGCGTTCATAGAGATCCTCCTGGCGCTTCGGCGGGCGACCATGCCCGCGACGACGCGTACAGCCTAGGGCAATGGCCGGTTACGGTCGGAACGTGCGCAGCGGCACATTCATCTCCGCCGATGTGAGCGAACCATGATGTCCGATCAGCCTGGATTCCAGCGGTTCGGCGCCGGTGCGCACGACACCGCGCAGACCACGGGCCGCGACCACGAGATCGCCGATGCGCTCGGCGATATGCGGTGCCACGGTGGGGCCGAACCAGCCGCGGTCGATCGCCTCGGCGCGGGGGATGACATCGAAGTCGACGCCCAGGAATTCCTGCCATGTCGCTGCCACATCGGCGGTGGCGCCATCCACGGTGAAGACGTGACGGGCGCGCGGTTCGCCACCGAGTAGGCGTACGCCGTCGCGCAGTACCTCGGTCTTGTCGTAATCGATACGGTCGACAAGTTCCACCATGCCGTGATCGGCGGTGACGATGAGCGCGGCATCGGGCGGCAGATGTTCGGCGATGGTCGCGGCCAGCCGGTCGACATGCGCGAGCTCCAAAAGCCAAGCGTCGGAGGATGGTCCGCGCACATGACCGGTCGTGTCGAGGTTGCCGTGGTAGGCGTAGACCAACGACCGCGAGCCCGCCCGCAATGCGATCGCGACGCCGTCGACGAAATCACCGACGGATACGTAGGGGCGGAATTCGCAGCCGCGCAGCACGGCCCTGGTCAGCCCGGAACCCGCCTGTAGGCGCGGCGCGACCTGGGCCACCGCGATACCGTCGGCGGCGGCGCGCTCGAAAACCGTGGCGGTGGGCTGGAATTGCTCCGGCACCAGATCGTGCAGCAGGTCGATCTTCGGTCCCGCGCCGTGTAGCCGCCAGGTCAGCGCATTCACCAGCCGGTCGTAGCCGGGCACGTGTATCAGGTATCCGGTGAACCCGTGTTCACCGGGGGGCACACCGACCCCGAGTGAACTCAGACTGACCGTCGTCGTGCTCGGGAAGCCGGCCGTCAGCGTGCGTCGCGCCAGCGCCGACAGGAACGGCGCCGCATCGGAATTCGCGGCGAGCGCATCCGCGCCGAGACCGTCGATCAGCAGTACACAGATCCGATCGGCGGCGAGTTCGAGGCCGAGCCGGTCGACCTCGCCGGGTACGCCGAGCCCGGCGAGGAGTGAGGGGAAAAGATCAGCCAGGGAGCCCGTGCCGTAATCAGGCAACACAGCGTCGCGCAGCGACTCCGTGGGTGGTGGTGGTCGGGCGGCGGGCGGACTGAACACGAACTCAGGGTACTCAGGCCTGGCCGGTCTCGAATCGACTGATTTTGCCGTCGTGCACGATAAAGCGCCAGGCGGTGCGCATCGAACCCCAGCGGGAGTTCGTGTAGTCGGCAACCAATTCGGTGCCGTTGTCACCGACCGATTCGACATTCATGCGCCCATTGCTGCCGAAGATCTCGGAATCGGTCCACTGGACCAGATTGCGCTCCACACCGTCATCGGACATGGTCGCATCGTCGGTGAGGATGGCGTAGAAGCGGTCCTGGTCGCTGTCGTTGAGCGCGGCGACGAATTCCTGGACCGTGGGATCGAGCTGCTGTGTCATCGGAACATCCCTCTCGAAGAGTGCGGGTGCATCGGACAGCAAATGTTCGGCTTCACTCTAGTGTCGGGTGTGCCCGCGCGGGCGTCACGCGCCGGGACCGAGCAATGCAGTGAAGGTGCGCATGATGTCCTCGACCAGTGTGGGCGCGGTGGTCCCGAGCTGGATGCTGCGTTTTTCGAGCTGACCGTCCAGCCACAGCGAGGCCATGCCGTGCGCCAGACTCCACCACATGACGGCCAGCGTGTCGGCCTTATCGGCGGGCAGCAACCCGGCGGCGACGGCGTCGGCGATGCTGTCGGCAAGGACATCGAAGGCCGCATCGCCCGCGGCCGCCGCGTCCGGATGCTTATCGGGTTGCGAGAGTTCCGGACGGAACATCAGACGGAAGTAGCCGGGATTTTCCTGGGAGAACCGCACATAGGTTTCGGCCAGCGCGGTCAGTGCTTGTAACGGGCTGACGGCGGCGGCGCGTGCGTCGGCCAAATCGCTGCCGAGCTGTCGGAAACCCTCGGTCGACAGGGCGGCGAGCAATGCCGAGCGATCAGCGAAATGGTGGTACGGCGCGCCGGTGCTCACGCCCGCCTCGCGGGCCACCCGCCGCAGGCTTACCGCACCGAGGCCTTCGGTTTCGATCAGCCGCAGGCAGGCGGCGAGGAGCGTGTCGCGCAGCGCGCCGTGGTGGTAACTGGTCCGCGTCACCAATCGAGCGTATTCGACACCTGCTGGACAGCCTAACTATGCAGTGCTTAGATGATCTGAGCGGCGCTCAGATGAGCTGTTCGCATCTCCTCCTTCGAAGCGGGTAAGCATATGAGTTCACGGGTACTCGTCACCGGCGCAACAGGATTCGTCGCTGGACACGTCATCGCGGAACTGCTCGAGCACGGATATGCCGTGCGTGGCACGGTTCGCGATCTCGGAAATGCGGATAAGCGCGCACATCTGGTGGCGCTTGCGGATCGGCTCGGCGGCGAGTTGGAGTTCGTCGCGGCGGATCTGAACGACAATGCGGGGTGGGCGGCGGCAGTTTCCGGCTGTGCGTACGTACTGCACGTGGCGTCACCGTTTCCCGCAACGCCGCCAGACGATGAACGGGAACTGATCGGTACCGCGGTCGACGGGACATTGCGGGTATTGCGGGCGTGTGCCGATGGCGGCGTTCAGCGGGTGGTGCTCACCTCTTCGATCGCCGCGGTGACCTACGGCCATGAGACGGATGCGGTGCGCACCGAAGCCGATTGGTCGGTGGTCGAACGCAGTGCCGCCTATCAGAAGAGCAAGACACTGGCCGAGCGGGCGGCATGGGATTTCGCGGTGGATTCGGGTCTGGAGCTGGTGGTGGTGAATCCCGGAATGATATTGGGCCCATTGCAATCCGCGGCGACGAGCACCTCACACGAACCGGTGCGCCGACTGCTCGCCCACGACGCGCCGGGTTCACCTCGGGTGGGGTGGGCAGTGGTGGATGTGCGGGATCTGGCGGTGGCGCATCGGCTTGCACTGGAGTCTGCCGCAGCGGTCGGGAATCGGTATATCTGTGCGGGCGAACATGTCTGGATGGCGGATATGGGGCGAATGCTTGCCGAGGAATTCGGGCCGCGTGGATACCGGGTACCGACTCGGGTGATCCCGGATGTTCTCGTGCGGGCGATCGCCCTGTTCGACAAGGGGATTCGATTGACGGTGCCGATGTTGGGCCGCACCGAACAGCTCAGCTACGAGAAGGCGCGGCGGGAACTCGGATGGTCGATGCGACCGGTGCGGGAGACCGTCCTGGACACTGCGGAGAGTCTGATCGAGTTCGGCGTCGTGCCACGGGCGGCGGAGGCTTCGTCGCGGCGGACAGCCGTGAATGCGTAGGGGTGGACCGTGCTGATCGCGACACTCGTCATCGGCACCATCGGATTGGTGCGACGCTGGTTGGGCAGGCGGACATCGGAGACGAAACCCGATGTGCCGCAATGGCGAAATGCGTTGCGGCGGACCGTCAAGTCGTTCAAGCGGCCAGGTCCGGCATTGGCGGCGGTCGTGACATCGGCCGGGATGGTTTGGGTGGGACTGGTGCTCGCACCCTGCTGATCGGGCCTGGTAGACAGGAACGGTGACGGCTGCGCGACGCAAGTTCCGGTTCGGTGTCAATCTGCTCGCTCCCGCTTCGCGAGCGGAGTGGATACGAAAGTGTCGCAGGGCCGAGGAACTCGGGTACGACGTGATCGGTGTGGCCGATCACCTGGGGTTGCCCGCGCCGTTTCCGGCAATGATTCTCGCGGCCGAGGCCACCGAGCGGGTTCGGCTGACCACCCTCGTCTTGAACACACCCTTCTATAACGCGACGCTCTTGGCACGCGATGCCGCCACGGCCGATCAACTCACCGATGGACGCGTCGAGTTGGGGCTCGGAGCCGGATATGTCCGGGAGGAATTCGAAACGGCCGGAATCACTTTCGAGACCGCGGGCAAGCGGGTCGAGAAGTTGGCGACGACCGTCGCGACACTGCGGCGGTTGTTCGCCGATCCGGAGTATCAGCCGCGGCCCGTGCAGCCTTCGGGCCCGCCGCTGGTCATCGCCGGTTGGGGTGATCGGCTGCTGCGGGTCGCGGCCGAATATGCCGATATCGTCGCGCTGCCCGGTGCCGCACCGGCATACAACGGCGGTCCGCTGCAGTTCGTCGGACTCGACGCCACCGATGCGCGAATGACGTATCTACGCGAGTTGCTCGGGTCACGGGCCGAGGATGTCGAGCTGAATATCCTGCTGCAGCGGGTGGTTCCGCCGGATGAACGGTCGGCCGCACTGGAACTGTATGGGCCGCATCTGCCCGCCGATGCCGCCGACCAGCCGGAGGAGTTGCCCGCATTGCTGATCGGGACGCCGAAGGAAATGGCGCGGCAGCTGGAACAGCGCCGGGAACGGTTCGGATTCAGCTACGTCTCGGTACTCGAGAGCAGTATGGAGCCGATGGGCGCGGTAATCGAGTTGCTGCGCTGAACGCAGGACAGGCCACGGCAGGTCAGTCCGCGACATTGTGCGCGGCCAGCCAGTCGGCCGCCCGCTTGCGGGAGGCCCGGCTGAGCCAGGCGTCCTGGATGACCTCGGCCAACTCCTGCTTGCTGAGTTCACCTATGCGACTGCCGCGCACCAGGACAGACAGATGCCCGTCGAAATGCGGAGTGGTGAAGAACGGTGAATCCGGATCCTGCACCAGCGCGAGTTTGTCCGATTCCGAGGGCACCCAGATCACGATCACATCGGTATATCGTTCACCGGTGTCCGGATCGAATGCGTCGGGGCGCGGGTTGCGGAAGAAGACAAAGGATTTGCCGCCGACCTGGTACACCGCATTGCCGTGCGGACCGTCCACGCGGTTGACGAACGGCATGCCGGTGGCCAGTTCGTGCACGTCGGCCACCTTGGCTCGTCGCGAAACCCTTGCCATATCCAGCAGCGTAGACCGTGATCGCACAGCAGAGTTGAATCTTCAATGGGGAACGGTCGGTTTGCCATCGAACTCTCGACTCAACCTAGATGCGTACGCCATCATGAGATAGCGAATGTGAGCTCACACTAACGATGGGGTCAACGAGGTGGCACAATTCCGCACCCTCACCCGACAACGGGCCGCACTGGAAAAAGAATGGGCACGTTGGACGTCCGCTCCGAATAGCGCTTTCGGCATATCCGCGGACTCGACCTCGCTACGCAATGAGGTCATCCAATCCTGGCGGCGCTCGCTCACGACCGTCGATCCGAGTTGCACCGCGGCCCCCGGGCTAGATGATGTCCGCGAGCGCTGGACCGAATCCCCACTGCGCCAACCCATTACCGAACTCGCCGGTGATCTGCGCGGCATCTCCGAAGACTCCGGCTATCTCGCGGTCGTCACCGACGCCGCGGGCACCATTCTCTGGTCCTGCGGCGATCGTGCGCTGCGTCGTCAAGCCGAGGCGGTGAATTTCGCACCAGGCGGCTGCTGGGACGAAAGCCATATGGGCACCAACGGATTATCGCTCGCGCTGCACAGCGACCGCCCGACCACCGTCTTCTCCGCCGAACACCTGGTCGCCGCGCTACACGGCTGGGTCTGCTATTCCGCACCGATCCACGCACCCGACGGCCACCAGTTGGGTGTGCTCGATCTGTCCAGTTCCTGGGAGCGTTCGCATCCGATGGTGATGACCTCGGTCCGGGCGCTGGTCACCGCGGTCGAGACGATATTGCGTGCGGCCGCTCCGACACCCGCACGCGGCGTGCGGCTCGAATGTCTCGACGGCGCACGGCTGGTCCGCGATGGCAGGCCGGTGCCCTTGCCGCCGCGCCACCTGGAAATCCTGGCGTTGCTCGCCCTGGAGCCCGACGGGTTCACCCCCGAACAACTGCAGGCCGCGGTCTACGGCGACCGCCCGGTCTCCTCCAGCACGCTCAAGGCTGATGTCTCACATCTGCGCCGCACCACCGGCGGCGAGATCAGCAACCGCCGGTACATGCTCACCGGTCCGGTCTCCTGCGATGCGGTCGACCTGCTCGCCGCCATCCAGGCTGGCGACACGACCTCTGCGGTTTGGCTCTACCGTGGACCGCTGCTGCCCGGTTCGGACAGCCCACGTGTGCTGCAGTGGCGCAACCATCTCGATGTCGGGGTGCGCACCGCCGTACTGGCCAGCGACCGGGCGGATCACGCCGTTGCCTTCGGCGAGCGCTCCCCCGGCGATATCGAAGTGCACGAGCACGCGCTGCGATTGCTGCCCGCCGACGATGTGCGCCGCGCCGTGGTCGTCGCCCGGTTGTATACCGCACTGCGCTGCTGACGGCCCGCCGCGATAGCGGCACCAACCTCGCACCAACCTTCTCGGGACATAGTGGCCCGGCAGGCAAGATTCGCGAGGGAGCGCCTACACATGATCTACGCCAAACCGGGGTCTGCCACCGGCATCGTCACCTACGCCAGTCGCTACGACAACTTCATCGGTGGTGACTGGGCGGCCCCGATCGAGGGCAGGTACTTCGAGAACCCCTCCCCCGTCGATGGCGAGACCTTCTGCTCGGTGGCGCGCTCCTGTGCCGCCGATATCGATATGGCTCTCGAAGCCGCGCACAGCGCCGCCGCCAAATGGGCCGCCACCTCCCCCGCCGAGCGCGCGAATATCCTCAACAAGATCGCCGACCGGATCGAGCACAGCCTCGAACCCCTCGCCATCGCCGAAACCTGGGATAACGGCAAACCCGTGCGCGAAACCCTCGCCGCCGACCTGCCTTTAGCGGTGGACCACTTCCGCTACTTCGCCGGCGCCATTCGCGCCCAGGAGGGCAGCATCGCCGAAATCGATGTCGACACCATCGCCTACCACTTCCGTGAACCGCTCGGCGTGGTCGGTCAGATCATCCCGTGGAACTTCCCGATCCTGATGGCCGCGTGGAAGCTGGCTCCGGCCTTGGCGGCGGGCAACTGTGTGGTGCTCAAACCCGCCGAGCAGACCCCGGCATCGATTCTGCTGGTGATCGAGCTCATCGCGGATCTGCTGCCGCCCGGAGTTCTCAACGTGGTCAACGGTTTCGGTGTCGAGGCGGGTAAGCCGCTGGCGGCGAGTCCGCGCGTGGCCAAGGTCGCCTTCACCGGCGAGACCACCACCGGACGGCTCATCATGCAGTACGCGAGCGAGAACATCATCCCGGTCAGCCTGGAGTTGGGTGGTAAGAGCCCCAATATCTTCCTGCCCGATGTCATGGCCGCCGATGACGAATTCCTGGACAAGGCCGTCGAGGGCTTTGTCATGTTCGCGCTCAACCAGGGCGAGGTGTGCACCTGTCCCTCGCGCGCGCTGATCCATTCGTCGATCTACGACGAATTCCTGGCCCGCTGCATCGAACGGACCCGAGCCATCAGGGGCGGTAATCCGCTCGACGACACCACCATGATCGGTGCCCAGGCCAGTAACGACCAATTCGAAAAGATCCTGTCCTATATCGATATCGGCAGGCGGGAAGGCGCCCGTGTGCTCACCGGTGGGGAAGCACGCAAGGTAGACGGACTGCCGGGTGGCTACTACATCCAGCCGACGATTTTCGAGGGCACCAATACGATGCGGATCTTCCAGGAGGAGATCTTCGGCCCAGTGGTGGCGGTGACCAGGTTCGACACCGTCGAAGAGGCGACCATGATCGCCAACGACACCCTCTACGGCCTCGGCGCCGGGGTGTGGACCAGGGATATCACCACGGCTTACCGGATGGGTCGGGCAATCAAGGCAGGGCGAGTATGGACCAATTGTTTCCACGCGTACCCTGCGCACGCCGCCTTCGGCGGGTACAAGAAGTCCGGCATCGGCCGGGAAAACCACAAAATGATGCTCGAGCACTACCAGCAGACCAAGAATCTGCTGGTCAGTTATTCACCGACAAAACTCGGGTTCTACTGATGCACGGCAGAGTAGCCCGCGTCGCGATCACCGAACGGGCACGAGAAGTGTTGCGCCGGTTGATAGAACAGCACGGACCGGTGCTGTTCCACCAATCCGGCGGCTGCTGCGACGGGAGTTCACCGATGTGCTTCGGAGTGCGCGAATTCCGGGTAGGCGGCGCGGATGTGCTGCTGGGTCGGTTGCCGTGGCATACCGAATTCTGGATCAGCGGTGATCAATTCGAACTGTGGAAACACACCCATCTCACCGTGGACGTGGTGACCGGGCGCGGCGGCGGATTCTCGCTGGAGGCGCCAGAGGGCGTGCGGTTCATCATCAGATCGCGCCTGCTGTCCGATGAGGAGACGGCGGCGTTGGCGGCGGGACCGCCACCGCGGACGGGAGCCGATCGGATGAGTTGACTACCGAAAACGCAGTCGTCGATACCTGATTCACGCCCGCGGGTGCGTCCGCGGGCGGCCAACCGGTGATCGGCCAGGGGGTCCGCAGCCCTGGGCCGACACCGCTAAGCCCCGCCGTCCCGCTGCAGACCGGGACGGCGGGGTGCGGTGTCTACCTGCCGGGCAGGAAACGGAAACCACGGACCAGCGTCATCAGCAGCCGCTGCCATTTGTCCCGCGAAATCACCGGCGGCGCATCGAGATTCATGAATCGCGTGACTACAACGGTCTGAGGTTCGGTGAACTTCAACAGACCGTCCGGGCCGTGCCTGCGCCCGACACCGGAGATGCCCATACCGCCCATCGGCGCGGCGGTGGTGCCCCAAGCCGGGGCATACCCCTCGTCGACGCAGACGGTGCCCGCATGCAACCGCTCGGCGATCCGCTCCCCCGCGGCCTTGCTCTGCGCCCAGACGCTCGCGTTCAGACCGTATTCGGTGTCATTGGCCAGCCCGATCGCCTCCTCCACGCTCTCGACCGGGTAGATCGAGACCAGCGGACCGAAGGTTTCGTTGCGGCCGCATTCCATCTCGTCGGTGACATCGGCGAGCACGGTGGGTTCGAAAAACAGCGGTCCCAGATCCGGACGCGCTTTGCCGCCCGCGAGCACCTGAGCGCCCTTGGAGGTCGCGTCGGCGACATGTTTGGACACGGTCTCCAATTGCGCTTCGGAGATCAGGCTGCCGATATCGGCCGAATAATCGTAGTCCGCACCGAGTTTCGCGGCCTGTACGGCGGCAACGAACTTCTCGGTGAACTCCGCGGCGACCGCCTTCTCCACATACAGCCGTTCGATCGAAATACACAGTTGACCCGCATTGGAGAAACAGGCGCGCACCGCGGCCTTGGCGGCCTTGTCCAGTTTCGCGCCGCGGGTGACGATCATCGGGTTCTTGCCGCCGAGTTCCGCGGAGAATCCTATGAGCCTGCGCCCGCACTGTTCGGCCAGGGTGCGACCGGTGGCGGAGGAGCCGGTGAACATCAGGTAGTCGCAATTGTCCACGATGGCGGTGCCGACGACGGTGCCCGGTCCGGGGACGACGGCGAGCAGGTCACGGGGCAGTCCGGCCTGGTACAGCAGTTCGGCGCTGGCCAGCGCGGAAAACGGGGTCTGACTATCCGGTTTGACGATCACCGCATTGCCCGCGAGTAGCGCCGGGATCGAATCGCCGATGGACAGCAGCATCGGATAGTTCCACGGCGCGACCACACCGACGACGCCCTTGGGCTGGTGGCGCACCGTCGCTCGGTTGAGCACCGGGAAGGCGCCGGGCACGCGGTGTGCGTCGAGCAGATCTGGTGCGACCCCGGCGAAATAGCGGGCCGCGAACATCAGGCCCATGATCTCTTCCTGGGCGGCCCAGCGCGCCTTACCGGTTTCGGCCTGGATCACGTCCATCAGGAATTCGCGCTGTTCGACGACCAATTCGCGGTATCGCTCGAGTACCGCGGCACGATCCTTGGCCGGACGCGCGGCCCATCGGGCCTGCGCGGTCTCGGCCTTGTCGAATGCGGCCACCACGTCATCGGCGGTGCCGACCGGCACGCTGCCGAGTGGGTTGCCGGTGAAGGTTTCGGCGATCGTTTTGCGCGCACGGCCATCCGGATCAGCGATCGCGGCGATCGCGCTCAGGCGGTCGAACACTTCGGCTTTCGGCGCGGGCATCGGTGCCTCCTACTTGTGAGTAACCCCCAGATACACACAACATACGCCGCGTCCGTTCTCAGTAGGAGCCTCTCCTCGGGGTTGGCGGATGACGACGCGTATTCGTCACCGGAAGTACTGCAAGAACACCCTGCTGATGCTGGTCCAGCATCTCATCGAACGGGCCAGCGCAAGTACTACGGAAATGTCAACTCGAGTCCCGCTCAGCAGGACATGCGCAACGAAATGGTCACAACTGGTTTAGATTATGGCGATGTTCAGAGCGAGGCTCGGGGTCCGAACACGGATTCTGGCGATCGCGCTCGTGCCGAGCCTGACTCTGCTCGTGGTCGGCGTGGGTGCGGCGGGATATCTGGTTGCCGAGGGAAATAAGGCCAAGGACTGGGCGGCCCAGAATCAGCAGGCCATACCCTCCACCCGCGAATTGCTGGAGGCGGTCCAGAGCGAACGCCAGCTTACGTTGGCCGCGCTGACCGGCGACGAGACCGCAACCCCCGCACTAGGTGTGGCCAGGATGCGCCTCGATGGCGCGCTGAAGGGCCTGATCGATGCCTCCGCCGGACTCCGGGCGGTGGACGATTCGAAGATCGGCGATAACGCCGCGAACTTTATGACGCTGTCGACGTCGATGAACCAGGTCCGAACGCTCACCGATGCCGGCACCTTGCCCGTCCCGGACGCATACAACTTCTACAACCGACTGCTCGACATCATCTCCTTCGGCACCGAGATCGCCGAGCAGTCCGCACCGGACGCCACGATCGGCGTGCACATCGCCGACGGTATGCGAATCTTCCTGGTGGCCGAAGCGATGTCGCGCAGCACCGCGCTCGCGGGCATGATCGTCAATTCCAATGGGCCGACCCCCATTCCGATGGACGAGTACCTGCGCCAGATCGGCTTCTATCACGCCGAGGCCGCCAATCTCGCGGGCGAACTGGACCCGAAGCAGCAGGAGAGCCTGCACACGCTGATGGCGAGCCAGGCTTGGCAGCAGCTGATAGCCATGGAAAACGCGCTGGCCCAACGCAACACCACGGCAACGAGCACCACCTCCAACTCGTCGAGTTCATCCAGTTCGTCGAGCAGCTCCACCAAACAGGCGACGCCACCCGCCCTGCCGCTGAGCCCCCAGGAGTGGCACAGCGCGGCCGGCGAGGTGAACCGCGGGCTGATCGATGTGTGGATCGCCCAGAACAAGTACTCGCAGAAGTTGGCCGAAGACGAGGCCGCCGATGCCACCGCGCGATCGGCGTGGGCCGGTGGCGGTGTCATTGTGGTCAGCCTGCTGGCGTTCGTGATCGCGATCGTGCTGGCCAACCGAGTCATCAACCGGCTCAAGCGGCTTCGCGGTGAAACCCTGGCGCTGGCCGATGAGCGGCTGCCCGAGCTGATGCGCCGGCTCGGCGAGGGTGAGCTCATCGATCCGGAGGTCGAATCCGCGGAACTGGATTACGGTCACGACGAAATCGGTCAGGTGGCCAAGGCCTTCCAGCACGCGCATGCCGCGGCCGTCGCGGGTGCGGTGAACGAGGCCCGCACCCGTGAGGGTGTGAAGGCGGTCTTCCTGAATATCGCCCACCGCAGCCAGATCGTGGTGCACCGGCAGCTGGAGATTCTTGACAAGGCCGAAGAGCGCCAGGAGGATCCGGCCCTGCTGGACACCCTGTTCCGGCTCGATCACCTCGCCACCCGCGAGCGTCGCAATGCCGAGAACCTGATCATTCTCGGTGGCGGCCAGCCAGGGCGGCAGTGGCGCAATCCGGTGCCGCTGATCGATCTGGTGCGCAGCGCGGTCGGCGAAACCCTCGACTACGCAAGGGTTCGCGTGGCCCGGCTACCCGAGACGCATGTGCTCGGCTCGGTCGTGGCCGACCTCATCCATCTGCTCGCCGAACTGGTGGACAATGCGACCTCGTTCTCGCCACCACAGTCGCGGGTCGAGGTGAGCGGCAATGTGGTCGGCAAAGGCGTGGTCGCCGAGATCAGCGATCAGGGCATGGGCATGACCGAGGCCGAGATCGCCCGGGTCAACGAGATGTTGCGCAAGCCACCGGATTTCGGTGTCGCGGCGTTGTCTTCGGACTCCCGGCTCGGATTGTTCGTGGTCGCCCAGCTGGCCGCCAGGCACGGGGTATCGGTCCGGTTGTCGGAGTCCGACTACGGCGGCATCCGTGCCATCGTGCTCATCCCCTCGGCCCTGCTCGCCAATGAACAAGCCGCTCTGACAACGGATTCCGAGCCGCTGGAATCAGCGCGCAGGCGACGGCATCCGGTCCCGTTCGTCGACTCCTCCCCCTATGGTGGCGCTGAAACCGAGTCCGCGGTGCTCACCGCGCCGCCGCTGGCGCCGCCCGCCGTCGAAGCGCCGCCCACGTTCGAGGCGCCGCAGCCCACCGCGCCCGACACCAGGCCAGCGCTGCCGCGCCGCAACCGGCAAGCCAGCATCGCACCGCAACTGGCGCAATCGACTCCGGCCGAACCCGAAGCCGAGCAGCCACCGGAGCGGGAACGTTCGGCGGAGCAGGCGCGAGATCTGATGTCCGCCATCGAAAACGGGACCAGGCAGGGCCGCCGTGCCGTCCCCGATGCCGTGCTGCCAGAGGTGGCGGCCGCCGAGCAATTCGGCACCTATCAGGGACCGAGCGGTAAACACTCGGATGAACAGGAAGGTAACGGTGACTTCTTCCAGCCCCGGTGACCTCAACTGGTTACTCGACGACCTCGTCGACCGCCTCGCCGGCGTACGCTACGCAGTAGTACTATCCACCGACGGCCTACTCCTCGGCCGCTCCACCACCATGACCCGCGAAGACGCCGAACACTTCGCCGCCATGTCCTCCACCCTCTACGGCCTCGCCCGCAGCGCCGGAGCCCGCTTCGACGGCGGCAGCGTCCGCCAAGCCGTCATCGAACTCGACCGCGCGATACTGTTCGTCACCTCCGCCGGCGACAACGCCTGCCTAGCACTACAAGCCGCCGAAACAGCCAACCTCGGCATGGTCGCCTACGAAATGAACGTCACCGTCCAACGCGTCGGCACCTACCTATCCACCCCAGCACGACTGCCATGACACACCACGGCGGGCAATGGTACGACGAACAAGCCGGCCCACTGGTCCGGCCCTACGCACTCACCCGCGGGCGGGTGATGGGAGCAGGCCACGACCTGGACATGCTCACCGTGGTCGTCACCACCGACCCACCACCCACCCTGCGGCGAGCCGAACCGGAATACGCGGATATCGTGCGACTCTGCCGCGCACCACAATCCGTCGCCGAGGTCGCGGCCCACCTGAAACTCCCCCTAGCGGTCACCAAGATCCTCGTCGGCGACCTGATCGGCGAGGGCCACCTGATCTTCCGGGCACCGGTCCAGCCGGAAGCAGGCCCCGGCGATCTCAACATATTGCGAGCGGTACTGGATGGCATCCGAAAACTTTGACCCCACCCACCCCAGTGCGACACCACAACTGGCGGCCTCGGTCAAAATCCTCATCGCCGGCGGATTCGGCGTCGGCAAAACAACCATGGTGTCCTCCATCAGCGAGGTCGCGCCACTGCGCACCGAGGAGTTGATCACCGAAGTCTCCACCGGGGTCGACGACCTATCCGGCGTCGAACACAAAACCACCACAACCGTGGCTCTGGACTTCGGACGCATCACCATCGACCGCGACCTCGTCCTCTACCTATTCGGCACCCCCGGCCAAGACCGATTCTGGTTCCTCTGGGACGAACTCTCCCGCGGCGCACTCGGCGCAATCGTCATCGCCGACACCCGTCGGCTCGGCAATTCCTTTGCCGCCGTGGACTACTTCGAACGCCGCGGACTGGCATTCCTGGTCGCGGTCAACTGCTTCCAGGGCGCACCCGTCTACACCATCGATGAGGTACGCGACGCACTCGACCTCGATGACCACATCCCGGTCATGCTGTGCGACGCCCGCGACCGCACCTCCAGCAAAGAAGTACTACTCAACCTGGTACAACACCTCATCGAACGGGCCGGGCGGTCTCCGGTCGCCACCTGATCGCGGCTACCGGTATTCGAGCCTGGCGCTGATGTGGTGGCCGGCGATGCCGTCCACCTTCCAGTCGATGAGGCAGCCGACGAGACGGCGTTCGGCATGTTCACCGAGCGCCGGTTCGAGAGTGGCCAGCCAGGCGCCCGCACGTTTCACCGGCCCCCCACGATCCGCACGTGATTCACCACCGCATCTGCGGGCCCTGCCCATGCCCCATTCAGACTTGATGCCACCAGGAGATGAACAGCACCACCCCACCGACGACCAACAACAGCGATACCGGAAGGGGCCACCACGGACCGTGCCGACCGAGTAACCGGCGGGTCAGGCGCACTTGCACTGCACCGAATCCGGCCAGCGCCAGACCCCATACGGGCAGTAGCCCGACCCCGAGCAGTGCATGCACCGCCCAGGCTCCGGCCAGCGTCGGACCACCCCAGGAGTGCTCGAGATCGTTGTCCGCGATGAGTGGATAGAAGATTCCGCGTACCGCGGCGATGGTCGCCAGGAAGGCAAAAAACCAGGTCAGCAGGCCGACCGCACCGGCCAGCACCGAATGCGCGACCGCACGCACTGCCAGACGATCTCGCGGCGCGATGAAAATGCCCAGCAATCGGCGCGGGACGCGAAACCGGCTCGCTATCGGGCCGAGGCCGATTACCGGCGCAACCAACGCGTATGCGGCCCAACGCAACAGTGAGCGAACCGTGGTCATGCCATCGACCGTATCCCGCGCGGCGGATGCGCGGGCACCTCAGGCCAGTCGGCCCGCATCGACCAGGTCGTCGAACAGCAGCTGATCGACCGGCGGCACCAACGCGCGATCCGCATAGGAGAACCACGCGACCTCTTCGATCTCACTACTCGCCGCGAGGATGCCACGATAGTCGGCGGTGTAGCAGCTCATCCGTACGATCACATCGTTGGCCGGCCCGTGCAGTGCGGCCTCGTACGTGCCGACGTGGGCGACGGTTTCCGGAACCAGCGCGACGGTCAACTCCTCTTCGATCTCGCGCAGCAGCGTCTGCAGATCGGACTCCGCACCCTCGCGTTTGCCGCCCGGAATGTAGAAGATGTCCTTGCCTTTAGGTCGTGCACAGAGGATGCGGCCGTCCTCGATGCGCACCCACGCGACCGTGTCGATCAACTTCCGCACTCGCCCATCCGCCACCGCCGCAGCCTAATGGACGTATCGATCAGTGGGCGTGCTGGAGGTCGGCGGGCAGGATCGAGCGGCCGCCCGCAGCGCCAGGACCGTCGACGGGGCTCAGGTCCTGCCCGTGCACCCGCTGGCCGCATTCGGCGCAGACCGGTTCGATCACGGTGGTCTTGCCGCAGGATTCGTGCACGGCCTGCACCGGCGGGCCGTCGGGCGCGGCCCACTGGTCACCCCATTGGCGCATGGCATTGACGACGAGCCAGAGCGAGCGACCTTTTGGGGTGAGCTGGTAGTCGTAGCGCACCGGATTTTCCTGGTAGGGCACCTTGACCATGATGTCGTGCGCGACAAGGTGTTCCAGGCGCTGGGTGAGTACATTGCGGGCGATGCCCAGACGTGCGCGGAAGTCGTCGAAGCGGCTCACGCCGAAGAGTGCGTCGCGCACGATCAGCAGCGTCCACCATTCGCCGACCACCTCCAGGCATTGGGCGACCGAGCAGTTCATCTCGTCGAAGCTGGTCCTGCGCATGCGCCTCAGCATAGTTGGTTGCTTCAAAGAACTCATCAGGAAGCGGCAGGTCCGTCGCATCCACCGCGGTCACCTTCGGTCGGCCGCGGATGGTTGCTACGCCACGTGGACGGTGAAACCGGTGTGGCCCATGGCTGCGGCGACGTGGTCGGCAGCGGCTTTCAGCTCGAGGGTCGGAGGCAGTGAGCCGTTGAAGGTGGTGATGGATAGGTCGTCGGCGCTGGTCTCCCAGGTGCCGGCGATGCGGCCGTCGAGGACCAGGATGGGAGAAATCCACCCTGCTGCCCGGCTTACTCGGGAGCGATGTTCGGTGGGAAGTAGTTCGGTGTCGCCGGTGCCCGGCCCCAGGACGTATTGGTCGAAGGCGCCCAAAAGGTGTACCGCGGTGCGGGCCGGTTTCGTGGCTGCCAGTTCGTCGGCATGTTCGGTGAGTATGTAGGCGCGCCTGCCTGAGATATCGACCTCGGTGAGTGCGTCCCCCAACTCCGAGAACCATCGACGCACCCTCGTCTTCTGGAGGCTGTTGCGGCTGAGCCAGGCATCGAAGGCTTCCGGGGTCGCCGGGCCGTATGCGCCGAGGTAACCGGTAATGGCTACAGGTGCGGCGGCATCGGGTTCGGGCAGGCCACGCCAACCGTTGACCAGATGGGCCGGGCTGGTGAACGTGACCCGATTACCTTGGGCGGGACCGTGACACAGCGCCCCCTGCCAGGCCAGCGGCTTGAGCAGCGCACCCCAGCCGGAGCGCAATTCCTCGCCGAGCCGATGGAATGCGGGGTCGGCGACCAGCGCGTCGACCAGTTCGTCCCGGCTGAGCACCACGCCATCGAGCACCTGCGCCACCGCATCGACCAGCGCCGCGACATCCTTGGGCGACGCCCCGAATGTGCGCTGCCAGGCGGGCTTTTCCCAGGTGCGGGCAGAACCGATCAAGGAAAGAACTGCGGCCGCCATATCAGGGGTGAGCGCGTGCAGAGTTCCGCGCATGGCCCAGGTCTTCATCAGGGTGCCCGCCGCCAATTCCGGTAGCAGCGCACCTGGATCGGGTTTGCTGCGCCGCAGCGCCACCGCGAGATCGGCGGCCGCGGTCACCTGAGCCTGCACACCGCACAGGCGCTCGACGATCTCGGTGACACCGACATCGTCAGGTGACATGACGAATTGCCTGCGCAGCCGCCAAGCGAAAACCTGCTCCCAGGTGACGTGCACCTATGCCCCTCCTCTGTTCTGCCGGCCAACCGGACCCAACCCCGCACCGGATATCCGGTCCGGTACCGGATTCATCCCAGCACTGTGCTGCAGAACAGTACTCCGACCGCAATCTCGAGAAGACCCACCACGGTCGCCGCCATCACGGCGAGCAATGCGGTCCGATTCGTCGCGCGCCGCACCGCGCCGACCGGTGCCACCAAGCGCTCGGCCCGATCCAGTACGGCGGTGGCCGCGGCGCCCAACGCCGCTGTCGGCAGCGGTTCGGTCGCGCCGACAATCGCGAGCAGGCCGCCGAGCAGCGGCTCCCGGCCGTGCGTCCGCGCCGCCGTATCGTCGGCGCACATTTCGAGTAGTCGGCCGATTTCGTGCGTCCCGTCGGTCACCAGACGCATCCCGGGCAGCGTGATCGCGATACCGCGCAGCAATCGGAGCAGTCCGGCATGCCGCTCGCTCAGATGTGCGTGCTCATGAGCGAGCACCGCGGCGAGCTGCTTCTCGGTCAGTGCGTCGACGGCCGCGCTGGTCACGACAATGGTGTCGGGGCGGCCGGCCACGCAATAGGCTTGGCGCTCCGGCGAGTCCAGCACGACCGCACCGACGCCGGGCACGCGACGACCGACCATGCGAACGGCGCGTCCGTGTGCGATGGTCTTGCGTCGCATGTACAACACCGCCTGTGCGGCGTGCGCCAGGATGCCCAGGAGCGCAATGGCGACCAGGGCCGCGCAGGTCAGGGTGCCCAATTGGACCAGCAGGCCACCGTGCATGCGCATCGGTGTGGCCAGCGCGTTGTAGCAGTCGCGCAGCGTATCGGCGGGATGCCAGTAGGTGGCGAATTCGACGATCAGTATGCCGGCCGCGATGACCCAGGCTCCCAATGCGCCCGCGATCGCGACCAGCCAGGCGAGCACCCCGAGCCGGGGTGCGACGCCGCGCCGGGTGAGTCTGCGCAGCACGGTCGGGCCGAAGGTGGCCACCAAGCTGCCGTAGATCATCAGGCTGACGGCTACATTCACGGCGCCTCTGGGGTTTTACGCGAGGTCAGCCGACGCAGTGCGGCCCGCAGTCCGGCCGACTCCTCGTCGCTGATCCGATCGACGAAATGGCTGAGCACCAGATCCGAGCGGCCGCCGGAGCCGAGTGCCTCGAGCATGAGCCGCGCGCTGTGTTCCTCACGAGTGAGCGTCGGCCAATATCGATATGCCTTACCCGCGCGTTCGCGCGCCAACCAGCCCTTGCGGTGCAGGTTGTCCATGGTCGACATGACCGTGGTGTAGGCGATACCACGCTCGGCGGCCAGTTCGTCGAAAATTTCGCGGACCGTTGTCGTTTCCGCGTCCCGATCCCAAATGCGGTCCATGATCACCGCCTCCAAATCCCCGAATCCACGCACGATGCCGACTCCCTCATCAACTACTGGACATCTCTGAAGTCCCAGGGTAGCTGGATCAGCCGATTACTACGTAGTCATACCGTAGATTCGCTCATCGGGCGGCACACTCCGCACGAGGCAGAACACGTTCTAGGGGTCATCGCCGGCCTGCACCTGTGGTAGCCACTCGCGGTTGGCACCGTAGTACTCGCGATCCCGATCCAACACTCGTCGGCCGTTACTCGGCACTCTCACCCAATGCTCGGACGACATAGAGTGCTGCCGTGGACGTGGTGGTCGTTGTGGGAATCGTCGTCGGTGCGGTGATCGTCGTTCTGGGAGTGGTCGGCGTGCACTGGTATCTCTGGCGGCGGCTGGTGTGGGATACGACGGAGCGCGGGTCGATCGCCCGCCGGGTCGGTACCGGCGTGATCGTCGCGGGGACAGCACTTTTGATCGGTGCGTTCGCGTCCGAATCGGCCGGTGTTCCGTTTCTGATCATCCAGATCATCGCCTGGCCCGGTTATATGTGGGGCGCGCTGTTCGTCTATCTCGTGCTGTGGCTGTTTGCGGGTGAGCTGGTGCGGCCGCTTTTGCGGCGTTGGATGGCGCATTCGAGGACGGCCGAAGACATTGCGGCAACCGTGGCCGCGGATCATCCCGCGCCGGTTTCACGGCGACTCTTCGTCTCTCGGGCGGTAGGCGCCGCGGCGACCCTGGCGGCGGTGAGCACGGTCGGCTACGGTACCCACAGCGTGCTGACCGGCCCGCGAGTAAAGCAGTTGACGGTGCCGCTGGCCCATCTGCCACGCACCGCGCACGGCTACCGGATCGCAGTGGTCAGCGATATCCATCTCGGTCCGATTCTGGGCCGAGGATTCGCCGAGCGAGTGGTCGAGACGATCAACGACACCCAACCGGATCTCATTGCCGTAGTGGGTGATCTGGTCGACGGTAGCGTCGAACACCTGCGCTCGGCGGTCGAACCACTGGCGCGGTTGCAGGCACGACACGGCGCCTATTTCGTGACCGGCAACCACGAATACTTCTCCGGTGCCGAGCAGTGGATCGAGCATGTGCAGGAACTCGGACTGCGGCTGCTTGCGAACAGCCGCACCGAGCTGCCGTATTTCGACCTCGCCGGGGTCAACGATATTCAAGGCGAACGCATCGGACAGGGACCGGACTTCACCGCCGCGCTCGGCGACCGTGATCTCGCGCGTACCGCGGTGCTGTTGGCGCATCAGCCAGTGCAGATCCACGATGCGGTCGAATTCGGAGTCGACCTGCAACTGTCCGGCCACACCCACGGCGGCCAGTTATGGCCCGGCAATTACCTTGCGGGCCTTGCCAGTCCGACCGTCGCGGGCCTGGACCGCTACGGCGACACCCAGCTCTACGTCAGCCGCGGCGCCGGCGCGTGGGGACCCCCGGTCCGCGTCGGCGCACCCTCTGATATCACCGTGATCGAGCTCGCGTCGAAACAGGCGTGACACACAACGTGCTGCCACGCCACCGGCGGCCCAACCGAGATCAGGCGAGGTCGAATCGATCGTTGTCGACCACCTTGACCCACGCGGCGACGAAGTCCTTCACGAATCTCTCGGTGGCGTCCTGCTGCGCATAGACCTCGGCTACCGAGCGCAGCACCGAGTGCGAGCCGAAGATGAGGTCGTTGGCCGTGGCTGTCCACTTGGGTCGGCCGGAGGACCGGTCGAAACCTTCGTAGACGTTTTCCGCCGACTCGGACGTCTTCCACTCTGTGCGCATATCGAGCAGGTTGACGAAGAAGTCGTTCGTCAGCAGGCCCGGACGCTCAGTGAGCACACCATGCTTGCTGCCGCCGTAATTGGCGCCCAGGGCGCGCAGGCCGCCGATCAGTACCGTCATCTCCGGAGCCGTCACGTCGAGCATGTACGCGCGATCGAGCAGCAGACGCTCCAGCGGGGCCTTCTCGCCGGAGCGGACGTAGTTGCGGAACCCGTCCGCGCGCGGTTCGAGCACCGCGAACGATTCCACATCGGTGTTCTCCTGCGTGGCGTCGGTCCGTCCAGGCGCAAACGGCACCTTGATGTCGTGGCCGGCATCCCTGGCCGCCTTCTCGACCGCCGCGGATCCGGCCAGGATGATCAGGTCGGCCAGCGACACCTTCTTGCCGCCGGCTGCCGAACCGTTGAACTCCTGCTGGATCTGCTCGAGCACGGGCAGGACCTTCGCCAACTCGGCGGGTTCGTTGACCTCCCAATCCTTCTGGGGCGCGAGCCGAATCCGGGCGCCGTTGGCGCCGCCGCGCTTGTCGGTACTGCGGTAGCTCGCTGCCGACGCCCACGCGGTCTTGACCAGCTGCGCGATCGAAAGGCCGGAGTCGAGGACCTTGCGCTCGAGCTCCGCGATGTCCTGTTCGTCGATCAGTTCGTGATCGACGGCCGGCACCGGATCCTGCCACAGCTGCGGCTCGGCAACCCATGGCCCGAGGTAGCGGCTGAGCGGTCCCATATCGCGGTGCAGCAGCTTGTACCACGCCTTGGCGAACGCCTCGGACAGTTCCTCGGGGTGCTCGAGCCAGCGGCGGGTTATCTCCCGATAGATCGGATCTTCCCGCAGCGACAGGTCGGTAGTCAGCATGGTCGGGGTGCGGGCCGGCCCGCCGAACGGATCTGGAATGGCGCCCTCGCCCGCGCCGTCCTTCGGCTTCCACTGCCACGCCCCGGCCGGGCTCTTGGTCAGTTCCCACTCGTAGCCGTACAGGTTCTGCAGGAAGCCGTTGCCCCACTTGGTCGGAGTGGCAGTCCACACGACCTCGAGACCGCTGGTGATCGCGTCCTTACCCTTGCCGGTTCCGTGGGAACTCTTCCAGCCCAGGCCCTGCTGCTCGAGCGGGGCCGCTTCGGGTTCGGGGCCGACCAGATCGGGATCGCCCGCACCGTGGGTCTTGCCGAAACTGTGGCCGCCGACGATCAGGGCGGCGGTCTCCTCGTCGTTCATCGCCATGCGGCCGAAGGTCTCTCGGATGTCCCGCGCGGCGGCCACCGGATCCGGGCGGCCGTTGGGCCCTTCCGGATTCACATAGATCAAGCCCATCTGGACAGCGCCGAACGGCTTCGCCAGATCCCGGTCACCGCTGTAGCGCTCGTCGCCGAGCCAGGTGTCCTCCGGGCCCCAGAACACTTCTTCCGGCTCCCAGATATCGGGGCGGCCGAAACCGAAGCCGAAGGTCTGGAAACCCATCGATTCGAGAGCGACATTGCCGGCGAACACCAACAGATCGGCCCAGGAGATCTTGTTGCCGTACTTCTGCTTGACCGGCCACAGCAGTCGACGAGCCTTGTCCAGACTGGCGTTATCCGGCCAACTGTTGAGCGGCGCGAAGCGCTGCGCGCCCTGACCGCCGCCACCGCGGCCGTCGGCGATTCGGTACGTGCCCGCCGCGTGCCAGCTCATCCGGATGAACAGGCCACCGTAGTTGCCGTAGTCCGCGGGCCACCAGTCCTGCGAGTCGGTCATAACGGCGGCGACGTCGGCCTTCAGAGCGTCGACATCGAGCTTCGCGAACTCTTCGGCGTAGTCGAAATCCTCGCCAAGTGGGTTGGACTTGGACGAATGTGCGTGCAGCACCGAGACATCGATCTGCTCGGGCCACCAGTCCTTGATGGTGCGCGGGCGATGGTCGGTTTTCGCAGTCGGAGACGGGATGGCCGGGTTCTCACTCTCGCTCGCGCTTCGAGTTCCGGTCTCCGGAGCGGGTGGACGGCTATCGGATGTCATGACATTCCTTCCTGAATGAGTAAGGCGGGCTGCGGTCAGGACGTGATCATCTGGCGTGCGATGCGGCGCAATCGGGACACAGACCCCAGTAGATGACCTCGGCCTCGTCGATCGAGAAGCCGCGGTCGTCGGACGCGGACAAACACGGGGCCTCCCCGACCGAGCAGTCGACATCGGCGATCAACCCGCACGCCCGGCATACGACGTGATGGTGGTTATCGCCGACCCGCGTTTCGTACCGGGCGACCGAGCCGGAGGGCTGAATACATCGAAGCAGGCCCGCGGCGGTGAGCACGCGCAACGAGTCGTACACCGCCTGGTGCGATACCGCTGACAGCCGAGATCGCACGGCGCGGATGATCGCATCCGTATCGGCGTGCGGATGGTCGTGCACCGCACTCAACACCGCAATACGCGGAGCGGTCACGCGAAGCGAAACTCCCCGCAGCATCTGCTGGAATTCCGTGGCCGTGGACACGCCCAGAGTCTCGTCCGCTTTCTGGAACGAGTCAAGCATCGCCGCGCGGTTGGAGGACGGGCACCCTGCCAGGAATTTGGTGCGCTAGCGGGTCGCGTCGGGGTGGGAGTTCCGCCGGGTGCGCGTCCGCCCCGGCCGTGACCTTCCTCGTCGCGTCAACACCGCATGAGCCGGCTGCCGGGGAAGCTCACCGATGCGGCTCGGCGTGTACATGCGACCGCAGCCCCTGCAAGCCGAACAGGATGAGCAGCTCGACCGTGCCGCCGTCGGCGCTGCCCAGCCAGTGCGGTAGGGAGGTGTCGAATTCCGCGGC
>NZ_JBFANH010000020.1:0-175079 GCF_040674755.1 Nocardia sp. NPDC049737 | reverse complement strand
CAGCGCCATCGTCGGCGGAATCGTCGCCGCCTACACCGGCAACCGCCCGGCCCCGATCGTTGGGATACCCCAAACATGGCTTGCCGCACGAGAGGAGTTGCCCCACTGGTGCAACTCCATCGATCGAACACACAGGCGCAAGAATTCTGTATACGACCGCGCACGACGATGGCTGCCCGGCGCACCGTCGAGATAACCAGATTGACTGGCTAGCATCCGCCGCCTGTCGTCGCGTTCGTGCCCAGGCGCCCCGGGATCGGCCTCGGCATGCGCGGCCCGGAATCCTTCAGCCCTCTTCTGTGGCTGGTCTCCACCGTCCTCGGCAATCTTTCGCAAACGCACGGCCAGTTCGCGCAAGTTGCTGGTTGCCCGGGAATCACGACACCAGGTGTCGAGCTGGTCGGTGAGGTAAGCCAGGGACATCCCGGTCTGCTGCCATGCGAGCTCCGCCTCCATCGCGGCGAATCATCTGTTCTGTTTCTTCGACTTGATCGGCTTCTTCTTTGTCTTCGGCTTGTCGTGGTCTGGCTCCCACTCATAGCCCGCCAGGTTCTGCTCGCAGTGCCAGTTTTCGACCAAAACATCGCCTTGGTCTCGTTCGCACCAGCGTTCCGTCTTGCCACACGCAGTGAGGCCGAATCCAGCGGCTACCGCGATGGCTACGGTGATCACGGTGGCGCGGAATCGGGTGTTACGCATTGGGGTTTCTCCGATCTCGGTAATTGAGTTCAGACGCCAGTCCTCGTCGACGATCTCGGCGACCGACTGCACGTGCGTCGGTGAAGGAATCGTGGTCACCCTCACCCGATGACACAGCAACTTCGGCCAGGGTGGCCGGAACCCGGGCCACCACCGAATCCATCAGTCACAGCAACGAAGGAGGCTGAGTCGAGTATCTGCTGGTCAGCATCAGAGTCAGAACGCATATGAAATCCATTGATAGATCGCCGGTTTGGGCACCATCATCGCCAGTGGGCCTTGCAGGAACCTTAACGATTGATGAGTGAGTACCGGACGTCCAGTTCTCTTGGGATACCGAACCAACCGACGGCGCCCACATCCGCAGGGAGTACGCGTTCAGGTCAGCGACCGCCACGCTGCCCATCACACCGTCGGCCGGTGCCTGGTAACCATCACGCTGTCCAGTCGGCGAATATGCCCGGCGTTCAGCGGAGAGGGTTCGGGGCGCCTGCTGCTAATCCGCGGCCAGCATTCGCTCGAGCTCATTCCATCCTTCGGCGGTGGACTGGCGACGGACTTGCACAGCGCGCGTACTCGACAGCCAGGCAACCCATCCGCAGTGCCAGTGGAATTCATGTGGCGCAACGCTGTCCAACGTTGTTCGTCGTCCAGCATGACGAACCGGGTCAGTGTCTTGCCCGCCGCTACCGCACCCGCCAATGCGTGCGCGGCGAGCTAACGCAGGTGGGCCAGCAGAGTGTTCATCTGGTGCTCGCATTGTTGCTTTACCTCGTCGCTGGTGAGGTGACCGGCGCGATCGCGCACAGTGAAGGTCGTAGTCGCGAACAGGTTTCCGTCAGCGACGTCGATCTCGATGCTGAATTTGTGAGACTCCGAATTCGAATCTCGATCCCGCAGCACGGCAAGGGCTTGCACTTCCGAACCCATATCGTCGAGGTTTTCGGTCCTCACTGCGGCACCGACCGCGGCGCGTTTGATTTTGTCGAACTCGGCGTTCCCACCGGCGGGGTCGAGCGTGTAATCGACCCACATCTGCAACGTAGCTGAGGCATCGACCCCGGCGAAATCGGCTCGACATTCCAGTCGGCTGTCCGCCACATCACCAGCGATGAGCTCTGCACCCGTCGGGGGCTCCGTCTGCCGCATGCCCTGCTGGTCGATCGCGGACAGGTCCAACGCCGCACAGGCGTGTAAAATCTTGCCCGGCCGATATTTCACAGCTGCCGTCGGCTGTACCGGTACGACAGGGTTGGGTCGAAAGGGACCGCCGGGATGGTAGCCGGTAATGACAAATACGGCGGTCACCACAGACACGACGAAAACCGAGGCGGCTGCGCCGACCTTGTACCAGGGCTGTGCGCTTCGTGTGGGAACCGGCACGTCGCGTGAACCATCGGTAGTCATCGCAACCGCCCTGCGGCGGTTCGAAGCTGCTGCTCGCACAGGTCGGCCAGATCGTAGGCACTGATCTCCGGCGATCTGAACAAGTCGAATCGGATCTCAACGGAAACGTTGCGCTGGATCAGCCCTGCATCGCATCCGTGCATCGCGATGCCCGAGTCTTCAACCGAAGCCGACAGATACGCGTCCTCACCGATACCGGGTACCGTTCGTGTGACGATATCGGTCCCGGAGCGCCCCAACACCAGAGTGCGTGCCCTGTCGTACTCCGGGCGCAGATCGGTCGTCTCGGTGCGCCGGTCGGATACCTCCACCTTCAGATTCACCATGGCGTGGTCCAACTCGACATTGTCACAGTAGAGCGCCACCGGGGGTGCGATATCGATCTTTCCGGACACGGGCGTCTGTTTCGCCGGGCCCGCGACCCGCTCGAAAAGGGACAGATCGATCATGGCGCAAGGGTTTCCGAGACCATCGACGGTGTACAGCGCGGGCTGATCGGCAGTCCTCACCCAGGCCGTTACCCCCGTGAAGACGAATACGACAACTCCGGTGATCACGAACCCCGCCGTGATCACCCTTAGCAGCCGGTTGCCCGAATCGGTACGCCGCACTAGCGATTGCGGCATCACCGGGTCGGGATCGGACGAGCCGTCGGATTCGGCGGATTCACCCGATAGAGCGGGCATCCCCACCGCCTTCTGATCGCCGCGTCACGCGCCAGATCATCATGTTCCTCCCTGTCCCGGTAGCCTGGCTCGCCCAGCAGCACTTCGGGCGCCGAGCGGTCGACCAAACGATGAGAGTCGGACGTCCACGTCCGACGCCAAACCTTCACTGTCGCTTCGCTACTACCGCATCCGATTGTTCGCCGACGGTCTTAACCGGCACTTGTAATCTCCATAAAGCTCCCCGATCATCGGCCCCGGTCGGAAATACCACCGGCCACGACCTCCGCACCCGATCTACGAAGGATCCAACGGGGTCCGGCGATACAAGGGCCGGTACCGTCGACCGAACCGGTGAACCTGCCAGGACCGCCCGGCGGCCGCGACGGCGAGAGGAGTGATCCCATCCGATGAGGTACCCAACGCCTGGAATCCGGCAGGTGACGCTGGCCTGTGTCGTCGCCGGCCTCATGGCCGTGACGGTCGGCATGACTGGCTGCAGCAGCGAAACGCATAACGGCGACCGACGGCCGGAGCCGACTCCCCAGGCCGCGAACGACACCGACATCGCCAGGGAGGCTTCCGAATTCGGCGGAATCGTCATCCCGGAGAATGTCTCTCTGCTCAGCGCCCGATCCGAGCGCGGTATCGACACGCTCTACCAGCTCGCGCTATCGACCGATCCCCAGGGCCTTACCCTGGTGCTGACCACGTCGAAATTCTCCGCGCCGCTGACCAAAGTCTTCGGCGTGGCTCAGACCGCCATCGCGGGGCCTTCCCTGGAGACTTCACCGTCGATCCTGAAGGCCCAGGACCTCTACCGACGCCCTGATGGAAAGTCGGTCAACCGGATCGTCATCGTGGACGAGCGGGACGCATCGAGCCGCTTCGTCCACATCCAGCTGTTCGACACATGATCGGCGTGCTCGGCCAGGGTTGAGGATCAGGTAGCCCACCAGCGCGGCGACGAACACGAGCAGCGGGAGCACGGCCGCAGTGCGTTTCTGCCAGTTGACCATCCCTGGCATCACCCAGGTCGTGCTCGCCGTCGGCGTCGATGCCGGCCTGCGACCGCACACCCTGCGCCACACCTACAGCACCCGGCCTGCGCCTCCATCGAAACCAGCGCCCGCTACTTCCGCCGGTACTGCCGAACAGGCCGCTGTCATCGAAACCGTCTTCGAGCAGCAGATCGGAAGAACCCATAAACGACGATTCCCCACACCGGAACCCTCGAGATCGACGCGGCCGACCTCGAACGTTGCGAGGGCTGGAGCCTCGCGGCAGTCGCCGCCACCGAAGGCACGGTCGCCGACGCCCGCCAAACGATCTCGCCGAACAACAAAGGTCCGAGGCGACCCACGCACCTGCTGCACGCGTTCACCAACCCTCGACGTCGCCGATCGCACCGCTGCGGTGACAGTCGCGCTTGAACGGAGGCCGCTGCGGATGAACCGGCCTCAGTCGGCGAGGTAGCGCAGCATCACCACAGTGTTGAAGTGCCTCGTCTCGGCCAATCGGAGCTGGATGCGCTTGTCCAGTGAAGGGAACAGCGGTGTGCCGCCGCCGAGCACCACGGGCGAGACGAACAGCTGGTACTCGTCGATGAGCCCGTGTGGCATCAGCGAGGCCGCGAGACTCGCACCACCGACCTCCATGACGCCATCGCCTCCGGCCTTGAGCCTGCGGACCTCCTCGACCGCGTTCTCACTGACCAGGGTGCTGTTCCAATGGACCTCGGTGAGCGTCCGGGAGAAGACGACCTTGGGCTTCTGCGTCCAGAGCCCGCCGAACTCACGCTCGATTCGCGGCGCGTCCTCGGGCACGTGCGGCCAGTACTCGGCCATCAGCTCATACAGGCGACGACCGTGCAGCGAGACCTCGATGCCGCGGTAGCGGTCGTTGTGGAACTGGTGCAGCTCCTCGTCCGGGGCAGTCCAGTCGATGCTGCCGTCGCGATCGTTGACGTAGCCGTCCAGAGACACACCGAACCCGTAGATCAGTTTCCTCATAACCGGGCAGACCTCCTACACGCTCGAAACTCATCGGACCTCACCATGGGTTAAGCCATATCCATTGGTTTTTCGGAGATCTCACCAGTCGGCGACCCCATGTCCGACAGCCGGGTACGGCAGATTCCGGCGAGGTCGTCGGCCCCGGCGAAGCCCGTCCTGTGCCAGCTCGCAACAGTGCAGGACCCGCCGGAAGCCACCAAGGCGCGCGTGACACATGGCGGCGCCCAGCACCGCGTCACCCCATTCCGCTGCCACCTCACAGGATGCCGCAGCCCACGGCTCGCCCCGCGCACCAGACTCAGACTCCGCACGGGCACGCAGTCTGACCGCCACAGCGGGCCCATGCCCCCAGAACCCACAACGTATATCCCAACTCCGCAACCTAGCCCCGCACACCGCAACCAATCCCTAAACAGAACAAATATTGTCCGTTCCAATTGCGGACCGCGACTAGCTGACCTGCTCCCGAAAGGTTGCCGAACAGTTCGGCGGCGCGAGTGTTCGGAAATCTACTTTGCGGATCGGGGGACCTCCGCCGGTCAGACCGAGTGATCCGGGGACGCAGGCAACGGGAACGATCGGGTTCCCGCTGGTCACCACCAGCACGCCGAAACCTATGTCCACCGAACCCACCCACGAAAGCCAACCCGAACACCCAAATGCCGGCCCGAACAGGAGCGGACGGGTTTCCAGACGATGCGGGATTGCAGCGAAGCTAGTGGTGCCTCCGTGCGGAAACGCCGCTGACGCGACTCCTGTGCGGGTGACAGGTGAGACTCATACTTCTCCGGCGCCCGGCGTACGATAGCGGTGGCTGATCCGGGGTCGGTGGCCCCGCCGGTCGGCGACCGAGGTGGATGCGAGGAAGTGGCTCACAAGGGAGCTGAGTATGCGCATCGTAGTGGATCTGAACAAGTGTCTGGGATACGCGCAGTGTGTCCCGCTGGCGCCGGATGTGCTGAAGCTGCTCGGTGACGAGGCGCTCGCCTACGATCCCAACCCTGACGAATCCCAACGCCAGCGGGTACTGAGGGCGGCGGCGGCCTGTCCGGTTCAGGCGATCATCGTGGAGACCTACACTCCCGCTGAGGATGACCCGATGTGAGCGCGGCATCACTGGTCGCCGAGCTGGTGGCAGCGTTTCGCGCGGAAGGCCGCATCGTGATCGTGGGCGCCTCGCTGGCCGGGTTGCGCGCCGCGGAAGCGTTGCGAGAGCACGGTTTCCGCGGCAAGCTCACGGTGATCGGCGACGAGCCGCACGAGCCCTACGATCGTCCGCCGCTGTCGAAGCAGGTGCTCGAGGGATGGGTACACCCCGATCACACCAGGCTCCCGCGGCGGCGGGCCGTCGACGCCGACTGGCGGCTGGGGGTCGCCGCCACCGGCCTGGACCGGGTCAACCGCCAGGTGCTGCTGGCCAACGGGGACAAGGTCGACTACGACCGGCTGCTGATCGCCACCGGGGTGCGGGCGCGGCAGTGGATCAATCCTCGAGAAGCCGCGCTCGACGGCGTTTTCACAGTGCGTACCTGCGATGACGCGGCACGCCTGCAGGCCGCGCTGCACGCCGCCCCTCGACGGGTCCTCATCATCGGGTCAGGATTCATCGGATCGGAGATGGCCTCGGTGTGTCGCAAGCTGGGCCTGCCGGTGACCGTCACCGAACGCGCCGACGGGCCGCTGGTCGGCGCACTGGGCGGGGTGATCGGTGATATCGCCGCCAGGATGCACCGCGATGCGGGCGTCGACCTGCGCACCGGGGTCGCGGTCGAGGCGCTGGAGGCAGATGACGGCGGCCACGTGCGGCGGGCTCGGCTTTCCGACGGAGCCACCCTCGATGTCGACGTCGTGGTCGCGTCACTGGGCTCGATCCGCAACGTCGAGTGGCTCGAGGGCGCCGGGCTGGCCAGCGGCTTCTGGGGGGTGGGGTGCGACGCCGGCTGCCGCGCGTTCGACATCAACGGCGTAGTGACCGACAACATCTTCGTCGCCGGCGACATCGCCCGCGCCCCGCACGTGCTCTACGAATACCAGTTCATCTCCATGGAGCACTGGGACAACGCGGTGTCCGGAGCTCAGGTAGCTGCCAACAACATGATCAACCTGGAGACCGAGCGGTGCCCGCACCTTCCACTGCCGATGTTCTGGTCCGCCCAGTTCGGCGTCAACATCAAGGGTGTGGGGGTGTGCTCCTTCGGCGACGAGATCGTGTTCACCCAAGGTTCGCCTGACCAGCGCCGCTTCGCCGCCGCATACGGCCGTCGGGGGCGCATCGTCGGCGCCGTAACGTTCGACCACGGCAAGTGGCTCGACTATTACGGCGCTCTCATCGAGCGGTCGGCGCCGTTCCCGCCGCCACCACCGGGCTACGACCGCCCCGGGGACATGACCCCGATCCCGGCGCGCTTCCCGGATCCGCGCGTGCCCACCGAGATTCCCACCGTCGTGCTCACCGGCCACGACCCGACCACCCGGGGTGCCGAGTTTCGTCGGCGGAGCTGACACCGCACGCCACTGCCCGCCGAATCAAGGAGGGATTATGACCGCAGAGACTGCCTGGGCGGAGGCGATGACCTACGACAACCGCGCCGATCCATACCCGTTCTTCGCCGAGCTTCGCAAAACTCCCGTCGTGCAGGTGGCCGACAACCTCTATGTCGTCACCGGCTACCGCGAACTGCTCGCGCTCGCGCACGACCCCCGGATCAGTTCCGACATCCGCCGCAGCCCGCTGGCAGCCCACCTAGCCGGCGACGCCGAAGCACCCGCGGGCGTCGAAGACTTGCAGGCGCACGGCGGCCGCAAACCGAGCATCATCGTGTCCGATCCGCCGAATCACGACCGAGCCCGCCGGCAGGTGATGCGCCACTTCGGGCCGCCACACTCGCCCGACCTGATCCCGAGCATGGAGCCCAGCATCGTCGGACTGTGCAACAAGCTGCTCGACGACATCAAAGCCCGAGAATCAACCAGGTTCGACGTGGTCGACGACTACGCCTATCCCGTACCGATGACAATGATCTGCAAAATCCTCGGGGTCCCCCGCGCCGACGAACCAACCTTTCACATCTGGATCCGTGACCTATTGACCGGCCTGGATCTAGGCCCGGACGCCACCACCGACGAAGGACGTGCCCGCGCAGCCCAAGGCCGAGCCGCCGGTGCGGCACTGCGGCACTACCTCGCCGAGCTGATCGAGCAATACCGTCACCAGCCCGGAGATGGACTGCTGTCGGACCTGGTCAACGACACCGACGGGCCGGACGGTCCGATGTCACCGCAAGAGGCGGTATCCAACGCGCAGTTGTTGCTCGTCGCCGGCCACGACTCCACGGTCAACACCATCGCCAACTGTGTGATGACCCTGCTACGCAACCCCGGCTCGTTCGAACTGCTGCGGCAGCGCCCGGAACTAATTCCACGCGCCATCGAAGAAGTCCAGCGACTGCAGTCGGCCGTGCAGTTCTTCCCCAGCCGCAGCGCCACCGACGACATCGAGATCGCCGACACCGTCATCCCGAAGGGCGCGGCGGTGCACCTGATGTACAGCGCCGCCAACCGCGACCCCACCCGCTTCGCCAACCCCGACCAGTACGACCCCGAACGCCCCGACAACGAGCACCTCGGCTGGGGCAGCGGAATCCACACCTGCATCGGCGGCCCGCTAGCGCGGCTCGAAGTCAACCTCACACTGGAAACCTTCCTGCGCCGCGTGCAGAGCCCCCGCCTGGTTGACGACCCACCGCCATATCGCCGAAGCCATATCTTCCGCGGACCCCTACACCTCATGATCGACGTCGACCACATCACCGACTGACGACACATCATCAAGTCGTCGCCCACCCCTTGCTCACCCGACCACCGACATCAGGCGATCCGCTGGGAGAACATGGTCCAGATTCGTTATGCCGACCGATCATGGCGACGGCAAACTGAACGTCCGGGAAATGCCTATGAGCGTGCATATCTCGGGCGGCATGTGCGGACCCGGCACTACGGCTGTTCCGCCGATCGAGTTGCCCGCGCATGTCTTCGGCAATGTTCATCAGGGTCGGGCGGTGTGAGCGGAGTACCGCCATGCACCTTCACGCTCTAGCCAGGTGGTGAAATCCAGCAGTTCCGGATGGCATCGCCGCAGCGCCACGATATCGGCATTCCAGCCTCCACCCTGGTTGGCGAACCGGTAGCCGGCGAGGGCGTCGGGGTCCTTGTCCAACAACGCTTCTCGTGGGATCGCTCGGTATTCGATCGATTGTCCGAGGGACCGGCTCATGGCCTCGGCGATCTCGGTCATGGTCAGCTCGTCGCCCGCCAGTTCCACAGCGGCTCCGATGTATTCGTCCGGGTGAGTGAAAGCCCGTACAGCGAAGACACCGATGTCGGTACCCGCGATCAGCTGCACGGGAACGTCCGGATGAATGACATCGGTGAGTACTCCCTCGCGCAAGCCGAAGCGGGGGTCGAGCTGGTTCTCCATGAAGCGCACCGGGCGTAATGCGGTGGTCGGCAGGCCGAGCCGAGTCGAGTAGCTCTCCAACTCCGCCTTGCTCTGCCAGCGGCGAATGCCGTGATCGGCGTCCGCAGCGCCGACCGAGGCGTAAACGAAGTGAGCAACACCCGCTGCCGCGGCCGCATCCGCGACATTGCGGCCGAGCCTCAGTTCATCGTCGACGGTGAAGCCGGGAGGTGTGCCAGGGTATCCCACGGTCGGTTGCACGCTGAACACCCCGTGAACACCCGCCGCCGCCGTATCCAGCGTGGTTCGGTCGCCCATATCGCCACGCGCCAGTTCCGCACCCGCCCCTGCCAACATCCGAGCACCCGCCGTGTCCGGGTCACGCACCAGCGCACGCACCCGCCAACCCGCCGCCAGCAGTGCGCGAGCCGTTGCGCCACCTTGGGTGCCCGTCGCTCCGGTAACCAAAACGATGTCCGACATCGCATCCTCCTCGAATAGCGCTGTTCGCCTGTATCGGCAATAAGTGGGGATTGTCCCCGTTTAACCGTCGGCTACAATACGGGGACTATCCCCGTTTTGCAATCGGAGTGTAATGACACCAGCCCCGAGCAGACCGGCTCGCGCCGACGCGCTGCGCAATTACGAGCGGCTCATCACCGCCGCCACCAATGCCTTCGCCGAACACGGCCCGCAGGTGCCGCTGGACGACATCGCACGCGCCGCCGGGGTCGGCAATGCCACGCTCTACCGCCATTTCCCGACCAGACAGGCACTACTGGAAGCGGTCCACCACGACCACATAGAGGCACTGGTCCACCGAGCCGGCGACTTGGCCACAGCACACGCCCCCGCCGAGGCGCTCAGGTTGTGGCTCGACACCGTTGTCGCACAGGGCAGCGCCACCCGCGGCCTCGCGGCCTCGCTGCTCGCAGTCATAGGCACATCGACCGAATCTTGGTGCCGGAAAGAAATATTCGCCACGGCAACCGGCCTTTTGCAGCGCGCTCAGGATGCGGGCGAGATCCGTTCCGGGCTGACCGCACCCCAGTTACTGAAGCTCGTCAACGCGATAGCCCTTGCCACTGAAGGAGATCCGGACCGAACGCAGCAAGCCCATACGCTGCTGGACTTCCTCTTCGACGGCCTTCGCATCCAAGCGTGACACTGTGCACGCGACAGACCTTGTGCACAGCTCGAACGGGCCGATCCACCCTCCCGGCAACAATCGGCTTCCACCCGGTGCAGGACTCTCGGCCAGGATCGTGTTTTAGCGCTTCACTTCCAGGTGTGGCGTGGGCCCGCCTCTTCGATGATTCGACCTGCTGGTGTGAGTCGAGTCGCGGTCGCGAATGCAGCTGGGACGACCGGAAGCTGGGCGCGCCCGCCAGCCTATGGCAATTCCACTGCGAAGCCCGGCCCGTCCTGACCGCACCGGCGCTATCGTGGAGGTACCTGTGGGGAGGAATACGATGGTATCGGTGACGCTGTACCGCTATTCGTTCAATTTCCGCTATGCCCTGAACGACCGGCAGATGGCGGGTTTCGACCCGGGCCGGGCATTCGTCGAGATCTATGCCGTCGACACGCCCGAAGGCCGGGACGAGCGCGGGTGGACCTGTCTCGACCGGAGGACGGCGACGCGGAGTATCCGAGTCGAGGCCACCGACGGGGAATCCGCCGCGTGGGCCCGGGCCCAGACCGAGGCGCTGGATGCACTGTGGACCGCCGAACAGCAGCTCGTCCACGATCTCGGCATGCGGATCGAGGTCGGCTTCTCACCCGGACTGCGGCGTGGTTCCGGCTGGTCGGCGGCCCGCCGCCGCAGCCGGACCGCGTCACGGCAGGCATTCGACAGACTCGAACAGCGGCTGCACGACATCGCCGAGCGCTATCGCCCCGTCCGCGAGCAGATCGAGCCCCGCGTGGACGAGGCCGACGCACGCGCACAGGAAGAACAGGCACGACTCTGGAAAGCCCAGCGCGAGCGGGAAAAACGCGATGACCGCTTCACCGAGCTGGCGGCCCAGACCCGATGGAGCTACCGCGTCACCGAATCCGACCGAACCGTCCACGTCTTCCGCGCCGACGACTCGACCCTGACCACCGGCGCACTGATCGACGAGCTCCAGCGCCCCACCCACCACCTCACCGGCTACACCGTGCACTGGGCCGCCGCCGATCGCGCCGAGATCGAGCACGTCAGCGGTGCGGCCTTCGCAACCTGGTGGGCCGTAGTAGCTCCCGGCCACTGGAACGATTCCCGGCGCATCCCGTCCCGCCCGCCGACCCGTTCCGGCCCATACATCGGCGGCCACTCCAGCTACGGCGGCCACTCCTCCTCCTGCGGTGGCGGCTTCTCCTCCTGCGGTGGCGGCTTCTGACGCGACGGCGTGCAGCCGGGCTGATACACAACGTCCAGGCGGTCGCGGACCTGTGCTTAGCGCCGGATTGGGCGGATCTGCTCCCCGACCCCCGACGGCCGCCCGTCGATGCCGGCGAGGGCGAGGACGTCGTGCTGGTCGATTTCCGAACACGACTAGGGTGTAGCGGTGTATCCGCCCCAGATCCGGCGATAGCGTCGAAAGACGTTGTGAACACGGTAGTTCGAGTTCACCTGAACACTGGCCGAGATCCGGCTGACGATCTCGGGCATCTGCACCACTACCCCCTGGCCCTACATGTGGGATCTGTCAGCTCTGTGTCAGCGGTCGTGTCAGCACGGGATCAGTCCGGTGTCAGGACAGCGGGCGATTGTTGCTTCCGTAATCAGTTCGGCGAGCACGACATACGCCGACCCGGACAGAACAGATTCAAGGGAGCAACCACCATGTCCATCACCATCACCATCACCGACCAGGACAAGGCCACCCTGCGGACCGCCGCGTACGGCGCCGTCTCGCTGATCGCCGCCGCTGATGCCACCGGCACGCCCCACAAGGCCGCCACCAACGGCAGCAACGCCCTGTACGCCGCGACCGGCCTGGTCGGGCACGTGCTCGCCGCGAAGTCCAAGGACATCAAGCTGAAGGGCAAGAACGTCGCCGAACTCGCCGACCAGGTATTGCCGGCACTCACCGCAGCCATGAGCCTTCTCGGGCAGCAGGATCCGGCCGAGGCCGAGAACTTCCGTAGCACCGTCCTCGTCGCTATCGACGCGGCGAGCCGGACCCACCAGAGCCAGCCCAGCCCCACCGTGGTCGCGATGATCAGCAAGATCACCGGAGCCCTGTACGCCGTGTGACGGGATGGGCCGGGGCGTCTGAAAGTCGGCGGCGTCGCTGAACGTCGCCGTGTGGGATGTCGGCTTTTCATCCGGTGCCAGGCAGACCCGTAGGCCGAATGACCGCGCCGATAACGCGCGGCCTTCGGGGAGCGCCGTCGAAGCCATGGGCGCCACACCGGGACGGGTCCCGCAGATCGAACACTATAAGCAGGAGATTGATGATGGAACACAACAACAGCGGCTTCTCCGAGGCAGGGCTGCGCAGAGTACGCGACGTGCTGGACCGGCATGTCGAGTCCGGAAAGATTCCCGGGGTCGTCGCCCTGGTCAGCCGGGGCGGCCAGACGCATGTCGAAGCGATCGGGACGATGCGCGCCGACGGTGACGCTCCGATGCGCCGGGACACGATCTTCCGGATGGCGTCCACGTCCAAGCCGGTCACGATGGCGGCGGCGGTGATCCTGCTCGACGAATGTCGTCTGCGGCTGGACGACCCGGTAGATCCGTGGCTGCCCGAACTGGCCGACCGTCAGGTGCTGCGCCGGGCCGATGGGCCGCTGGAGGACACCGTGCCCGCGCAGCGACCGATCACCGTACGGGACCTGCTGACCTCCACATTCGGGCTCGGAGTGGATCTCACGCTCATGGGATCCCCGATCATGGACGCGGTTCTCGACCGGGCCAACTACAGCGGGGAAGCCGCATCGGCGCCCGAGCCGGACAAGTGGATGAGCCGCTTGGGCGAGCTGCCGCTGTCGTACCAGCCCGGCGAGCGGTGGCAGTACGAACTCAGCCACGATGTCCTCGCCGTGCTCGTCGCCCGGGTCTCGGGTCAGTCGTTCGAAACGTTTCTGCGCGAACGCGTCTTCGAGCCGCTGGGGATGACCGACACCGGCTTCCACGTGCCCGCCGGCAAGATCGACCGGCTCCCGCCCAGCTACGCCCCCGACCCGCAGACCGGCGAGTTCATCGTGTGGGACGAGGCCGCGGGCGGAAGGTTCAGCGAGCCTCCGGTATTCCAGCACGGCGGCGGCGGGCTGGTCTCCACCGTCGACGACTATCACGCCTACTTTCAGATGCTGCTCAACCACGGGATGCACGGGACCGAACGGATCCTGTCCCGGCCCGCCGTCGAGCTGATGACCACCAACCGCCTCACGCCCGAACAGAATGCCGCCCGAAATGCGCTGGCCAAGAACAACGTCCATGTGTCGTTCGGTCAAGGACAGCACGGTGGCTGGGGCTTCGGAATGGCGGTGCGCACTTACCGCGGCGACTACGCTCCCATCGGCCAGTTCGGTTGGGACGGCGGCACCGGCACATCCGCCTACGCCGACCCGAGCAACCAGCTCACCGGAATTCTGTTGACCCAGGTCGGGTTGTCGACCCCGGATCCGGCGTGGCTCATCCACGACTTCTGGACCACGCTCTACCAGGCACTCGATTCCTGACGAGGCCGGTCTCGACCCCGTCTGCCTCAGGCCGGGTCACCCGAGGGCGAGATCACCTCAGGCGACCCGACCTGAGCAATCCAGACAACAGATTCATCAGCTGACGAGCTGAGCACCTGGCACCTGTACACGGGGGTAGTGGTGTATACCCCAGCTCCGGTGCCAGCATTGAAAGACGTTGTGGAACATGGTAGTTCGGAGTTCGCCGGAACATTAGCGCCGGATCTCGGGCATCCGCAACCCCGATTTCTCGCAGATGCTCCTCAACCCCGACCAGTTGGCCGCTACCTCCTTGCCCGTGATCACGGCTGGCCGGTGGCGAACGCCTGTACAGCGTCGCCGAACTCCGGGCCGCCCACGACGTATCCGCCGACGGTTCCACCGATCAGCACACCCGCGGGGATGCTGATCCCCCATATCAGGGGCAGACACGCCCCGAGGAGGCCGCCCACGATGGCACCGCCGACGACGCCAGGCAGGTTCTTGTTGATCTGCTCCTCGAGCCGGTCGTAGGAGCTGATGTCCTTCAGTTGCGCAATATCTTCTGCCGTCGGGGTCGGTGTCACCGCCAGAGTGCGACCGTCCGCACCGACGTGCTGCGCAATCGCGATCGAACGCCCGTCGACGGCGAACCACTGCGGTATTTCGGTCACCGCCGCTCCGTCGCCGGACTCGAGCACCACCGCACCGTTCTGCGCGATCGCGAACTTGCCATTCTCGACGGTGGCGATAATCACCCTGTCGACTGGCGAAACCGTGATCTGGTAGTTGATTCCGTGATCCACACCGGAAGTCGTGTCCCCCACACTCACCGCAGTCGGCTGCTCCGTGCCGGCCAGCTCTGCATGCGCGGTTGCCGCAGTGACACCCACGGCCGAGATGGCCATGAAAACAGCCGCAGTGATCTTCTCGAACTTCATCCTTCGAATCCCTCCACTCAGCTGCCCCAGATGGGCGGACCGAGTCAGACCTTAGGCGTCGAATCCAGTGGTGTGTCGTACGCCACACACAGTTCGAAGTCGAGAGCTGACCTCGAACGTCCGATAGAGGGCCAGGGGGTCGGGAGCCCGGGGCGATGACACCCGTTATGCCATCGCCCCTTAGCCGTCGTTCGCGTCATCTGGGCGCCCCGGCGGACCTATCGGTACGGGCCCGTTCGGAGCGGATGGGGCTGGCTAGCAGTTAGTCTTCCTCGTCGCCGTCAGGCGGGTCAATTGGGCTGCCATCGATATCGTCTTCTATATCCTCAGTCGGTTCGCCGGGCATGGTTCGATCTCCATTTCGGGTTGGAAGTAGAGCAGGTCAACAGTAGTTATCGTCCGCTACCTGCTGGTGGCCTCGGGCTCGATTGGCAAACCTGCTCGAACGATGCCAGGGTTCCCGCAGAACTCGCCGATTTGGGGCGGATTTGAAGATCCCCTACCCAAATAGATTGCGGTAGACCGCCGATTCCATTCCCTTATCGGCGGTCAGAACTTTGCAAGGATGGATATGCCCCGGACGAAACCGCGCGCATGCCACCATGCCGTGGCGCTGTAGTTCCCAGCGTGGAAGGCGAAACGCCGTGCCCGGTCCATCTTCAGTCCTCGGCAGACGGCCGATGTTGTAGGCCGACCAGATCGGCGGCAGCCGGGTTTTGTTCGAGCTGGTGTTCGGTGTGCATCGGACTGATCTGCCCGCGGTATGTCCGCAGGATCTCGGTGACTTGGTCGCGGTGTTCGCGGGCGGCGCGGTCGGCCATGGCGTGGGCGGCGGTAATCGCGCGGGAGTACTCCATATCGCGTTGTTCGAGTTGATGGTGGTGTTCGGTGGCCTGATCGTCGAGCCGCTGTCGCAGAGTCGCGTTCTCCTCAGCTGACGCCTCAGCGTTGGTGACCGCGGCATCTCGTTCGCCTTCGGCGTGGGCCTGTGCTGCGCGGGCGGCGTCGAGGTGTCCGCGCATTTCCCTCAAGACCGCTTCGGCCTCCTCGTACACCCGGTCGCGATCCACTTCTACCTCGCCAATGCGCTCTTGTGCGTCGGTAGAAGCTTGTGCTGCAAGGTCTTTGGCCTGCTGTGCTTCCTCAGCGGCTTCGTCGGCGGCGACCAGGGCCAGCTCCTCGAGTTCGACCGCGCGTTCCAGCCGACATGCCATGACCGTGGCCGATTTCTCCGCATCGGCGCGAGCCTGTTCGGCGGCGGCGATGCGGACGGTCGCGTCCCGTCGCACCTCGGCGATCTCGCGGTCGATGACCTCGGGATCGGTGACCTCGGCGATCAATTCACCGGCGTCTACCAGCATGGCTGCCAGTTCCGCGCGCGTCAGCTCGATGCGGTCGACAAGATCGGTCGTAGAAGTGGAACGGAACCTGCCAGGCGATCGACCCGTTACTACGGGGTCGCGGGCGGGGTGTGAGCATGAAGCCTCCAGAGCCGGTAGGTGCCCTGAGAAGCTGCCGTGACCGCAAGTGGTGACATGTGTGGTGACATACATGTCTGCACCAGGGTAGCTCACGCTACTGACCTGGTGTTTTCGTGGAGCGGATGACGGGATTCGAACCCGCGACCCTCACCTTGGCAAGGTGATGCGCTACCAGCTGCGCTACATCCGCGTGCGCTTCGTTGTGGTCCGGGAGGGCCGCGACGTCGTGCGCCCAAAACTGTAGTCCGTCATCACGTCCAAAGGAAAATCGGATATTCGCCGGGGCCGGTCAGGTGGCGTTTTGGTCGGCAACGCTCGGGGTGAAGGAGGAGGCGTGGTCGGCCGCCCATTCGGCGTAGCTGCGGGGGGCGCGGGCCAGGACTTGGCGGACATCGTCGGTGACCGTGGCGTTGCCTCCGGCTCGGACGTAGGCCTGGCCTGCTAGTGCCCCGTCGGCGAACTCCGGAGACATCCCTGCCGAGATCATGTGGTCGCGCGCAACGTGTTCCGGCACGTCGACCACGTCCAGGGGGTGGCCGAGGAGCGTTGCCAGTGTGGCGACCTGATCCGCGCAGGTGAGCAGCGCCGGGCCGGTGAGAGTGTAGATACGGCCGGAGTGGCCCGGCATAACCAGAGCCTCGGCGGCAACCGCAGCGACGTCACGTGGATCGATGACACCCTGGCTGCCGGTGCCGGTCAGATTCGGCACGGGTTGGCCGGCCCGGACGGCATCGGCCCAGCTCAATGTGTTGGAGGCAAAGCTGGTCGGACGCAGGATCGTCCATTCGAGCCCGCTTTCCCTGGCCGCCTCTTCGCCGGGAATATGCCAGGTGCCGACGCGGCCGAGTTCCGGATTGCCGGTGCCGATGGCGGAAAGTTTGACGATCCGGCGGACGCCCGCGTCGCGCGCCGTGCGGACCAGCACGCGATCGGTCTCGGCGTCGTCGGGGCCGAGGACACCGACGATGAAGGCCGCGTCCGCGCCGGTCATCGCGACGGCCATCGAGTCGAGGTCGTGGTAATCGCCACGCACCACCTCGACCCCGGCGGGCACCCGCGCTTGCTCCGGATTCCGCGTCACCGCCCGGACCCGCACACCGCGCGCGGCGAGCTGACGGATGAGTTCACTACCGATGGTGCCCGTGGCACCGGTGACGACGATCATGAGTAGAGCGTGCCGCCCATCCCACCCGGTTCGATAGGAAATTTCGGCACGGCTTCGGGCGCTGTATTCGGCCGTGAGCTGCTTACAGTGGGTCGGGTGAGCATGCAGGTAGACCTGATCGAACCAACGGTGCCCGCACCCGAATCGCTGCGTGCGTGGATCACCGAGCTGGGACGCTTCCCCACCGACACCGATGCGTCCCTACCGCTCACGCATGTACCGCACGCCGGGACGACGATCGTGCTCCGCACCGCAGACCGCCCTGACGCACTCGTCCTCGGCCCGCAGACCCGCGCCTCCTACTCCACAGCCGATAAGCCCGCCGGCTGCGTCCGCCTGCGCCTGGCTCCCGGCGCGACCCGGCAACTGCTCGGCGTCCCGGCCACCGATATCGCCGATCGCGTTGTCCGCCTCGCCGACCTTCCCGGCGTTGCCGCCGAGCTGGCGAACGAACTCGCCACGCTGCCAACGGATGAGGTCCTGCCTTTTCTGGAAGAGGTCCTCCCGCAACGCATCTCCGAAGACGCGACGCAGCGCACCCACCGCGAACTACTCCGCGATGCGGTTGCCGCCATATCCGCAACGCCAACGGTTCACGAACTCGCCACCGATCTGGCCGTCAGCGAACGCCAGCTTCGCAACCTGTTCACCACTGGAATCGGTATCTCCCCAAAGCATTTCGCCCGGATCGGGCGTGTGCGCCAGATCCTCGTCGATGCGAGCAACACCCCTGGAGTCGAGCTGGCCCACATTGCGGCCGTCCACGGCTACTACGACCAATCGCACATGTCGGCGGACTTCAAAGCTCTGATGGGCGTTCCACCGGCCAAGTTCTTCCAGGGGCGGGTGCCCGCGCCAACCCGGTGCCAGTCGTCCTGACGAGTTCAGCGAGTTTGCCGCTGTGCCGCACGAGCGCGACGGCGGGCCATCTCTTCCCGCTCCAGAACCGCGGCCTCGGCAAGCGTAGGCGCGCCGCCGCCGAGGCGGGCCGGGACCCAAGGCGCGCCTTCGGGCATCGGGTAGCCGGTTTGCGCCTGTTCGAGCAATTCGCCCATCCGCGTGCGGGTTTCGGCGGTCAGGTCATCGGTCGGTTCGGCGGGCGGGATCGGATCGCCGATGCGAATATTGATCGGAAAACGATGGCGGCCGAGTTGTTTCGGGAAACCCTTGGTCCAGATGCGGTGCGCGCCCCAGATGACGATGGGGATGATCGGCACATCCGCGTCGATCGCCATGCGGGCCGCGCCGGATTTGAATTCCTCGAGCTCGAAGCTGCGGCTGATCGTCGCTTCCGGATAGACCACGACCAGTTCGCCGTCCCGCAACGCCTCGACGGCGCGTCGGTATGACGCCGCTCCGGCCGCGCGGTCGACACCGATTGCCTTGCAGTGCTTCATGAGAAAGCCGACGATGCCGTGCTCGAGTTCGGCCTTCATCATGTATCGGACATTGCGTCGCGATTTGCGCCCGACCAGCCCGACCTCCATGAAGTCGAGGTAGGCGGTGTGATTCACGGCGAGTACGGCGCCGCCGGTGCGCGGGATCCGGTCCTGTCCGCTGATGTCGATGCGCAGCCCTTGCACCGCGAATATCGTGCGAACCAAGCCGGTGAGAATGTCATAGACCGGTTCCCGCGACATAGCTTCCCCTACAACGAATCCTCGGCCGCCCGGCGCGCCGCCTTCTCCTTGGCTTCGGCGGCATCCATGGCATCGGCTTCTTCGAGGGTAGGCGCACTGCCGCCCAAGCGTGCCGGTACCCAGTACGCGCCGGGTTCGTGCACGTAGTCCTGCTGCAGATCCAGCAGCATGGCCTGCATGGTGCTGCGGAGTTGGGCGGTGAGTTCGGCGGCCGGCTCATAGGGCTGGATCGGTGCGCCGACGGCAATCGAGATCGGAGTGTTGGTGCGGCCCAGACGCTTCGGGAAGCCCTTGGTCCACACGCGCTGAGCACCCCAGATGACGATCGGGATGATCGGCACCTCCGCCTCGATCGCCATGCGCGCGGCACCGGACTTGAAGGCCTTGATCTCGAAGCTGCGGCTGATCGTCGCCTCGGGATAGACGCCGACCAACTCGCCCTTGCGGAGATATTCGAGTGCCGCCTGGTACGAGTCGGCCCCTGCGGACCGATCGACCGGAATATGCTTGAGCGCCCGCATGATCGGGCCGGAGATGTTGTTGTCGAACACCTCTCTTTTGGCCATGAAACGGATGTACCGCTTGGGGGTGCGCACCGGCAGACCCGCGTAGGTGAAGTCCATGTAGCCGGTGTGGTTCACCGCAAGGACGGCACCACCGCGCGCCGGAATATGTTCAGCGCCCTTGACGCTGAACTTCAAACCTTCGACGAAGAAGACGGTCCGGGCAAGCCCGATTATCGTCCGGTAGACGGGTTCCACAATTCCGCTAGCGTAGTCGCTGACTGTCCCATCCGGCAGAGCCGCCGCGACTGCGCGCGTCTGACCCGTCGCTCAACGTCTAGAAAGAGGACCCCCGAAGTGGAACGCGCCCGCCCGATCCCGCGTGAACGCGACTGGAAGGACCCGCGCGAACGCGACCGGAGAGGGCTGGCGGCCATCATGGGTGGTCTGCTGACCGGCGCCGTGCTGCTCACCGGCTGCGATTCGGTATCCGGCATTCCCGGCGACGAGCCGAAGCAAACATCGACGCCGACTGCCAGCGCGAAATCGGCTGCGATTGCGACCACAACTCCTACGGACGTGGCGCGAGCGTTCGCGGTGCCGGTCGGCGCGGTCCCCGGCCTGCCCGGCGCGACAGATGTCGCGGCGCGCTTCGGGGCCGTATTGGCTGGTTCGACACCTGCCGAATTGCGCGCCAAGTGCTGGATGCTGGCTCCGGGCAATGTGGCCGATATGGCCACCGAGCAGACGGCGATCCTCAAAGCCCTAGCACAGCCCGCGACCACCACACAGAACACCGTCACCTGGCAGAACGCGGGCACGTCCGTCACCTTCGATCGAAACGAAGTGGTGGCGGCCACGAAGAATTCGTCTCAGATCGTCTGCCCGTGGGTGGCCCAGGACGGCGAAGCTGGACCCAATGAGGCCGATGCCAGGCATACCGTGCGACGCTATCTGTCCCGCTTCGTCGGCACCCCCCTCGACCCTTCCGATAAAGAAGGAACGTATCCGCTGGTCTGCAAAGCCAGCCCGGCGAACTGGGACCCCAACGGAACCGGCAGTCCGACAGCCCCGCCACTGGCCAACAACCCAGGCAAGCTGACCGGGACCACGAAATTCACCGATCAGGAGATCCGCTCGGAGCGGCTGCGTGCGGACTACGTCACTGTGCAGGTTCCGGTCACGAACTCCTCGGGTGTGACCCAGACCCACACCTTCACCCTGACCGCGGACGCCGAGGGCTACTGCATCGGCGACGTTTCTGCCTAACCACTACCCTGGATGGCTGGTAACGGTCAGGAGGAGCAGCTCGTGCAGATCACCAGCGTCGGACACGCCGGATTCCACATCCGCACCGCGGCCGGGTCGATCCTTTGCGATCCCTGGGTCAATCCCGCGTACTTCGGGTCGTGGTTCCCGTTTCCGGACAACACCCAGTTGGACTGGGACGAGCTGGGCAATTGCGATTTCCTGTACGTCTCGCATTTGCACCGCGACCACTTCGACGCGGCGCATATCGCGAAGCACGTCAACAAGGACGCGACCGTACTGCTGCCGGACTATCCGGTGCCGGATCTCAAGCGCGAACTCGAGAAGCTCGGCTTCCACAAGTTCTTCGAGACCGAAGATTCGGTCAAGCATCGGGTGAGCGGACCCGGCGGCGAGATCGACATCATGATCATCGCGCTGCGCGCACCCGCCGACGGACCGATCGGCGACTCCGGGCTGGTCGTCGCCGACGGCGAGACCACCTGTTTCAATATGAACGACGCCCGTCCGGTGGATATGGATGTGCTGCACGACGCATTCGGGCATATCGATATCCACCTGCTGCAGTACTCGGGCGCGATCTGGTATCCGATGGTCTACGACATTCCTTCGCGGACCAAGTCGAATTTCGGTAAGCAGAAGCGTCAGCGCGGAATGGATCGTGCGCGCAGCTATATCGAGCAGGTCGACGCCACCTGGGTAGTGCCCTCGGCCGGCCCGCCGGTATTTCTCGACGACGAGTTGCGCTACCTCAATGACGATCGCGGCGACGAGGGCAATATCTTCCCGGATCAGATGGTGTTCCTGGAACAGATGAAAATCCACGGCAACGAGGGCGGGATCCTGATGATCCCGGGTTCGGTCGCCGACGTGCGCGGTGCCGAACTCGCGCTGACCCATCCGTTCGAGCCGGGCCTGATCTATGACAACAAGGCCGAATACATCGAGCTGATGGCACAGCGTCTCGCTCCGGTGCTGGCGGCCGAAAAGGCTTCGTGGGCAACGGGTGACGAGCGGCTACTGGAACCGCTGAAGGCGCTGTTCGAGCCGATCATGAAGCAGAGCGATCTGATCTGCGACGGGATCGGCTATCCGGTCGGACTGGTCATGGGTGACGAAACCGTGGTGCTGGACTTCCCCAAGCGCGTAGTGCGCGAGCCGATCGAGGGTGAAGGCAAGTATCGCTACGGCTTCCGTATCCCGCCGGAACTGGTGCGCACCGTGCTGCGCGACGACGAGCCGGACTGGGTGAACACCATTTTCCTGTCCACTCGATTCCAGGCCTGGCGCATCGGCGGCTACAACGAATTCCTCTACACCTTCTTCAAATGCCTCACCGATGAGCGGATCGCGTACGCGGACGGCTGGTTCGCCGAGGCGCACGATGATTCCGCCTCAACGGAATTGGCCGGCTGGGAAGTCCAGCGCCGCTGCCCACACCTGAAGGCGGATCTGTCGAAATTCGGCGTGATCGAAGGAAATACCCTCACCTGCAATTTGCACGGGTGGCAGTGGGATCTGGAATCCGGGCGGTGCAAGACCTCCAAGGGACATGAGTTGCGCTCGCACAAGCTCGTCTGAATTCTGGTCCCCCGGGTGCCTTTTGCCGACTGTCGGTCGGTTCTGAAATTCGGTGCGATTCGGTCGCTCACGTGCTGGTGGCGACTACCTGGGGCTCCTACAATCAGGGGCGTCGGGGAATATCGAACGAACTCGACGATCGGCGAGTCCCGTACGCGGGACGATTCGCCGGAAGAAGGCACCATGATCATCAACAAGGCGCGCGGCAGCACCGCGCGCCGACTGCTCGCAAAGGTCGCGCTCGTTGGAGCGGCGGTGGCGGTTCCGATGACGGCAGTGGCGGTTCACGCCACGGCGATGCCGACACCCGGACCAGGTGTTGTGCAGACAGATAATCCGCACTGCCCGGGCTACGGCCCCGGGTGCAATGGCGGCGGTTGGGGCGGGGGCGGCGGCGGCTGGGGCGGCGGCGGTTGGGGTGGCAACGGCGGCTGGGGTGGCAACGGCGGCTGGGGCGGCAACGGCGGCTGGGGCGGCGGCTGGGGCGGCAACGGCGGCTGGGGCCAGTGGTTCCCACCGGGCTGGTTCGGCAGCAGCTAACCGAACAAATCCGAGCATCGCAAGATAGGTCTCCCGGCGATGTCGACCATTACGGTGGGGTCGCTGGGCGGCCCATGTCCAGGCGCATGCCCTCGAGCAAGGTCGGCCCCGAACACCAAGTGCAATGACTGACACATCGGTGAGTCGCTGCCCCGCAATGCCGGAAGTTCGGCGCTGGGGTCAGGTTCGTGAGCGGGTGGCGACGAGGACGGCGAGGAAGGTGAGGGCGCAGCCGATTACGGCGGTTGGGGAGAGTCCGGCACCGGTTGGGGTGAGCAGGTCCAGGGTGATCGAGGCCAGGAGTTGGCCGGCAACCGAGGTAAGGCCGAGGAGCAGGACGCCGATCCAGCGGACGGTGATTGCGGCCAAGGCGATGAAGGCGACGCCGATGAGGCCGCCCAGATAGAGCCATGGCTCGCTGGGGAATCCACCAGGCCAGCCGGTGCCGACCAGGATGCAGGCCTCGATGGCGAAAAGGGCCGCGGTGCCGATGCCGAAGTTCACCAGGGTGGCGGAGAACGGACCGCCGACCGCGCCGACGCGACCGTTGACCGCCTGCTGCCAGGCCAGTCCGATTCCGGCCAGCGCGGGCAACAGGATCAGCACAGCGGTCGGGCTGTTGCGCAGCCATTCGGGCACCGCCGCGGAACCGACCGGCGCGCCGGACCCTCCCGCCACAGCGAGGACCACCGCGACCATGGCCAGCGCCGCACCGCCGACGCGCGAAACCGTGACCGGAGTCCGGCCATTCGGCGCCAACCCGAGCCGGTCCACCACCAGACTGCTCAGCAATTGCCCGCCGACTGTGGCGACGGTGAAGGCCGTGACGCCGATCGCCGCAACGGTAAGTCCTTGGCACGCAACGAAGAACGCGCCGCAGAGCCCACCGAACAACTGCAGCGGCCGCAGCTCACCATCGGCCACCGCCCGCCGCACCCGCACCAGCCCGTCCCGCAACCGCCGACTCACCGCGAACGCGATCACCAACACCACTAGACCGATGCCGAAACTGATACAGGCAGCCGCGATCCCATCCCGCAACCGCACCCCCAACGCCCCATTGATCCGGCCCTGCACCGCCACCCCGGCCCCGATGCAGAACCCGAAGGCCAACCCCACCTTCGCCCGCGCCACCATCCCCGCACCGTACCGCCACCCCCCGCATCCCCCGACCGCGCCACAACCCACCGCGCCCGAGCGCACCTCACACCAGCCCGATCAGACACCCTTCGCTGGCGCCGAATTCGCACGGAATGGCCGGTCACCCTCGATGCAAGTCGGCCGAAGGATGTTCGTCAGATGTGTGTCTGGCGGCTGCACCATCGACCGAGTCGACCAGCCATGCGAGACCGTCATCGGCTGTATCGCCGTATGTGGAGTTGCTTCGAGCGCCCTTGCAGCGCCGCCACTTCCAGCGCCAACTCGTGACCAAGCACTGACTGCGGCGATCCGCCGAACGTCATCGCGGTGATGCCATGGCGGCATCGGTCGGAACGGGCCGTATGCCGACCGCCCGGCGCGCAGGGGTAGCACGGTTACCCGGCGCGCAGGGTGGTGCGGGCACCGTAGGTGTCGTGACGAGCGTAGGTGCGGTCGCCGCCGTTGCGGGCGATGGAGCCGCGGACCAGGCGGGCGCGGATTCGGGCACCGAGCCGTTCTTGGAAGCGGGTGGCGCCGGGGATGAGTTGGCGGGGTACTTCCAATGCGCCGTTGACTACAGCAGTCGCCATGACGGCGCTCTGGAAGAACTTGCTGTTCTCCAGGCCGAGGAAATCAGAGTTGGTCGGGCCGAGGACGATTCGGCTGTAGGCGACCATATAACTGGTGATCACGCGGCGGATCAGGCGCTGACCTGTGGTGTCGGTGCCGATGAACAGGCCGCCCGCGGCCGGGACCAGGGCCTGGGCCAGGCGTCGGGAGTCCTCGTCCGGGATGAATTCGGTATCGGCGAGGATCCAGAAAGCGCGCCAGGTATCGGTTTCATTGGTCGGCAGGATTTCGGCGTCGATGCCCAGCAGGAAGCCGACATAGCGCCAGAGTTGGAATACCGAATCCTTCTCCTGGGCCGAAAAGCGCAGGCCGAGTGCCTGTGCGCCAACCAGATTCGCCATCGAGAACAGGCCGAGTGTGCCGACGGTGAGCACCTGGTTCACCGGATGGTCCCAGGCTTCGTAATCCCAATCGGGGCGTCGATTCATGCCCGCGCGCACCAGCGCGTGCATCAGCCGCACCCGCAGCACACTCTGGTAGCCGACCTGATTGCGTTGCAGGCCACCGGGAGTCGTGACGTCCAGCCACCACTGGGTGGTTTCGGCCAGGCGGCGCGGCGCCATGGCATCGAGATCACCGGTGCCGACCAGGGCCTTATCCGCGCGAGAGGCCAGATAGCCGCCCATCAGCGCGAACATCCCCATCGCGATCCCACCCCAGACACTGGTGCGTTCCACGACCCGGGCACCGCGGTCGATTTTGGTGCGGTCCAGCCAGTACGGGTCCGTCTCGACCTGACCGAAGAATGCCGTCAATTCGTCGGGTGCATTCGGCACCGCATCGATTCCGCGCTCCACGGCGACCTCGAACATCCGCCGACCCTCGCCGACCGGCAGCCGCTTGAACATGGCGACCACACCGTCCGCGAGCGGATCCCCGACCTGCGCGAACCGGCGGAACGAATCCCGCTGCGCCGCGGTGCAGCGCAGATCGCCGGGTGCCAGCACCGGCACCGCGTACCGGAAGGGGAACTCCGTGAACAGCGGCGGAGTGGGCAGCAGCTGGTTGTCATGCGTCATTGCATTTCACCCATCGGAAGAGAGATTCGCGCCCAAGCCGAGCACATCTGACAAGACCGTCTCACAAATTCGAATATCTGGCAAGGATCCATGCCAGAATTGAGCGGCGAACCCCTCTCATCGAAGCGACCCACAGCTGACATCCCATTGCCTCACCGATCGGACGTGCGGCGCGGTAGCGAGGACGGAATCAGCAGGGCAATAGCGAGCATGGAAGCGCCCAGCAACGCGACCGTCGTCGACATCGACAGCCACAACGTGGCGATGGCGGCGAACCCGAAGACCGCCAGTGCGACAACCTCCGCAGCGAGACCCGACACCGAGGTGACCGTCGCCCGCGCCGGACCTTCGATCGCGTCCTGCAACCGAGCCCCCGCCACCACACTGGCGTTGTAGACGATGCCGTAGGAAACACCGATCGCCGTAAATCCCACGCCCGCGAGCACATACACCGCACCCGGCCAGCGGACGGCGAGACCGGCGACCACCGCACCGCCGACGAACAGCACACCACCCAGCCCCACCGCGATCGCCATGACGCGCGCCGACATGGCCTCGGTGCGCCCCGCCAACACCGAACCCACCAGCGAACCGACAACCGTGATCCCGACCAAAACCGGCACCACCGCCGTCTCCACCCCAACCTCCTGAGCGAGCAATGCGAAGTACTCATCGAAGGCCGTAACCCCCGACAGCAGCGCCCCCAATGCCACGACATTACGCACGGCACGCACCCGAATCGCCTCCCCCACACCGGTTCGCAGCATGTTCAGATACGTCGCGAACGGCCGCGACTCCGTCGAGATCGACGCCTGCGCCATCACCGACTCGCCACTCAGGGCGACTGCTCCTCGCGATATCTCGGATGACCCAGCCGAATCCTCGTCTTCCAGATCCTCCACTGCCACCGCCGACACAGCCTTCGGCGCGCTCGGCAAGGACAGACCGACCAGCGTGTGCACCGCCGCGAACGCCACACTGCACCAGCCGAGCAACGGATAGCCGCCCCAGATATACAACGGCGTCGCACCGAGGATGGCGATCACGATCGCGGCTTCCGACGCTGCCCTCGCATAACCGATGATGCGCGGATACGCCCGCTGCTCATTGCGGGCGACGAGTTCGTCGTAGAGCAATGCCTCGAACGTCCCGGACATCAACGCGCCCGAAGTACCCCACAGTACGAAGCCGACCGCGAATCCCAGGTAGGTCGGCAGCAGTGTCCAGCACGCGAAACCGGCGGTCAGCAGCACACCGCTCGTGACGAGCAGCCCACGCCGTGACACCGTATCGGCCCAGGCACCCGATGGCACCTCGAGCAGGAACGCGGTCACCGACCACATTGCCAGCAGAGAAGAGATCTGCCCAGTGCTCAGTCCATGATCGGCGAACAGCACCGCGTACAGCGCATACAGCGGAATCAGATCACCGAGGCCCTTGAAGAGCACCGCCCGCACCGTAAGCCCGCGCAGACCGATCCCGCGGGTCAACGACCTATCGAATCAATAGCCGTAGATAAGTAAACGCATACCGTCAGCCTGCCGATCTGTCCCCCAGCGCGTCAAGCGATTTTCAGCCGAGCGGCAGCCACCCGTTGGCGGTATGCAGGTCTCCATCACCGAGTTCCCGATCATTGAGCCCAGGACCGACTCGACCCTGATGCTCGTTCAGATCGGTGATCAGCTCCGAGACCGGATGTGAATCGCTGTAGTGATAGCCCTGGGCCAGCGCGAAACCGAGTTCGGTGAGCACCGCCGCCTGGTATTCGGTCTCCACGCCTTCGGCGATCACCTGCAGGTCCAGTGCACTGCTCAGTGCTGCGATCACACCGAGCAGCGGCGGTGCGGGTGAGTCCGAACGGATCGCGGCGACGAAGGACTGGTCGACCTTGAGGATGTCGCTGGGCAGGGTGGCCAGGCGACTCAGCGACGAATAGCCCGTGCCGAAGTCATCGATCGCGATGCGCACGCCGCGCTCGCGCAGAATATGCAGATTGCCGATGGCCGTTTGGGATTCGGCCGCCAACTCGCTCTCGGTCACCTCGAGCACCAGTTGGTCGGCGGGCCAGCCGGTGCTGGCCAGGATATTGGCGACGCGGTCCGCGTAACCGGTCTCGGCCAGTTCCAGGCCGCTGACATTGACATTCAGCGTCAGATCGAGTTGCGCGAAGGTTTCCTGCAAACGAGCCGCGTCCGCACACGCCCGGCGCAATACCAGCTCGTCCAGATCGGAGATGAGGTCGTATTCCTCGGCAACCCGGATCAGCCCCTCGGTGGTGACATCCGGCTGCGCACTCGACGACCAGCGCAGCAGCGCCTCGACACCGACCGCCTTACCGCCGCCCTCGGTCAGGCTGACGATCGGCTGGTAGTGCACATCGAGCGCGCCACGGTCGATCGCCTCGCGCAACTCGACCGCCAGCGGCAACTGTCGCGACGACTCCAGCACCGTCCGATTGCGCCCCGCCTGCTTGGCCCGGTACAGACCGACATCGGCCCGACTCACCAGCAGCGAACCCGACTCACCCGGCTGCCATGAGGTGACTCCGGCCGAACACCCGGTGGTCACCGATGCCCGCAACTGCTCGGTCAGCAGAATCGCCGCCTGCTCGGTGGTATTCGGCAACAGCAGCGCGAAGGCGTCACCGCCGTAGCGAGCCAGTCGCTGGTCCGGCGCGAGCAATTTCGACCAGGTATCGGCGACCCGCTGCAGCACCGCATCGCCCGCGCGATGGCCGAGGTGATCGTTGATCTTCTGGAAGCGGTCGAGGTCGACGAGCACCAAGGCCAGGCCCTGGCCGGTGCGGGTGGCGGTTTCGATCGCGGCGTTCAACGCACGGTCGAAACCGCGCCGGTTGAGCAGTCCGGTGAGCACATCGATATCGGCCTCGGAGGCCATTCGGGTCAGGATGCCGACTACCACGCCGACTCCGAAGGTCACACCCGCCGGAATCAACCCGGACCACCATGGCAGTGTGGGATGCACCGGCCGCGTCGGCATCACCCACAGGCACATGACCATAGCGAAGGCTATGTGCGCGAATGCCTGTGGCCATGCGAAGAACAATGCGGCATCACAGGCAATGAATACATAGAACGAGGCGAGACTGATCGCGCCGACGGTATTCGGGAACGCGTATACCGCGATCGTCACCAATACCGTCGCTATCGCGACATAACCATGGTGAATCCCATGCGGCAACCGCGGACCCCAGCCGAGCAGGCTGAGTCCGAGCAGCAGCGCCACCGCGGCGGCGGTACCCACCAGTGCTCGGTTGCCCTCGCTGCCCGGGGCAATTCCCGTGATCAGCAGGCCGAGCGCGCCCCCCATTACATAGAAGGCTCCGGTGGTCCGGGACATGACCATCGCCGTCGCCAACGCAGACGCGGCCCGCACCCGGGTTCGGGTATCGCCGCGAGACCCGATTCCTCGCACGGGGAATAGCCTAGACATAGAAATTACCTACAGTTGCCACATCCTGTGAATCCGGCATGGCGAACCCCTAGCTATTTACCTGTAGGCAATGTCGGACGGGCTATTTCGAGGTGTTTATCGCGGCGGTGTCAGCACCTCGGTACCGACGAACGGTACCAGCGCGGCGGGCACCCGGACAGAACCGTCGGCCTGCTGATGGTTTTCCAGAATCGCCACAATCCAGCGGGTAGTCGCGAGCGTACCGTTCAAAGTGGCTGCGATCTGCGGCTTTCCATTCTCGTCGCGATAGCGCACAGCGAGGCGGCGGGCCTGGAAGGTGGTGCAGTTCGAGGTCGAGGTGAGCTCGCGATAGGTCTGCTGGGTTGGCACCCAAGCCTCGCAGTCGAATTTGCGCGCTGCCGAACTGCCCAGATCGCCCGCGGCGACATCGATGATTCGATAAGGCACCTCGACGGCCGCGAGCATGTCCTGCTCCCAGGCGAGCAGGCGCTTATGTTCGGCCGCGGCCTCCTCGGGCGTGGTGAACACGAACATTTCGACCTTGTCGAATTGGTGCACCCGGATGATGCCGCGGGTGTCCTTGCCGTAGCTGCCCGCCTCGCGCCGGAAACACGACGACCAGCCCGCATAGCGCTTCGGACCGGCGCTCAGGTCCAGGATCTCGTCCGAGTGGTAGCCCGCCAGCGGCACCTCCGACGTGCCGACCAGGTACAGCTCGTCCTCCTCGAGGTGGTAGACCTCGGCACTGTGCTGACCCAGGAATCCGGTACCGGCCATGATCTCCGGACGCACCAGCACCGGCGGAATCATCATGGTGAACCCGTTGGCCACCGCCTGCCGCGCGGCGAGTTGCAAAAGACCCAGCTGCAGCAGCGCACCGTAACCGGTCATGAAGTAGAAACGCGCGCCCGAAACCTTGGCGCCGCGTTCCATATCGAACAACCCGAGTGACTCGCCGAGCTCCACGTGGTCCTTGGGCTCGAAGTCGAATTCCCTTGGTGTACCGATGGTCTCCAGCACGATGTAATCGTCCTCGCCGCCCGCGGGGGCGCCTTCCTGGACCACATTCGAGATGGCCCGGTGCGCGGCGTCCATATCGGCATCGGCGGCGTGCTGGGCGACCTCGGCCTCCTTGACCTTCGCCGACATCTCCTGCGCCTGTTCCAGCAGGACGGACCGTTCCTCCGGCTTCGCCTTGCCGATCAGCTTGCCCATCGCCTTGTGCTCGGCGCGCAGGTTATCGGCGTTGGCCACCGCCGCACGGCGCGCCGCGTCCGCCTCGAGCAGGGCGTCGACGAGGGCGGGGTCTTCGCCGCGGGCGCGTTGCGAGGCGCGGACCGCGTCGGGGTTGTCCCGCAGGAATCGGAGGTCGATCATGGGTGACCAGCCTAATGGTCGCGATATTGCGGTTTCACGCCGATATCCCAGGATGCGGACCGGCGGGCGGGGTCCGCGCGCATAGTTGGCTTGTGGGCACGCCTTTCGACGAAACCGCTATTGATAATGCAGTTGCCGATCTGGTCGCGGGTGAGAGAACGTGGGCACACACCCCGCTGCGGCGCCGCCGCGAACTTCGCGACGATATCCACACGCGCACCGGCCGCTTCTCCCACGAATGGGTGCGCGCGGCGCGCACCATCTAGGGTCTGGATCCGGACTCGCCGCTGGTCGGCGAGGAGTGGATGTCGGGTCCGATGACGCTGCTGCAGGCCACCACCGCGCTGTCGGCCACGCTCTCGGCGTTGGAGCAGGGGCGTAGTCCGCTCGACGGGGTCGAACTCGCCGAGGCGCCGGGCCAGCGGGTCGCGGTGCCGATTCTGCCGCTCGATTTCTACGACAGATTGCTGCTCAGCGGTTTTCACGGCGAAGTGTGGCTGCGTCCCGGCATCGACGCCGATACCGCGCGCCGGCGCGCCGGACTCGCCCAACTCGATCCCACCGCGACCGGCGGCGTCGGCGCGGTTCTCGGCGCGTGCAATATCACCTCCAACGCAAGCTGACCGAGTTCTACGCGAGCGCCGATCCGGCGCGGTTGCCCGGCCTATTCCTGTCCACATTCCGCGGCTGACGCGCCTGGCATGGGTACGACCGGGGCGCTTCGGATCGATTCGTCCAGGTCGTAGCACCAGCGAACAGACGCTGACATGATGGACCGCGATGTCTGCTGATGATGTGACCAAGGACGCGTACGAATCCGACCTGCCCTCGGGCGAGTCGTCGCGCGCGGAATCGTTCCCGCAGTCGGTGATCATCGACCGCGACGCCGTCGCCGACGGCAAGCTGCATCTGTCCGCGCCGAAGTTGCGTTGGGTATTGCTCGCCGCGGCGACGGGCGCCGTAATCATCTCGTTGGTCGGTCTGTTCATCACCGGCTACGACAACGACAAGCGGCTCGAGGCACACAACCCTGGTTCGCCCGGCCAGACCGCCTTGGACAAGGAGTTCGGCACCGCGGCCCGGGGCGACTGCCTCAGCTGGACCAAACAGGACCGTGGCGATCTGGTGAAGGTCGCCTGCTCCAACAAGCACCTGTTCGAGGTCGCGGCCGATGTCGATATGGCCAAATATCCCGGCGTGGAATTCGGTCCGGGCTCCCGCTTTCCGGACTCGTTGCGACTGACCGAACTCAAGGAAGAGCACTGCACCCCCGCCGTCGAGCAGTATCTGAACGGCAAGTTCGATCCGCGCGGTCGCTATGTGGTCGGCCTGATGTACCCCAGTCCGGACGGGTGGAAGCACGGCGACCGAACGCTGCGCTGCGGACTCCAGTTCTCCGGTAGCACCGGTACCCCGCTGCCGACCAGCGGCGCGGCCACCGAACACGATCAGTCGAAGATCTTCGAGCCGGGCACCTGCCTCGGCATCAATCAGAATCTGCCCTCCGATCCGGTGGATTGCGCACAGGCGCACGCCGTCGAGATCGTGTCCACCGTCGACCTCGGCCAGCACTTTTCCGGCGGTCCGCCCACCAAGGACGACCAGGACAAGTTCATGGAGGACGAGTGCGGCCGGGCAACCAACGACTATCTCGGCTCACCTGATGCGGTGCGCAATAAGACGCTGACGGTGTTCTTCGACTACCTCGACGCACGCAGCTGGCTGGCGGGCAGCCACAAATTGGACTGCATGATCGGAAAGGGCACCGACCGTGAGGGTTTCGCGCCGGTCACCGGATCGGCGAAGGGCGACATCCTGATCAACGGCCAGGCTCCGGTGCCGCCGCCGAACTCTGGTCGCTCGACTCCTGCCCCACTACCCGGCGCCGCGCCGCTGCCACCACAGCCACAACCGCGCTGATGGCGGTGACCATGTCCGCGGACCGGTTCGAGGAGCTGGTCGGCGATGCGCTCGATCTCATTCCGCCCGAATTGGCCCGCGCCATCCACAATGTGGTCGTGCTGATCGAACCGCGCAATCCGGAGGATCCACATCTGCTCGGGCTGTATCACGGAATCGCGTTGACCGAGCGAGATAGTCACTACGGCGGCTCGCTACCCGACACCGTAACCGTCTATCGCGAGGCGATTCTCGATATCTGCGGCGATGAGCGCGAGGTCGTCGAGGAGGTCGCAATCACTGTGATCCATGAGATTGCACACTATTTCGGCATTGACGAAGACCGGTTGCATGAGCTGGGATGGGGCTAGTCTTATCCAAGTTGTGTTCGGGCTCGGCTCGACGAGCGCGAAACCAGCACGGATGACCGGAAGAAACTTGGGGATTCGATGGAACCGATCGCGTTGCTGTCGCGTCCTATCACTCGAAGGGGGAATTCTCGTGGTTCCGCCCCACAGCCACTAGAAGGAGTCGAGTCATGGTTGGACATGTACTGATCTCGCCCGAGGCCATTCTCGCCGCGGCGGCCGAACTCGATCTGGTCGCCGAGCGGCTTTCCGCAGCGTCCATGATCACCGCACCGGCGACGCACGTGATCCCGTCCGGCACCGAAGAGGTGTCGCTCGTGGCCGCCAGCCACTTCAACCAGGGCGCGGTGACCCACGATCATTCCGTCGCCCAGGGCATTCTCGAACTGCACCATGCTGCACAGACACTGCGCATGCAGCTGGCGCAGCATATCGCCGGCGATGTCGTGCGCGCCGCTGGAGTCAACGCCATACAGGTCTAGCCGGCACGGCTGTCCTCAACCACCATTCAGACATTCAGGGGAGTTATCAGCATGGTTGCAGGAGTCACCGGGGTCGTGTGGATCGCCCGGCCATCCGAAATCAATTCCGCCACCCTTCACGCGGGCGCACACGCGATCCCGATTTCAGCCGCCGCTACCGCGTGGGGCGCGCTCACCGCCGCCTGGGTCGATGCGACGACCACCGTTGCCCGCGTCATGGCCGAGCTCGGCGTCGGCATGCAGGGCATCAACGGTATCGCCGCGCTCGGCAAGCTGACCGGCTTCCTCGGCTGGTCCGAACAGCAGGGTGTGCAGGCAGCGGCGATGGGCGGCAAGGCAGCGGCGAACGTCATCGCTTACGGCGTTGCCGCGCTCGCTATGCCGAGCCCGCCCGAAATCGCGGCCGTCAATGCCGCGCTGGTCGCTTCGACGAACCCGGCCGGCGCCGTCAGCGGCGCCATGGAGGCCGCCGAGGTCGCCAGGCACGCCATGGATATCCGCGCGGCGTTGGTGATGGACACCTACGAGGCTGCGACCTCGGCGATGGTGGCCACACCCGCCGACTTCTTGATGCCGCCGCCGATCGCCGCGGGCGCGGGCCAGGCCAACCCGAGCGGGACCGCCGATGCCGCGTTCGAAGCCCCCACCGACCCGATCTCGGCGGCGGTGGCCGCCGTGCAGGCGTTCGTATCGAACCCGGGTGTGGCCAGTGCCGCCACGCAGGCCGCGCAGGCAGTCGGATCGGTAGTCAGCACCGGTGTGTCAACGGTCGGCAGTGTGGCGAGCAATGCGGTCGCCGCCGCGACTACGAGCACGCCGATGGCGACCATGGCACCGATGGCGATGGGTGGCACGATGGCCGCGGCGGGCACTGCGGCCGCGACCCGTGCGGTCTCGTTCTCCGGCACCTCGGTCGGTGCGGGCAGCGCCCAGCTCAAACTGCCGGAAGGCTGGGGTACGGGCAGCGTGATCGGCGGTAACACCGCGACAGCGGCACCTCAGACGGTCGCATCTATCGAAGCCGCACCGGCCCGGTCGATCAGCAACAGCGGCGCCGGCAACCCGCTGATGGGGAACCAGGCCCGTGACGGCGAGGACGAGTCCGAGCACGACAGCAAGGTCGACCTGCGGGCCGATCACTTCACCGATGGCCGCTTCGCCGCCGACGGGGTGATCGGCGCCAACGCCGGGACGGTTGGGTGACCGTCCTCGGTTCTATCGGTGGCCCGTCCGCACTCGAGGCGGTTGTGCTGTCACCCGACGAGATCCAGTTTCTCCGCGAGAAGCTGGATCTCGATGACCTTCCGGTTGTGCTGAACGCGTACGCCCGCTTCGATAGTGTGCCCGCGCATCAGGCGGCAATGGCCGCCGCGGCCGCGTCGCTCGAACAACGGGACCTGCTGATCGACGGCGGGATTCAGCCTGACTTGGAGGACCGACTTCGGGTGCTGAACCGGCCGCACTGGATCATCACCATGCGGCTGATCGTCGACGGGTACGTGAGTCGTTTCTGTCTGGCGAAGGGCGACGATCTTTCGGTCGTGGCCCTTCGCGGGCAGGACTCGTATGTGATCGATGAAGTGGGAATCGACCTGGCGGGCACCGTAATAGCGGCGCTCGGCACGGCCCCGCCACTCGAGCTCTACGGGATGAACGCACCGACCGAGGAACTTGCGACGATCTTCGAGGATGTCGGCGATGCCACCGCCACCGCGCAACGACTCGCGAAGGTCGGCAATCCCGCGCAGGACGCGCAAACCATCGCCTCGGCCGTCGTCGAAATCCATTCGCACGCGCAGATCACGGCCGTGCTCTACCGGGACGGCACCCGTGACATCGTCGAGAACCACATCGCCGTATTCAACACTCGCAACGGGCGATTCATCTCGACGGCGAGCGTGGCCGACGACGGCACCAAGTGGTCGTCGCTGGCCAGCGGCACTCCCGCCCGACTGCGCGCCGCCGTGGAGGATCTGATCCATTCGTTGCCGGAGCGCGAAGAGTTTCCGAGGAATCCAAGGTTTGCCTGAGGGCGCATCCGCCGGGAAGTAATGCCCGCTATGCCGCTTCCTGATCTCGAGCCGATTGCGCGCGCTGCGCCAGATCGGCGCCGATCCGGTATGCCTGGTCGAGCAACTGTTCGTGAACCCGCGGTTCGTCGGTCTCGGTGCCGTAGAGAAACTTGATGGATGACTCGGCTATCCCACAGTAGCCGGCAATGCCGTGCACCATCTGGGTCATCATCGCCTCCTTGTATCGGCGCCGGTCGTAAGTGCCTTCATCGAGACCGGCAACTGCGATGAAATGCAAAGCTCTTACCGCACTCTGACCGCTTTCCGAGCTGGTCTCGTAGGCCCAGCCTCTGGCGAATACGCGGTCTATCCATCCTTTGGCCAAGGCAGGCATCGACCACCAGTGCACCGGGAAGAGGAGAGCGATTGCATCGGCCGAGTCGAGCAATTCCTGCTCACGCCTGACATCGGCGGGAACCTCGCCCCGCAGCCGGTGCACCGCCAGATCCTGCTTGCCGAAGATGGGATCGAATCCCGACTTTGTCAGATCATGTGTTGTGGCAGTGGTGTTTCCATCCGCCTGGATGCCTTGTTCAATTTCTCTGGCAATAGCCCAGGTAGCGGAGTCGTGGTCCGGGTGCGCAACCACTAGTACGACGTTCGGCCGACCGTCTTCGTTCGTCATATGGCCAAGCTAAAGTATGACACTAACGTCAATGTCAAGGAGTTTGCCGGGTGCGGATCAGCGATCTGAGTCGTATCACCGGCGCGAGCCCTCGGATGCTCCGTCATTACGAGGCCGCCGGTGTCCTCTCGCCTCGGCGGGATCCCAACGGCTATCGGCATTACCGCCCCGAGGATGTCAAGATCGTGAAGGATATTCGCTGCTTGCTGGCATCGGGACTGTCGCTGACCGAGTCCTACACGATGTTGCACATTGCGTGCACCGCCCCGTCCAGTGCATCCGAGGACGATCGCGATGCCGTGCTGCAGCAAATCGATGAGCGCACACGCCAATTGGACACCGCCATCGAACGACTCGTCGCCGAGAAGGCCAATCTGCTCGAGCTCCGCTCGGATATCGAGGCGGGCGGATAACACGAAGGCGAGCGGGGAGCATTGTGCCCCAAGGGGATTCAGCCCATGGGATCGTCGGCGGTGGGGGAAACCTCGTAGGCGAAGGGTGGAGTGAAGCGGCCCCAGCGGATGCATTCCCAGCCGCCGACGGGGCGGGGGACGAGTTCGATGGTTTCGGTGTTGTCGAGATGGTTATTGGTGGTGAAGGGCGGTGCCACGCCGCTGAGGTTGCGGGAAACCAGGCGCATGGCGGCGCCGTGGCTGACCACCAGGATGTCGCCGTCGCCGCCATTGGCCAGGTATTTGGTGCGCAGGTCCTCGACGACCGGTAGGAAGCGGGCCAGGACGTCGTATCCGGATTCGCCGCCCGGTGGGCGTTCGGCGAGATCGCCTTCGTGCCAGGCTCGGTAGATCCGCTGGAAATACGAATGAGCTGCCTCGGTATTGAGGCCCTCCAGTTCGCCGACCTGCACTTCGTGGATGTCATCGAGCACCTCGACCGGTACGCCGGTCGCCGCCTCGATGTAGCCGGCGGTCTGTCTGGCGCGCAGCGCGGCCGAGCAGAACAGTGCCTTCGGCGGTCTCAGCAGACTCGAGCCGAATGTCTTCGCTTGGGCCGCACCGCGTTCGGTGAGCGGAAGGCCTGGGACACGGGTGTCCAAGATTTTGGCTACGTTGCCTTCGGTCTCGCCGTGGCGAACGAGTATCAGTCTGCCGGTCATAGGTCGGCCACCCCCTTACGCAATTGGGTCAGCCACTCGGCGGCCGGTTCATCCGAGGGCGGTGGGGTTCCAGTCGCCGAGGTCGCGGGCCAGGAACCGAGGAAACGGATCCGCGCCGTGCGGTGCAATGCCTTGAGTGCCTCGGCGACCGCGGTGTCGTCGATATGGCCGACGCAGTCGAGGTAGAAGCGGTAGGTGCCCATACCTGTTCGAGTCGGCCGGGATTCGATTCTGGTGAGATCGATACCGCGGGTGGCGAATTCGGCGAACGCGCGCATGAGTGAGCCCGGTTTGTTGAGCAGCTCGAGCACGATCGAGGTGCGATCCGCCCCGGTTGCGGGCGGCGCGACTCGGGGGCGGGTCACCAGCACGAAGCGGGTGATCGCCTGGTCGTGGTCGGCGACACCCGAAGCCAGTGCCGTCAAACCGAGGCGTTCACCGGCCAGCGCGGTGGAGACCGCGGCGTCGGCGCGACCCGCTGCGACATCCTCGGCGGCAGCCGCATTCGACGCCGAGGTGTACATCTCGACATCCGGCAGCGTGTGCGATACCCACAGCCGCACCTGCGCCCCGGCGACGGGATAGGCGGCCAGGGTGCGAACATCCGCGAACTCCGTCCCTGGCCTGGCCAGAATCGCGAAGCTCACCTCGAGTTCGGTTTCGGCGATAATCTGCAGCCGCGGTCCGATGGCCAGCGAATCAAGGGTCGCCGAAATGGAGCCCTCCACCGAACTCTCGATCGGCACGACGGCACCCTCGACATCACCGGATCGGATCAGGTCCAGCGCCGCACCTTGACTGGGCGCGGCAATCCGCTCGACCGGTCCGTCGAAAGCTTGCGAGGACTCGAGTTCGGCGAGGGCCATCTCGGTAAAGGTTCCGGACGGCCCGAAGTACGCGATTCGCGGCACGGTTACGAGATTACTTGCGTGCGCTGAGGATGCTCAGAGTTCCAGCTAGATCGTCGGGCGCATCGGTTTCGATCGCCAGCAACACGCTGCGCGCCGCCTCAACGGCGGGCGGCTTCAACGAGGTCAGGAAGGTGATATCGGGCTGGGCCAGCGCCGCTCGAATATCCTCACCGCACAGCGCCGCAACCGTTCCCGCGACGATAGCCAGCGCCCGCTTCCCATCGGAGGTCCGCGCAATGAACCCGCCATCCGAGTGCGCGATCTCGACCAGGAATTCGGCGACCTCCCCATCGGTCACATCCGCGTCGAGAATCCGAACATCCGCCGCCGCGGTCCCCACCGCCCGCACCAGCCCGTCATCCAAACTCCGCCGAGCCGCCGACGGCGCCACCAACGAAAGCAACACCGGCTCCCCCGCCACCCCGTGCGCCGCCTGCACTCCATCCGCCATGCCTCCACCGTAGCCACGCCCACCGACGCACCTGGGGCCACCTGCGCACATCCAGCTGCTCGCACCCGGCCGCCCCTCGACATGTATCGACCTTGCTCGCGCGGGTGGAGTCGCCGTGTGCGGCCCTTCGTCCAGCAGGCCGAAGGTTCTTCTCGTGGAGGGCGATCTCGGACGGCCGGGCGATAGTGAGTTCGGCGCTCACGGTCCAGCCCGGCTGACCGACGCCGACGGAAACGTCACTGCGAATACCGGGGCGTCCGGCTACGGGCTGCCCCATCGAATCGGAGTTGAACCGATGAGGCACCGCGACCGTCGACCATCCCATACGCCAGGCCGCCGCTGAACCTCCCGCGGCCGATCGCGAGTTTGCAGAACAGCTGAACCGGGTGCCGTCTTAGCGAAATGACGTCGTCAGCTGAACGCGGACGTGCGGTCTACGCGCTCTCTTCTGCCCGCTCGCGAAGGACTCCCGCATGGGCTGGGACGCACACCGTCGGTGCGGCGACAGGTCGAGATCGAGGGGGATTCGAGGCTGGAGCGCTTGCGGAAAGCGGGAGCCTGACTTAGCTTAGGGTAACCTAATTGCACCGCGTGACTCGGAGGTCTGCATGCTGAAGCCGACTGTTGCACCGTCTACCGCTGAGCGGGTTCGCAGTGCATGTGCCCATGCGGAGCAGGCGGTGTTGGCGATGCCGGGCATCGACCCGACGCCGATTTCGGTGCATCACGTGCGGCAGTGCGGAGATGCGGTGATCGCGGTGTCGACCGCGTCCATGGCGGCGGTATTGGCCGGGAATTCGGGGGAGAGCGGTGCACCGGCGGTGCTGGAGCTCACTGATCACGCGCCACTGCCGCTGCGGGAACCGGTGCGGGCGCTGGTGTGGCTGCGCGGGTCGGTGCGGGCGGTGCCGACGCAGGCGCTGCGGGCGCTGGCCTCCGAGGTCGCCAGAGATTATCCGCATCCCGACCTGCTCGATGTCGGCTACAGCTCGACCCTGTTACGCGTGATGATCAACTCCGCGGTGCTGGCCGATTCGACCGGCGCCGAATCCGTCTGCGTCGACGAACTCCGACTGGCCCAACCGGACCCCTTCTGCGCACTGGAATCGGCCTGGCTGCAGCATATGGACACCGACCACGCCGACATCATCGCCCAACTCGCCCGCCACCTCCCGCCCCGCCTGCAGACCGGCGCCGTGCACCCACTGGCCATCGACCGCTACGGCGTGACCCTGCGCATCGAAGGCCACGATGGCGACCACGACTTCCGCCTCCCGTTCAACTCCCCCGCCGACGACATCGAATCCCTCAGCCGCGCTGTACGCACCCTCGCAGGCTGTCCCTTCCTGAACGGCCTGCGCCGAATCTGATGCGGACCGCCGGCCTGCGCCAGGTACCGAAACCCGGTGCACCGCAACCCGCCCCGCAGGTACACCGCAGCGAAGATCACCCGCCTCGACCGTCAGCAGCGACGCACCTCACCGAGCAGACGCGTACCAACCCAACCGGCAGCACCGGACAGGGCCACCATCTCGGGCGGCCACGCTTCGCCGGTGAGGCGAGACCCTGCAAGCGACCCGGCACCCGGAGCAACCGATCTTGAACCAGCAACGATGCGGTCTGCAACCCGGATTCGCTGCGCCACCCCGAACCGCTGATCGAACACCACCACCGTCCCCGACGGCGGCCACAGCGGCCACGCCTCGCCAGTGAGGCGACACCCAGCAAGCGACCCGGCACCCGGAGCAACCGATCTTGAACCAGCAACAATGCCGTCCGCAACACGGATTCGCTGCGCCACCCCGAACCGCTGATCGAACACCACCACCGTCCCCGACGGCGGCCACAGCGGCCACGCCTCGCCAGTGAGGCGACACCCAGCAAGCGACCCGGCACCCGGAGCAACCGATCTTGAACCAGCAACAATGCCGTCCGCAACGCGAATTCGTTGCGCCATACCTGTTGGTCGCAGGCTGCGGCGGTGCGGCGACTCCGCGCCCGCCCGGCATGGTGGTGGTGTTCGATCAGCGGATCGGGGGTGACCGCGATCGCGATGACAAAACCACTGATCAACCCGACGCGTCCCGCACAGCACACGCCGGAACGGTGCGGGCAATAGATTCGGACGCATGCGTGCTGAGACCGGTGCCGGGGACGAGCCCGAGCTGACCGATCGGGAGCGGATTGGGATTCGGCTCGAAATCCTGGTCGTGCTGGTGGTGACGTTCGGGCTGAGTGGTTTGAATGCGGCGCTGTCGTTGCTCGAGAGTGCGCTGTCGCCGGGCGGGGTGGGCGGGCAGACGGTCGCGCTGAATCCGACGCGGGCGGCGCAATCGACCATCGACCTGCTGTTCCAGCTGCTCAGTGCCTTGCGGCTGGCCGGGTGGGGGGCGCTCGGGCTGTATCTGTTGTGGCGCAGCGGGAGCGGGCCGCGGATGGTCGGGTTGGCCAGGGTCCGCTGGCGTTCCGATGTGCTGCCGGGGCTGATCCTCGCGGCGATCATCGGGCTGCCCGGGCTCGGGCTGTATTTGACCGCACATGCGCTGGGATTCAGCGTGACGATCGTGCCGAGTTCACTCGGTGACCATTGGTGGCGCTTGCCCGCACTCATTGTTTCCGCCTGTGCGAATGCGGCGGCCGAGGAGCTCCTGGTGGTGGCCTATCTCATTACCCGATTGCGCAGGCTCGGCTGGTCGGAGAACCGGTCGCTGCTGGCCTCGGCACTGCTGCGTGGGAGCTATCACCTGTATCAGGGCTTGGGCGGCGGGCTCGGCAATCTGGCCATGGGGGTGATTTTCGGCCGGTTCTGGCAGCGCACCAACCGGCTGTGGCCGCTGGTGCTGGCCCACGCGACGATCGACGCGGTCGCCTATATCGGCTATACATTGCTACGCGGTCACGTTTCCTGGTTGCCGTAACATCCGCGGGTCCGCGCGGCGAATTTATCGACGAGCGCTCACCCCGAGCGCACCCACTTCCGGCCGCTCGTCAAGCCCCCCGACGGCCCTCGAACAGTAGAGTCTGTGTGATGAACGGCGACGACCCCCAGCGCTACGACCGGACGCGCCGGGTGCCGCAACCCTTCGGAAATCCCGGTGCGCCGTCCATGCCGCCGCAGCGGCGCGAACCACATCCGCCGGGTCGTCGCGGACCAGGTCCGGATCCGAGGCATATCGACCCCACCAAGGTCATCCGCCGCGACGGATCGGATTCCGCACAGCCACTGGCATATTCGCAGGTACCGCCCGAAACGCGAATGCCGCCACGCAGGCCGCCCCATGCGCCGACGCAGCAGCCGCAGCCGTACCGGGAGCCTCGTGGCGTCCCCGGCTATGCGCCGCCCCAGCAGCCGGTTCCTTACCAGGCCCCGCAGAACTTGCGTCCGCGCCGCGAGGTCCCCCCGCCGCCACCCTCCTTGCCGCCGTCGCGCCGGGAACGCGAACCCGGCCCACCGCGCCGCCGTCGCAAACTGCACCTGTTCCGCTGGTTTCTCGTGCTGTTGGTGGTGCTGGTCCTCGCGGTGGTCGGCGCGGTAATCAAACTCGACGGCTCGCTCAATCGGATCGATGCACTCGCAAATTACTCCGACCGCGTCGGCGATACCCCGGGCACGAACTGGCTGCTCGTCGGCTCCGACGGCCGGGCCGGGCTCACTCCCGATCAGGAACAGGAACTCGCCACCGGCGGTGAGGTCGGACCCGAGCGCACCGACACGATCATGCTCGTGCATATCCCGAAGTCGGGTTCGACCACGCTGGTCAGCCTGCCGCGCGACTCGTATGTGGGCATTCCGGGCCACGGCAAGGACAAACTCAACGCCGCCTTCGCCTTCGGCGGTGCGCCGCTGCTGGTGCAGACCGTCGAAACCGCCACCGGCGTGCACATCGATCACTACGTGCAGATCGGGTTCGGCGGCTTCGCGGGCATCGTCGATACCCTCGGCGGCATCGATGTCTGTGTGCCCAAGGCCATCGACGATCCGCTCGCGGGCATCAATTTGGCGGCTGGGTGCCAAACCCTGGACGGTCCGCAGGCCCTGGGCTTCGTTCGCAGCCGTGCGACCGCCCTCGCGGATATAGACCGGATGAACAACCAGCGCCTGTTCATGGCCGCCCTGCTGAAAAAGGCGACCAGCGCAGGCACGCTGGCCAATCCGTTCACGCTGTGGCCGCTCACCAGCGATACCGCGAAATCGTTGAAGGTCGATAAGGGCGATCACATCTGGAATCTGGGCCAGCTCGGCTGGGCGATGCGCGGCGATACCGTGGCGACCACCGTCCCGATCGGCGGCTTCACCGATACCGATAGCGGAAATGTATTGCTGTGGGATAAGCAACGTGCGGGTCAATTCTTCGATGACCTCGCCAAGGACCAACCGATCCCGGACGATCTGCTGACGAGGTAGCGTCGGGCGTATGCCAGATACCGATGCCGACGAGCCGTTCCCGGACCTGCTGCGCGACCAGATCCGTCGTGGCTTCACCGCCTCGCAGCAGTATCTGGCGGCCGCGGTCTACTTCGATTCGAAGCGACTTCCGCAATTGGCCGGGCACAGCTACGGCAAGTCCGCCGAGCACCGCTCGCATGCCCTGCGCATGGTGCAGTACCTGCTGGACCGCAATCTGGAAGTGCAGGTCGGCGGCTTGGACAACGTGCGATCCAGTTTCGAATCACCGCGCGGCGCCGTCGTTTTCCTGCTGGAATCCGAGCGCGCCCGCAATGCGCAGATCACCGAGTTGGCCAGCACCGCGCGGGCGGCGGGCGACTACCTCGGCGAGCAGTTCATCCAGTGGTTCCTCAAGGAACAGGTGGAGGACGTCGCCGGGATGACCACCCTGCTGACGGTCATCGACCGTGCCGCGGGCGATCTGTTCGACGTCGAGGACTTCATCTCGCGCGAGCTGCGCACCACACCGCGCGCCGATATTTCCGCCCCGAGAATGGCGGGTGCGGCCAAAAATTAATTAGGCAATACTAGCCTCAATAAGGCTGCACTTGGATGACACGCGGCTTGACCAGCGCTAATGTCGCAACCATGTCCAGCCATCCGGAGTCCCCACGCAGCAAATTCCACGGCCTGCTCCACGATCAGATCCGGCACGAATTCAATGCCGAGCATCAATACATCGCGATCGCGGTCTGGTTCGACAATGCAGATCTGCCGCAGCTGGCCAAGCGTTTCTATGCGCAGGCGGTCGAAGAGCGTAATCACGCGATGATGATCGTGCGGTACTTCTTGGACCGGGATATCAGCGTCGAACTTTCCGGTATCGACGCCGCGAAATCGCATTTCGAGAATGCTCGCGAACCGATCGCACTGGCCCTCGCGCAGGAAAAGAACGTCACCGACCAGATCATCCAGTTGGCGAGCACGGCTCGCGAAGAGGGCGATTACCTGGGCGAACAGTTCATGCAGTGGTTCCTGAAGGAGCAGGTGGAGGAGGTCGCCAATATGACGACCCTGCTCACCATCGCCGATCGCGCCGGGGCGAATCTGTTCGACCTCGAGGATTTCGTCGCTCGGGAAATGAGTGGTCCCAGCGACGCTTCCGGCGCTCCTTCTGCCGCGGGCGGCAGCGTTTAAATTCGCGATTCATCAGGGCCGGCTCGTCGCGACGAGCCGGCCCTGTCGCTATGAATCGAGCGGGGTCGCAACCCCGCGGTCCGCATTACGGTTTATGCGGCACTCAATGAGCTGAGCAGCGTCTTGAGCAGCGTCAGAATGACTTCCATGATGGTCCTACTTTCCTCATCTTTCGGTGAGACTTCGCTCACCACCACCAGCTTTCGGTGATGCAGAGAACCTAACCGAGCAACGATCAGAAAGGAGGGTGTTTCACAAAATTCTTCGTGGCTTTTTCGAAATCACCGCAGAGTGATCTGACGCGACCGCAGCCCGTCTCGGGAACGGCGCTCGTCCGCCGAGAGCGGAGCCTCATCGGCCAGCGCTGCCGCCAGGCGCTCCCCGAATTCGATCGCCGGTTTGGTCCACTCGCTGGCGTGCAGTTCCGGATCCAGGTCGAAGACCGGCACCAGCAGGCCGTGCGTGCGGAAGGAGCCCGCGAACCGGGAACCCTCGCCGAGATGCAGTCCGCCCGACGCGTGCAGCCGCGCCAGCGCCAGCATCAGCTCGTCCTCGTTCTCCGGGCGCACCCAGCGCAGATGTGCCTTATCACCGGCATCGACCCACCAGCCCGCACCGATCGAATCGCCGAGATCCAGTCGCGCGGACGGCATTATCGCCTGCTTGGCCTGTTCGATGGTCGCGGCGACCTGCGGATCAGGTTGCACACCCTCGGGGACCCACCAGTCGAAGTCCTGGTGCACGGTCAGTTCCAACTGCGCGTCCGCATCGATCACATCGGCCAAACGCGGTCCGCCCTCGACACTTTCGGCCGCGGTCAGCGATTCGCCGGGTTCGGCGGACTGTGTCCACAGAATCGTCGCCGCGATATCGGCGGCCGGATCCGGACCCTGGAATTGCACCTGCGTGGCGACGTATCCGGTCGGCGGCTCGCCCGCCCGCACCATTCCGGCGACCGCGCCCGGCAATACCGTGGCCAGCACGACGGAACGCTCCGCCGCGATATCGGACGACAGCGGCAGCGTCGCGGTCGCCGACGGCACGAATTCGCGCAGCGCGACCAGATCGCACTCCGCTGCCAGCCCCTCGAACGGACGCGCACCGGACTGCGCCGCCTGCAGTTCCAGAGCCGCCCGCCGCTCGGCGAGACGCTGGGCCCGGTTCCCTCCGGGCTTCGGACTATTGCGCTTGCTTTTACCCACGGCAGGTCAAACTACAGTGGCTGTGTTCGATTTGCCGCGCCTGCCGGCGCGGCGTGTTCGCGGCCCCCTGGCGTCTCGCGAACGGCCACTCGTAAGACTCGCTCCGTCGTGGTCGCCCGAGCGGTTCGTTCGTCCTCGGCTATGCGCTCGCCCAGCGGTGGAAACCGATTCGACTCAGGCAGCCGCGAGCAGGGCCTTCGTGCGGGCCGGGTGGTTGGTGGCTACCCAGCTGACGCCCAGGTCGGCGCACAGGCGCACATCGTCGGGATCGTCCACCGTCCAGCAGTAGGTGGCGCGGCCCGCGGCGGCGGCCTTGTCGACGAGGTCCGGATGGTCGCGCAGAGTTTTCACCGAGGGACCGACGGCGGTGGCGCCGACCGTGGTCGCGGCACTGCCGCCCAGGTAGCGCGATGATTCGCCGAGCAGGACCGTTGGCAGCAGCGGTGCCGAACGCCGGATCCGCCAAACCGCGGTGGCCGCGAACGACATGACGACCGCGCGGGAGTGATCAGCGGAGGCGGGGGTGGCGATGCCGTAGCGCTGGAGTTCGGCGAGCAGCTTGTTCTCCACCAGCGCGCCGTAGCGCACCGGATGTTTGGTCTCGATGAACAGCTTGGTCGGCCTACTGCGCCAATCGAGTACCAGCTCGATCAGCTCGCTGAGGGTCAGTACCGATGCGGGTGCGCCATCGGACCCGAAATCGAGTCCCCCGAGTTCGTCCAGGGTCATTTCGCTGACCAGTCCGGTGCCCGAGGAAGTCCGGTCGACGGTGCGGTCGTGCACGCAGACCAGATGGCCGTCCCTGGTCAGCCGGACATCACACTCCACGCCATCGGCGCCCTCCTGCAGCGCCAGCTCATACGCGGCGAGCGTGTGTTCCGGGCGCGCCGCCGACGCTCCCCGGTGCGCGACGACGAACGGTGCGCGACTGCCCTGGCTCACTTGGCCAAAACCTCCTCATGCTCACGGTGCGGTGTACTTGTTTCGAGCGCGACCGGCTCGGGCTGCTTCGACGCGCCGCCACCGGGCTGCACCGGTTCGATGACGGGCACCGCCGGATCGACGGCGATCACCCACCGGCGCGCGATCCTGGTGCGGCCGAACAGATCACGACCGCTCATCGACCGCTGCACCCAGAGGGTCAGCACCGCGACCCCGGCCGCGACCAGATCGGTGAACCCTGTGAACAGCACACTGTCCGCCTTGGCCTGCAGGGTATCCGCGGTCCGCCACAGCAGGGCCGCCACCGTGCAGCCCGCGCCGAGCACCCAGCCCACCCACCAGATGCGCACGGCCCGCAGTGTCCGCGGAGCCGGACGCACAGCGACCGTCTCGGTGAGAAAAACACCGGGCCACAATAGATTCACCCCCGGTATCAGACAGCCGAGCGCGAGCGTCCGGGCCAACCGTGGGTCGCGGCGGCCGACCGCGGCGAAGGCGGCCCGACGCGTTTCGATCAACCAGCCGAGCATCGCGATCGCGGTGATCAACCCGAGTGTGAGCCCGAGCAATGCGGAAAGCCACACCATGGCATCGGAGATGTGTAGCAGCCATGACGGGATCAACCGGGTGCGGTTGCGCAGGAGGATCAGATAGCGCCCGAGTTCGGCGCAGGCGGCGACCGCGAAAACCGCCGCGGTCGCGATGAGTAGCACACCGGCCCGATTGGTCAGCCGGTCCAGCGGACGTTGTGGCGCAGGCGCGGACTCGACCGCCGGATCCAGCAGGCCCCAGCGTGGAATCTGCTGGTAGCGCGGTGTTTCCACCGGTGGTCGCGGCCGACCCGAGCTCAGCTTGCGGCCGCGCTGATCGGGGCGGCGCGCCACCCATCGGTAATTGCGCCGCTCGGCGGGGGCATCGATGGGCGCCGGTGACAACAGCACGCCACGGCAGCGCGGGCACCAGTGCATCGGCGTTGTCTGCACCGCCCAGCGCGCGCCACAGCGCGCACAAGGTTGTACCGCCGTACTCACGGTGTCTCCTTTGCGGCACGCCCGGGCCCTCCGTGGTTACGCAGGCTGCCACCTCCGGGCCTGACGTTCATGCCGCGTGTCTCCTTTGCGGCACGCCCGGGCCCTCCGTGGTTACGCAGGCTGCCACCTCCGGGCCTGACGTTCATGCCGCGTGCCTCGCTCTCTTGCCTCAGTAGATCTTCGCCTGGTGATCGCCGTCGGCAACCAATGGTCGACCCACCCGCTGCCATGCCACCATGCCACCGCTGACATTGACCGCGTCGTATCCGATGTGCGCCAGGTACTTGACCACCTCGATGGATCGGCCGCCCTGTCGGCAGATCACATACAGCTGGGCGTCGTAATCGAGCTCGTCGACCCGGGCGGGCACGTCGGCCATCGGAATGTGGATCGCGCCCGGCGCGTGGCCGAGCTGCCATTCGTCGTCCTCGCGCACGTCGAGCAGAATCGCCGCCGGGGCGTCCGCGGCGACACGGTCGGTCTTATCGAATTCGTCCGGTACGGCTTCCACCGGCACCGACGACACTTCAGGGCTCGTCACGCTTCGATCCTGCCATGGGTGGCGCACCACGGGGCAGTTCCGGCCCCGCTAGGCCGGTGCCCCACGGGTACTTCACGGCCTCGACATCGGCACGTTACCTCGGGTATGTTCTGTGCTTCTGGTTCCCGTCCGATGCCCCGCTCCGGGGCCGCTTGTGCATACCTCGGTCAAAGTTATCCACATAATCCACAACTTGATCCACAGGCCACAGCTATCGAACAGCACACCGATCACAGGCGTTGACTACCAACCAGCTGTCGATCTACAAGGGATAATGCACTGAATCCGGCATCAGGCGGGCGATCCCGGAAGATTGCTGGATCGGGTCGCGGTACGAACGACCGATCCGGGACTCCCCTCCTTGCCATCCCGGAGCGGTCATTCGCCGCTGCTTCGGGATCTGAGGCTGTGCAGGTCCCGATATCTACTTGGACGCCGCCCATCACCGATCGGTTCCAAGAAAAATCGAGAACACCAGCGAATAACTGAAATACCGGGTTCCCGCAGGTGCTGTCGGTAGCCTGGGCGCATGGACGTGAGCAGGGGGCTACTCGACAAAATGGAAACAACATCACTCAACACCGCACTGTCCGAGGCCACATGCCTAGGCGTGCAGGTCGATACCGCGAACGCGCAACTGAGCCTCGACCTGGAGGTATTGACGCTTCCGGCCGAAGGACCCGCGCCCGAGGACTACCGCGTGAAGTTGACCTTCACCGGTGTCAGTCGAGTCGCGGCCTCGCTGCGCGTTCAGGAGTGGGACGATGTGGCGGCCAGGGTGCTGCCGCTACAGCTGGACAATCTGGACGCGGCAATCAGCAGCTTCGGCGGCGGACGACTGCACGGCTGGGAATTCATCGATGTGGACGACAGCAGCTGGGTGCACTGGGGTGAACTACTCAGCTTCGATACCCAGATCGCCTCGCACGCCGCAGCGCACGTACTCGAGTTCTCCCAGGAGGAAGGCATCGACCCGCGCGAACTAGACGTGCGGGTGTGGTTCGACGGCATCACGATTCACGATGCCAAGGGCACCGAAATCCCGCTGAAGGAATTCATCGCGGGCGGGGTGCGCTGGTGGAAGGCGCATGACGAGGGCGACCCGCGGACTATGCGCGCCGGAATCGTGCCGCAGCTGTAAGCATCCGCCAACCGCACACCCGGTCACCGGGTGTGCGGTTGTGTGGTTCAGGCGCCCAGTCCGACCGGACAGCTGACGCCGGTGGCGTGCACCGGGCAATAGCCGCCGGGATTCTTGGCCAGATACTGCTGGTGGTAGCTCTCGGCGTAGAAGAACTCGGGCAGCGCCCGCAGCGGATCCGTGCCGCCCTGTCCCGGCAATTCGGTGATCCCCGTGGTGATCTCGCCGTAGCCCGCCGCGGCCAGCCGTTCGCCGAAGGCCTGCGCGGTGCTGTGTGCGAGCCGCGCCTGCGCCGGGTCGACGGTGAAGATCGCCGAGCGGTACTGGGTGCCGCGATCGTTGCCCTGGCGCATGCCCTGGGTCGGATCGTGGTTCTCCCAGAAATGGCGCAGCACACCGGCGTAGTCGATGACTTTCGGATCGAAGACGATCAGCACGGCTTCGGTATGGCCGGTGCGCCCGCTACAGACCTCTTCATAGGTCGGGTTCCGGGTGTATCCCCCGACGTACCCGACCGCAGTGGTGAAGACACCGTCGAGTTGCCAGAACTCCTGCTCGGCACCCCAGAAACAACCCATGGCCAGCACCGCGACCTGCAGACCTTCCGGAAACGGCGGCTGGATCGGCCGACCGTTCACATAATGGGTACCCGAGACCAGTATCGGGTCGGGACGACCGGGCAGCGCTCGCTCCGGCGTCACCATCTCTGGCTCGGGAAGATGGACCCGTCCGACTAGTTCGTCGTACCAGGACATGGTGCTCATCCGCCTCTCCGCGTATTCAGGCCATACGAGTCGAGTGCCACGTGGCCTGGTCTCAGGTCCTGCGTGCGGTGCCTGGTTGACTTTTGGGCGTACCCGGCGAGTTACCCATGTATTTATGAAATCAGTCGTTCCGTCGAGCGTCCAGCGCGCGGACCGGGAAAGTTACGCGACGGAATGTGGGGGCAAGGAGCGCGGTTGCAAACCAGCGGGTGTACGAATGATGGTTGAGTGTGCTCGAGACGAGGGCACACACGGCCCAGACACTAGGAAGGGACATCGTGGCTGAGTACACGTTGCCAGATCTGGATTACGACTACAGCGCCCTGGAGCCCCATATCTCCGGGCAGATCAACGAGATTCATCATTCCAAGCACCACGCTGCCTATGTCGCCGGCGTCAACACCGCCCTGGAGAAGCTCGAAGCCGCACGCGAGGCGGGCGACCACGGCGCGATCTTCTTGAACGAGAAGAACCTGGCCTTCCACCTGGGCGGCCACGTCAACCACTCGATCTGGTGGAAGAACCTCTCCCCCAACGGTGGCGACAAGCCGGTCGGCGAGCTGGCCGCCGCGATCGACGACCAGTTCGGTTCGTTCGACAAGTTCCGCGCCCAGTTCACCGCCGCGGCCAACGGCCTGCAGGGCTCCGGCTGGGCGGTGCTCGGCTATGACACCCTCGGCCAGAAGCTGCTGACCTTCCAGCTCTACGACCAGCAGGCCAATGTGCCGCTCGGCATCATCCCGCTGCTGCAGGTCGACATGTGGGAGCACGCCTTCTACCTGCAGTACAAGAACGTCAAGGCGGACTACGTGACCGCGTTCTGGAACGTCGTCAACTGGGAGGACGTGCAGGAGCGCTTCGCGCGCGCTGTCGGCCAGGCCAAGGGCCTCATCTTCGGCTGAGCTGAGTCCAATTGCGGCGCCTCCGGCGCTGCGTGTTCGCGGCCCCCTTGTGGCTGCGTCCGAGCCGTCGAGACTCGCGACTGCGTCGCATGTGCTTCGACGACTCGGACGCAAGCCGGGCCGCGAACGTCGCATGCTCGATCTCGTTTCGCTCGAAACACCAATGCCCTCGCCTGCGACATGCTTCGTTTTGTCCGCTTAGCACTCTTTGGTACTTGTGTGCCAACTGAGTTTTGGCGCATCCTCGAGAATCCACAGTTCGAGGACGGGCAAAGCCGCCCCCGGTTAGCTCACGGGAGGCATCATGCAAACGAACGGACCCATCGGCATCACGCCGTTCCAGGCCCGCGGATCGCTGCGAGGGTTCGTCATCTCCGGACGCTGGCCCGACACCACCAAGGAATGGGCACAGGTACTTGTGCTCGCCGTGCGGGTCGCCTCGTATCCGGGACTGCTGACCACCTCGACCGTCTTCGGTGTGCGCGAAGAGCTACCGGATGATCCGGCACCGGGCACCGTCGGACTGGTCCTCGCCGAGGGGCCGGTGCTCGGTGATCAGGCGCTCGAGCCCGGCCGGTTCGCCGATCATGTGCCAGCGGCGCTGTTGATGCTGCATCCGCCCTCGGAGACCCGGCCGTCGCTGCCGGAATGCGTCGGAGTGGCGTCGGGTTGCGTGCTCCTGCCGGGCGTCCCGCATCTGGGATTGGAGCATCGGGCAGCCTGGGCCGAGGCCGAATCCGACGGCACCGTCACCTCTTTGGTGAGCCGGGTTGGCCTGGACCCGATCAGCGATCCCGACACCGCCGTACTGGCGATGCTGCTGGCCGCCTGAGCACTCGCAACCGCCGCGTATTCGGTGGCTGCCTCGCACAGGTCGCAGTGCTGCGCCGCTTCCGCCGAAATATCCGAGCTAATGGCCGATTTTGGTACGCAGGAAGTGCCAGAAGACGGCACGCCGATACGACAGCCCGGACTCGACCGCCGATCCGGCAAGCCCGGTGCCGAAGACGCCGAATGTGCGATCGTGCCGTCATAGCGACGGACCAAATCACCTGGCGACGGGCATGATTGCGTCTCAGCCGCCCACAATGGGCACGTGGCCTGCGCTACGGCCAAAAGCCGCGCCAATTCGGTAACTGCCTCCGTGTGCGAGTCACCGACCGATATGCGCTATCCGGTGACCTCATGAAGATTGCCAAGGGCTAGCTCACTTCTGGATAAGCGCGTGCTGCCGGATCTGTGAGGACAGCCGAAACTCGACGGTTGGATCGCCAAACTTATTGTGCGCATTGCGATTTCGATTAAAGCGGCTTGGCTCGAGTGCGCCCGCAGGGTACAGTCGATGGCAGCGAAGGGGAGTAGCCCGCAATCGCGCTGTCGACATACTGGCCCGCCGCCTCACGAGGGCGCGGACCCGGTCGCGCGAACCGGCGCAGATCCGGTGGGCGAGACCTTCGGCCGAGACAACTATTTCGTTGTCGGCCGGAGGCGTAATTCGATCTCCGGGCCGGCAGGCCGGAGCCCGGGAGTGCACACCACATGATCGCGACGATATTGCTGAGCGTCGGAATCGTCTTTCTCGCCGAATTGGGCGACAAGTCCCAACTGATGGCGTTGACGTTCGCGCTGCGCTACCGCTGGTGGGTGGTACTCGGCGGCATCGCGACCGCGAGTGCGGCGGTGCACCTGATCTCGGTCGGCGTCGGATACTTCCTCGGTGCCGCACTGCCCACCCGGGCCATCACCATGGTCGCCGCGCTGACCTTCCTGGCCGTCGGCCTGTGGACCCTGCGCGAACATTTCGGCAGTGCGGATGAACCGGCCGAACCCAAGCCGCCACGTTCGACAACCGCGCCGTTCCTCGTGGTCCTGTCCGCCTTCCTGCTCGCCGAACTCGGCGACCGGACCATGTTCGCCACCGCCGCTCTGGCCACAGATAACAGCTGGGTCGGCGTCTGGATCGGCTCCACCATCGGCATGGTCGCCGCCGATGCCCTCGCCATCGCCGCGGGCATCGTGGTCGGCAAACATCTCCCGGAACATGTCATCGGCATCTGCTCCGGCCTACTGTTCCTCTACTTCGGCACCGCCAGCCTGCTCGCCGCCACCCGCCCCGACCTCGGCATCCTCACCGGTGGCGCACTGGCCATCCTCGCCCCGACCGCCGCGGGCCTTGCCCTGCTGATTCGTTCGCGCCGCGCCCGGCGCGATTCGGAACCTGCCGCGGTAGCCGAACCCGCCGAAGAGATGCGCTGACCGATCGCGCTTCGAGCCCAGGCCGTTTCGAGCTGTCCAGAGAAGTCCCCGGCCTGGCGCTGCTCGACCATTCGCCGTGGCCGGGCAGCCAGCCTCGAGCAGAAGTCCCATAACCGCCGCTCAAGCACGCACCTCGGACTGACGCAGCATTGCCTCGCCATAAAGGTCACCGCTGCGGCGGACCAGGTCCAGTAGGGGTTCGCGGAGGGCTCGGAGGCCGTCGAGGTCGTCGACCGCTACGCGGGCGGTGACCATGGCGCTGATGGCGGCGGCGAGGGTTTGGCAGGCGAAGCGCTGTTGGTCGGTGCGGGCGTCGAGGACCTCGGCGATCATCGCGACGAAGGATTCCTGCAGTTGGGTGCGGCGGGCGACGGCCTTGGAGCCCACCGCGTAGACCTCGACCAGGTAGAGGCGGGCATATGCGGGTTCAGCGATCAGCCCGTCGAAGTAGGCCTCGAGGATTCGGCCCATCCGGTCGGGATCGGCCGGGTTTGTCGAATCCCGTGCATCGCCGCTGATCGCATTCGCGATATTCGAGATCAGCAATTCGACGGCCCACTCATAGGCGGCCTCGAAACAATCCTCTTTGGAACGGAACTGCTCGTAGAAGGTCTCCCGGGAAACCCCGGCCCGCTTGAGGATGGCCGCGACCGAGGTCCCGACGTATCCGTTCTCGACCATCGCCTCGGCCATCGCGCTCAAAATCCGCTCGCGCTGCGAGGCGATCACCTCCTCCCGCGGCAGGCCGTGTCGCCCCCTCGGGAGTTGGCGTGCGTGGCTGGCGGATTCGGTCATTCAGTGGCTCCGAGGGTCGGGCGGGCAATATCCGGCTACGCCGGTCGCTCCATTTTGCGGGGTCTGGCCGGTTGGTCGGTGGTGAAGGGCGCATCTTCGGTGCGCGCGATCTGCAACGCCCGCGCTACCCCGCGGCGCAGCGCGATATCGATGACGCGCTGCGCGACCGGCCGGAACGGCAACGCCACCGCTACCCACCAGGGCGATACCACCTGACGCTTGCGCCGGGCGATAGCACGCTCGACCGCATCGATCGCGGGGCCGAGTGGTGCGACTCCCGACACCGTGGACCGGCCGAGAATGGCTCGCGCGGCGGCGGTACCGAAGCCGCGCGCGGTCATATCGGTATCGAGTTCGGCGAAATACGCGACACCGACCTTCGCACCGGTATGCCTGACCTCGTGCCGCAACGTATTGCCGAGCGCCTCCACCCCGGCCTTGGAGGCGCTGTATGCCCCGACCAAAGGCAGATTCACCGCAGCCGCCAACGACGAAACGACCAGCGCATATCCGTTCGGATGACAGATGTGCGGTCCGGCGGCACGCAGCGTGTAGTAGACGCCCAGTACATTGACCGCCAGCGTCTCCTCGATGACCGCCGGATCCCCGCCGAGCAGGGCCAATTGTTTGGCGATCCCGGCATTGGCCACCACCACATCCAGCCCGCCGAGTTCGGTGACCAGCGTGCTCACCACCCGCTCCACCTGCCGGTGATCGGCGATATCGCAGTAGCGCCATGGTGCGTCCCCGCATTCGCGCGCCACCTCCGCGAGCAGATCCGCCTCCAGCCCGAGCAGCGCTACCTTCGCCCCTTTCGCGTGCAACTGCCGCGCCAGTGCGGCCCCGATGCCGCGCGCCGCGCCGGTGATCAGAATCCGGCGCCCGCTAATAGACGCGGCGGAAAACAGGTTCATACCAGCGACGATACCAGCCGCGAACACGTATGTTCGCAAATAATTTTCCGTTTATCCAGCAGTGTTATATAGGGCCGGCATCGGGTGCGAGGGAGCCGTGATCGGTTTCTCACATGCCACCGGTTAGGGTGCAATTGACGAAGGGCCAACTGGCTGTCACGAACGAGAGGACCATCGTGGAGATTTCGGGTTCCGCCGCCATCATCACCGGAGGCGCATCCGGCCTCGGCGCCGCCACTGCCAAGCGTTTCGCCGATCTGGGCGCAACCGTCTTCGGACTCGACGTACCCCAATCCATCGAGCGCGCCGGGGATAACGTGCCCGACGGCGTCACCCTGATCCCCGCCGACGTCACCAGCAACGACGAAGTTGCCGCCGCGGTCGCGCAGGTCGTCGAATCCGGTGCGCCGCTGCGCATCGTGGTCAACTGCGCCGGTGTCGGCTGGGCCGGGCGCATCCTGTCCAAGAACGGCCCGCACGACCTGGAGCTGTTCCGCACTGTCATCACCGTCAACCTGCTCGGCACCTTCAATGTGATGCGCCTGGCCGCCGACGCGATCGCCAAGACCGAGACGGTCGACGAATACGGCCAGCGCGGCGTGATCATCAACACCGCTTCGGTCGCCGCGTTCGAGGGCCAGATCGGTCAGATCGCGTACTCGGCCTCCAAGGGCGGCGTGCACGGCATGACCGTCCCGGCCGCGCGTGACCTGGCCCAGTTCGGCATCCGCGTGAACACCATCGCTCCCGGCATCATCGACACCCCGATGCTCGCCGGTGTCACCGAGGAATACCGCAAGGGTCTCGAGGCCGGTGTGCCGTTCCCGTCGCGCCTCGGCCGTCCGGACGAGTACGCGCAGCTGTCGCAGTACATCGTCGAGCACGATTACCTCAACGGCGAGACCATCCGCATGGACGGCGCGCTGCGCATGGCTCCCCGCTAAAGAGCCTGCGCTCGTCCGCCTCCCCGGATATTCAGGCCCATAGCAGTTGGGTGCCCAGATCGTCGATCGTAAGGCCGGCGGTCGGGCACCCATTCGGCTTTTGGGCGTACCCCCACCGGTCTCAGAGGGTCGGTTTGTGCCCGATGCCGAGGAATGCCGTGGTGGACAGGGGTTTGTTCGGGCGATAGTTGACGGCGAGATAGGCGCGCATGAGGGCGACGCGTTCGGCCCATACCTGCTCGCCGACGGTGCGGCGCATCAGCAGCAGTGGGGCACTGCTGCGCACCATGGTCTCCCACATCTCGTCGGAGTCGGCGAAACTCAGTGTGCTGGTGTGACGTTGGATACTCACCCCGGCGAAGCCCGCGGTGCGCATCTCGGTCGCGAAGACCTCCGGATTTTCCAGGTTGAGGAAGTTGGGTTGGGGTTCGGAGATGGTCGGGTCGGCGGCGGCGAAGGCGCCGAACATCATTCGCATCAGGGTCGATTCGGCCACCGGTGCCCAGCTCGACACAACGGCGGTGGCACCGGGACGCAGTACCCGGAACAATTCGGCGAAACCCTTCGCCCGATCCGGGAAGAACATCAGCCCGAACATCGAGAAACCGGCATCGAAGCTCGCGTCGTCGAACGGTAGCGCCTGCCCGTCCCCCACCCGCGCTTCGATATTGGTCAGCCCAGCGGCGCGTGCGTCCTCGGTGAGTCGCTGGATCATCGGCTCGGAGAAGTCGATGGCCGATACCCGCGCCACTCGCTCGGCGGCGGGCAGACTCAGCGTGCCCGGCCCCGCCGCGACATCGACCACCCGCGATTGCGCCGAAAGTCCAGCGAGTTCGAGGGCATATGCGGAGAAAGCCGCCATGATCGCGGGTCCGAATTCGGCATATCCGTCGGCGACGAGATCCCACGGTTCGGCGGCGGCAAGCGGGTTACCAGACATCAGCTGACGATCCTTTCGACCGTCCAAGGCTAACCGGGCGATACCCCCGGACCCTACCAACTTCGCCCGATCTCACTGTGCGCGAAGCAGATCAGATCTTGCGTTCGAAGGTGATCAGATGATGCCCTGGTCCGTTGTAGTCGCGCACCGGTCCGACGACCGTGAAGCCCAGATGCCGGTGGAAGCCGATCGACGCGTCATTGCCGGGCGAGGTGATCGCTTTCACGATATGGCGGTCATTCGCCCGGGCTATCGCGAAGAACCGCTCATAGAGCTCGCGCGCGAGACCGCTCTTGCGAGACTGCGGATCGACGCCGACGAAGTGGATGTAGGCCTCATCGGATTCCGACGGCGAGAGGAACCCGATCAGAAAGCCCGCCAGCCAGTCGGTCGGTTCCCGCCGTCCGGCGCCGGGCACCTCGGCGACCAGGCTGGTCCGGTAGAAATGATCGAGGAACAATCTGGGCAGATGCGATAACACCGAGCGCCCCCACCAGTCATCGATAACGGTGGCGATGGCGTCGTAGTCATCGGCACGTGCGGCCCGGATGACCGGTCCGTTCGCATTCGGCACGTTAGCTAGCCCGCCTCCCCGCATATTCAAGCCAGATCAAGTGCCACGATAGTCGCGTTGGCGCCCAGCGGTGAATCGGTGCAGGGCTTAGCCCGTCCCCGATGAGTTACCCATGTGCCATGGAAATCAGTTGTCTCGTCCGACAACCTGGCGGGTCGTCGCAGACCTAGGGAGCGGCTCACACAGGTTGGGAACCTATGTGAGCCGCTCACTGGTTATGTCTCCCCCATTCCTGGCAGATCGACCTTCAGAGCGTGCGGGTCAGGCGCTCGGTGAGGATCTGGGCGAAGCGGGCCGGATCCTCGAGTTCCCCACCCTCGGCGAGAACCGCTGTGCCGTAGAGCAATTCGGCGGTCTCGGTGAGTTCGGGCACCTTACCCGCGTCGGCGTCGTCCTTGCGGGTGTCATAGGCGTCGCGCAGGCCGGTGACCAACGGGTGGGTCGGGTTGAGCTCGAGGATTCGCTTGGACGCGGGCACCAGCTGACCAGAGGCCCGGTACATGCGCTCCAGCATCGGGGTGAAGTCGAAGACATCACCGACGAGGCAGGCCGGCGAGGTGGTGAGCCGGTTGGTCAGGCGCACCTCCTTGACGTTGTCCAGGGTCTTGCCGAGCCAGCCGAGCACTTCGGCGAAGTCCTTGTCCTGCTGTTCGCGCAGCGATTCGGTGGCCTTCTTCTCCTCCTCGGTCTCCAGATCGACTTCGCCCTTGGCAATGGACTGCAAGGGCTTGCCGTCGAATTCGGTGACCGAACCGACCCACATCTCGTCGACCGGATCGGTCAGGATCAGCACCTCGCGGCCCTTGGCTTTGAAGGCCTCCATATGCGGGGAGCTTTCGACCTGCTGACGGGTCTCGCCGGTCATGTAGTAGATGGCGTCCTGACCGTCCTTCATCCGCTCCACGTAGGCGGCGAGGGAGGTCAGTTCTTCCTCGGAGTTGGTCGAAGCGAACGAGGAAACCTGCAGCAGCGTCTCGCGGTTGTCGAAGTCCGAGAGCAGGCCCTCCTTGAGGACGCGCCCGAACTCCTTCCAGAACGTCTGGTACTTCTCCTGATCTTCCGCACCCTGCAGTTCCTTGACCGTCGAGAGCACCTTCTTCACCAGGCGCTTGCGGATCATCTGGATCTGCCGGTCCTGCTGCAGGATCTCGCGGGAGACATTGAGCGACAGATCCTGCGCGTCCACCACCCCCTTGACGAAACGCAGGTATTCCGGCATCAGCTCTTCGCAGTTGTCCATGATGAACACCCGCTTGACGTAGAGCTGCACGCCGCGCTTGTGCTCGCGGGTGAACAGATCGAAGGGCGCGTGCGAGGGAACGAACAGCAGCGCCTGGTACTCGAAGGTGCCCTCGGCCTTCATCGGGATGATCTCCAGCGGATCGTCCCAGCCGTGGCTGACGTGCTTGTAGAACTCCTTGTACTCCTCGTCGCTGACCTCGCTCTTCGGGCGCGTCCACAGCGCCTTCATGGAGTTGAGGGTCTGCTCCTCGAGAATCGTCTTCTCGGTCTTCTCCTCACCCTCACCCTCGGTGACGGTCCGCTCGACCTGCATGCGGATCGGCCAGGCGATGAAGTCGGAGTACTTCTTGACGATCTCGCGGAGCTTCCACTCCAGGGTGTAGTCGAAGAGATGGTCCTCCTCGTCCGGGGTCTTGAGATGCAGCGATACGGTGGTGCCCTGCGGGGCCTCGTCGAGGGTTTCGATGGTGTAGGTCGAGCTGCCCGCGGCCGACTCCCAGCGGGTGCCCTCGGTCTCGCCCGCCTTGCGGGTGGTCAGGGTGACCTTGTCGGCGACCATGAAGGTCGAATAGAAGCCGATGCCGAACTGGCCGATCAGCTCCTCGGCGGCCGCCTCGGATTTGGCCTCGTTCAGCTTCTTACGCAGCTCCGCGGTGCCGGATTTGGCGAGTGTGCCGATCAGATCGACCACCTCGGCGCGGGACATGCCGATACCGTTATCCCTGACCGTCAGGATCCGATTGTCCTTGTCGACCGCCAGCTCGATATGCAGATCGGCGGTATCGACGTGCAGATCCTTATCGCGGAAGGACTCCAGCCGCAGCTTGTCCAGCGCGTCGGAGGCGTTCGAGATCAGCTCCCGCAGGAACGTGTCCTTGTTGGAGTAGACCGAATGGATCATCAGCTCGAGGAGCTGATGGGTTTCTGCCTGGAACTCGAGTTGTTCGACGTGCTCTGTCACGTCGCGATGGTACCGCCGCGCCTATCCGACATCGCCGACATCTGCCCGAAGTCGGCCAAGCCGGGTACCTCGACGTCGGCGCGATGGGGATCATCGGAGCGCGTAGGGCGTGGATGCATCCATTCGCGCAGCACCATGGTGGCCCGCACATCGTCCTCGTTGTACTCGAGCAGCCGGGTGCGCTGACCATGATCGGGTTCGCCCTCGTAGCCGACGGCCAGCCGATACCAGCTCATCGACGCCTCCCCGCCCGCCTCCGGATCGCGCCAGGAGAAGCCGGCCACCGGCGCGATCTTCTTGAGTCCCTTGCCGTTCGGGCAGATGAACTGATCGGAGACGGCCTGGAACATATCCACCCACTGTGGTCCGTCGACGAAGGCGCGCACCTGCTCGACCGTCGGCACCCCGGGCCGACCCGCGAACCGGCGCGCCGATTCGTAGAGCCATTTGTCCTCTGCGGTGCGCGAATAGCAGTACGCGGCAAAGGTTTTCCCGGCCGCGATGGCCTCGGCGCGGACGGTCATCAGCCAGGTCCAGAATTCGCCGAAGGAGCGGCCCTCATCCTCGGTGGGCAGCGGATCCCAGGTGACGAACGGGCGGTACACGCCGTCGAGCAGCGTGCCCCACAGGTATGCGCCGTACTCCTGGAAGCTCTCCAGATCGACATCCACCTCGACATCGGCCCGGCGCACCCAGACCCGCTCGACCCGGCGCACCAGCGGTGCACCCGCGAGCCAGGCACGTGCGGTCACCACGGCCTCATCGAAGGGGCCGTGCTGCCAGTCCTCCGGATCGTCGCCGACCCAGGCGGCCAGATCGTCGATGGTCTCGACGCCGTGGCCGCGCAACACCTCGGCGCGGGAACCGGGCGCGACCAGGCTCACGTCCCGATGTTCGGTCAGCCAGCCCTCACAGCTCTGACCCGCGACCCGCGCCTCATCGGCGGGTGCTTTGCGCGTCCACCACGGGCACTGGCGGCATTCGGGCACCTTCGACGGAACCGTCGGCAATTCCCCGCGCACCACCGCGATTCGATCGGCATAGCGCCGGTCGTAATCGGCGAGCAGCGGGCCGAGATCGTGCACCAGGATGCGGTCGAAGTGGTAGCCGATCACGCCGCCGACCAGCGCCGGACTGGCCAGACCGTGCCGCTGCAGCATCCGGTACAGATGCGCGAGCCGCTGTTGATCGCGGGGCTGCGGGCGCAGTTTGCGATGCGGGTCCGGTTGCGGATCCCAGTGATACGGGTCCGAGGTGGTGGGGTGGAAATCGGCCGGTTCGGGTTGCCGCGGATCGGTGACCTTGTGATTGACCACGATCACCGGGATGTAGCCGCCGCGATCACGGTCACGCAGCAGGATTTCCGAGCCGCCGCGGCGGCCGGTATCCGGCTCCTGCGGCAGCAGTCCGCCCCAGATGTGTTGCGCGCCTTCGGCACACGCGCGCATGGTGGCCGCGGCCCGCTCCCCGGCGCGTAACGTCGGATCGATCACCACCCAGTTGTCCGGATCCGCGGCGATCAGCGCTTCACGCACCCTGGCGCGATGCGCGGTCGCGGCCTCCCGGCGCTGACGGACCCCGGCATCCTCGATCACCCCGGTCAGCAGGTCCGGATTGGCGGCGTTCAAATGCAAGCGGTGCCGACACCCGATCAACGCTCTGGCATCGACGAATGCGGTCGGCTCGGCGGGCATCGGCGCAGTATTCAACTCGGTCTGCCGCTCGTCGGCTACGCCTTCGTGATTGCGACCCTCGCGGTCACCGCTGCCCGAATACACATACGCAGTATGGTCCAGACCTCTGACAACTCTGTGATCGCATGACGTGGTCGGCCCCCAAGTCGCACAGCAGCCATTGAGTCGCGTGGTACACCGGTGAGCGGCGTGGTAGACCTGTGCCCGGTAGACGAGCAGCGAGATGATTCAATATCAACGCAGCCCGTTCGGAATCAACGCAGCCCGTTCGGAGCGAGTCTTACGAGCGACGTTCGCGGCCCGTCTCGCGGTCGAGCGGTCGAAGCGCACGCGACGAAGTCGCGAGTCTCGACCGCGCCGCTAGCGACTGCTTGCAGGTCGCTCGAAAGGGTCGGCCGCGAGACACCGGGGGACCGCGAACACGCCGGGCCGCAGGCGCGGCAAATTCGACACAGGAGGGCCTCGATGGGGTTGTTCACGAAGCGCAAGCGGCGGCCGAGCCGCAGGGCCGAGGCGAAGGCCCTCAAGCACAAGGCCGCCATGGAGGCGAAACTCGGCGCCAGGAACGACCGCAAGGCCCGCCGCGCGGAGGCCCGCACCCAGAGCAAGGTCGCCAAGGCGCAGATCGCCGCATTGCAGGCAGAGGAGAAGGCAGCACTCAAGGTGGCGGCCAAGGCCGAGCGGGATCCGTTCACCGCGAGCCAGGTCCGCAAGTACCTCGGTGTGGCTCGGGTGCTGGTGCCCGTACTCGCACCGCTGGCCTACCGTGCCGCGACCTATATCCGCGGCCGGATCGATACCCGTCGGGCGCATCAGCTCGGCATCGGCGTCGAACAGCTCGGTGACTTCAGCGGTCACGGCGGTCGACTGCAGGCGCGGATCTCCAATACCGAAGCCGCCCTCGACAAGATCGGCACGCAGTCCAGCGACAAGGCGGGCAAGGGCGAGACCCAGAAATTCGTCGCCGCCACCCAGGATCGACTCGGCAATCTGACCGCCGCGATTCGGACCGCGGAACAGATGCCCGCGCCGCGCCGTCGCGCCGTACACGCGTCGATTTCGAGCGAGCTGTCCGGTATCGAGGCGGATGTCTTGGCGCGCCTCGGCGTCAGCTGATCCACCCGATGTCTCCCGGCCAGCCCTCCGGCAGCCCGCGTGGCTGTCTGGTCGGCGGCACAGTCGGTGCGCTCGCCATCGCCGCACACGGTGCGGCGGGTGGTGGATTTCCGGATTCGGCCGAATCCGCACTGCTGCTGCTTGTTTCGGCGTTGACGGGTTGGGCCGCGGGGCGACTGTGGCAGGGCACCGACGGCCGTTGGGCCGTACTCGGTCCGCTCGCGCTCGGACAGCTCGCCGGGCATGCGGTGCTCTCCGGGCTGATCGACCACACCCACACCCACGCCGCCGCACCGCAAGTCGACCGGTATCTGCCCACCGGCTGGATGTTGTTGGCGCACTCGAGCGCAACGCTCGGCTGCGTCGCGCTGATCCTGATGGCCGAGCGGCTCTACGGGATGGCATCCAGCGTCATTCGCGCGGTTTCCGCCACCGGATCACCGCTCGTGCTCACCCGCCCGGTTCGCTGGTCCGATCCAGTTCCGCGGCCCTACCGCTTTCATCCGAACGGCGCGATCGGTCCGCGCGCGCCTCCGGTGTCGGCCTGATCCGCCACACCCAAACCCCTTCGGACAGAAAGCACTTCACCCATGCGTACGCAGATCACGCGCGCCTGCACGGCCGTGGCCGCCGCCGGTTTCGTTCTCCTCGCGGGCGGCACCGCCTCCGCACACGTCACCGCCGACGCACCCGGCGCGACGCAGGGCGACTACTCGGTGATCACCTTCAAGGTGCCGACCGAATCGGAGACCGCGAACACCACGGCCCTCACCGTCGCCCTGCCCAATCTCAAGAGCGCCCGCACCGAACCCATTCCGGGTTGGAACTCCAAGGTCGACCGCAATGACAAGGCCGAGGCCACCTCGGTCACCTGGACCGCTGATCCCGGCACGCCCGGTGTGCGCCCCGGCCAGTTCCAGCGCTTCGTCCTCTCGGTCGGACCGCTGCCGACCCAGAACGAGGTCAGCTTCCCGGCAACTCAGACCTACAGCGACGGCAAGGTCGTCAAGTGGGATCAGCCCATGGGCGCGGACGGTTCCGAACCCGAACATCCGGCACCGACGCTGACCCTCGCGGCGGCCACCGGCGACGGCCATGACGGCCACCACGTCGGCAGTTCGGCCGCCGCCTCCGAGCAATCGAAGGACACCGACAACACCGCGCGCTGGCTCGGCGGCATCGGTCTCGCACTCGGCCTGCTCGGCGTCGCGCTCGGTCTCGGCAATGTGATCCGCGGACGCCGGGCATGAGTGGCACCGCCCTGCGTCGCATGGTCGGCGGGTTGGTCGCGGGGGTGCTCTTTCTCGGCATGGGCGCGCTCGCGGCTGGAACGGCGGCGGCCCATTCCACGCCGGTCAGCAGCGTGCCCGCCGACGGCGCGAGTATCGAAACCGGTCCGGAGCGGGTGAGCATCACCTTCAACGAACCACTGCAGGAAGGCTTTCCAGCACTCACCGTGGTGGGGCCGGACGGGAATCTGTGGTCCAAGGGCGACCCGAAGGTGGACGGCCCGACCGTGAGCGTCGCCGTCGGCGAACTCGGCCCGACCGGCGTCTACAAGATCGGCTACCGAGTCACCTCCGCCGACGGCCACCCGGTCAAGGGTGAGCGGACCTTCACCCTCACCAAGGCGGGCAACGGAACCCCGGGCCCGAAGGCCAACGCCCAGAACAACTCCGGCGGAGGTGGCGATTCCGACGGAATTCCGCTGTGGGTCTTCATCATCGGCGCGGTCGTCCTGTTCGGCGGTGGGCTGGCATTCGCCCTGTTCGGCGGCAGGAGCCGCAAATCGCAGCGGTGAGAAGAGCACGCGGGTGAACAAGGTGCAGCCGACGACCGGTGGCGGAAACGCGCAAGCTCTGCTGCTGGTCGTCCCGGCCGGGCTGCTGGGGGTGGCGCTCGCGCTGATCCTGGCCGTCCCGGCCCCCGCACAGTCCGAGAGCATCGTCCGGGTGCTGGCGGACTGCACCGGGGCGACCGTGCTCGGGCTGGCCGCACTGCCCCGGCTGCACGATCGGCTGCGGCCACCGTGGCGGGTGCTCGCGGTACTGGCCGGGATCTGGTGTGTCACCGAATTCATGGTGCTCGTCTTCGAGGCGGCGGCCGTCGTCGGAGTGCCCGTCGGCACGCTCAGCGCTAGGCAGTTCGGCAATTTCCTGGTGGAGATCAGCGCCGGTCAGGTCGGCATCGCGGTACTGATCGGCAGTGGTGCGGTCGCCTGCTATTCGGCGATCGCGTTCCGACGACCGGAAACCGCATCGGCGGATCTGGTGTTGGTCTTCACCGCAGTGGCGTTAGCGCTGCGGCCGATCACCGGGCATATGTCACAGCAGCCGTTCGGCTCGGTGCTCGCGGCGGTGCACGCGCTGGCGGCGGCGTCCTGGTTCGGGCTGTTGGTCGCGCTGGCACTGGTAGTGCGCGCCCGGGGTGAGTGGGCGGTGACGCTGCCCCGGTATTCGGCGGTGGCGCTGCCGCTGGTCGGCATCGTCACGGTCACCGGCCTGGTCAACGGGTTGGTGCGGGTCGGCGGGATCGCCCCGTTCGTGACGACCGGCTACGGCCGCATTCTGCTGGCGAAAACCCTTGTGCTGGTTGGATTACTGGCGCTGGGCTGGTGGTGGCGACGGAGCTGGGTACCGCAGGCGACGGGACATCGAATGCCTGCGGAATCCTCACTGCGTCGGGCGATCATCGAGGTGGCGGTGATGTCCGTGGCCTTCGGACTGGCGGCTACCCTGGCGGTCACCGCTTGACGCTTGCAAATGCAAGCACCTGCTGCCGGGCCGATAGCAACCCGTTACAGTTGTGCCATGACCGAGGTGAAGATCATCGAAGACTGTGCGGCATCGGCCGAAACAGCCTTCGCGTATGTCAACGACTACCGGAATCTGTCGCGTTTCATCACCGAGGTACAGGACTTCACACCGATCACCGAGCAGGTCGAGGGTGTCGGAGCGACCTTCGACGGCACCATCAAACTCGGTCCCGCCGCGCTGCATTCGCGCCTGCAGGTCGTGCGGTGGGAGGAGAACTACGCGATCGCGGTGAAGTCGATCAAGGGTTTCGAGATCGAATCCACCTTCCTGTTCCACGCCAAGGGGACCGACAGTTGCACGGTCGACGCGATCGTCGACTATCGCGTGCCGGGCGGGATCGCGGGCAAGGTGCTCGGCAAGACCATCGAGCCGTTCGTGAAGCTCGCCGTCAAACACTCCACACACAACCTGACCACCCAGATCGCCGAATTCCACGCCAGCAGGCAGGGCTAGCCAGAACTTGTCCGAGCCGGTCCGCCCGGAGGATGCTTGGCACTATGGTCGACCGAACGACACCAACATTCGCGCAGCGCATCGCCTACATCTGCGGGCGCACGCTGCCGGAGTCGATGTCGGCGTGGGTGCTCGAGGATCTGACCGGCCCCGGTGCGGCACGTCGCTATCTGATGCGCTTCCTCATCCCGATGATTCCGGTACTGAGCCTGTTCCTGCTGGTACCCGGACCGAAATGGATGGGCCTGGCGATGATGGCCCTGCTGTATCTGCCGCTGATCTATTTCACCGCGGCGCTGATGTATGTGTATCGCAGGGCGCGTCTGGTCAAGCACGGCCTCGATCCAGCGCTGGCCGACGCCGCGTCCAGCAAGCGCGCGGAGACCGAGCGGCGGGCCTACGAACGCCGCCACGGTCGCGCTTGATTCCGGCTGCCGAATATTCGCCGAACCTGGCGATGACGCATCTCACAGGCATAGCCTGAACATATGAAACGCCCCACGATAGGCCAGCGGATCTCTTACGATCTCGGCCGCGAGCTCCCCGAGGAGCTGCACGAGTGGGTCATCCACGACCTCGTCGGGCACGGGGCCGAGGTGCGCTATCTCGTCCGGTTCATCGTTCCATTCATCCCGCTCTTGCTGGTCCCGCTGCTGTTCCCCGGGCCGATCGCATTGAAGATCGGCGTGATCATCATGATGGTCGTGCCGCTGGTCGTGTTCACTGTGGCGCGCAGCTATGTCTGGCGCCGCTACCGGATGAGGCAGCACGGCCTCGACCCGCAATGGATCAACCACAACAAGATGCGCGAAACCGAGCGAATCAAGTACCAGATGCATTACGGGCATCGCTAGCGACCGGGTTTGCAGCGGGCGCGCCGGTGAATGCCGACCATCGTCACCCACTCGACCACGACGGAGCGAGTCTTACGAGCGACCGTTCGCAGACACCAGGGGGCCGCGAACACGCCGCGCCGAAGGCGCGGCAGAATGTCACAGTGGACACCATTGCTACCGCGGACCTCGCCGACGAGATCGGCCCCGAAATCCGTAGCTGCGATACGCAGTTCATCCAGTTCGGTGGGCGCGCGGAGTTCTCCGGGCGCATCACCACGATCCGCTGCTTCCAAGACAACCTGCTGGTCAAGCAAACGCTGAGCGAGCCGGGCAACGGCGGCGTGCTAGTCGTCGACGGCGGCGCCAGCGTGCACACCGCACTGGTCGGCGACATCATCGCCGGACGCGGTGTGGCCAACGGCTGGTCCGGCGTCATCGTCAACGGTGCGGTGCGCGACTCGGCCATCCTGCGCACGCTCGATATCGGCATCAAGGCACTCGGCACCAATCCGCGCAAGAGCACCCAGACCGGCTCCGGCGAGCGCGATATCCCGGTCGAATTCGGCGGTGTGACGTTCGTGCCCGGCCATATGCTCTACAGCGACCACGACGGCATCGTGGTCCGTGCTTGAGCCCGAGCGACTAGACCGCTGCCACCCTGGCCTTATGACCGGCGATGGCCACAATGTCGCCGATATGCAATTGCCGTCCGCGACGCAGTTCCACCTCCTCGTTCACCCGTACCAGACCCGCGGCGATCACGGTCTTGGCCTCCGATCCGGAATCGATCAGATTGGCCAGCTTGAGGAACTGACCGAGTCGAATGACGTCGTCATCGATTGGTACATCGACTGCATCGGACATGGGATACATCCTTACTCCGTTGCCGTCGAACCGGAAATCCAACCCCCCGCCCACACGACCCGACACTCATGAATGACTCGCCGATAACCGACATGCCCGGGTGGTCTTCGAGCACCACTACCGCGGCACCGTACACACTGGTGCTGTGACAACCACGCACGCCGGGCAACGCATCGACACCGAAGCACCCCCGGAAAGATCGGCACCACCGGTTCCGCATCGCGGACACGGACGGCTGCGGGAGGTCCCACATATCGCGGGTCTGCTCCTGGGTGTCTTCGCCGTGCTCTGCTTCCTGTGGAGCCTCTCGCCCGGACTGCGATATCTGACGCATGTGCCGCGGCGCTACATCGACCTGTACTACTTCGACGCACCGGATACCAGCCTCGTGTGGGCGCTGGTGGTCGGGTTGCTCGCGGGGGCGACGGCCAGCCGCAAGCGCATCGCCTGGTGGTTGCTGCTCGGCTATATAGCGCTCTACGCCCTCGCGAATGTGCTCGAATTCGCCGACGAGGCCAATATGCACGCACTGGTGGCCGCGGTGGTACAGATCGCCGCGATCGGCGTGCTGCTCGCGTCCTGGCGGGAGTTCTACACAAAGGTGCGCCCGGGGGCGGGCTGGAAGGCGTTGGGCGTACTGGCAGGCGGTCTCGCGGTCGGCTGTCTGCTCGGCTGGGGTCTGGTGGAGTTGCTCCCCGGTTCGCTGCCCCGAGGCGTGCAGCGGCCGCTGTGGTCGATCTATCGGGTGACGGCCGCGGTGCTGGTGGACAACGAACATTTCGACGGCCATCCGCGCCCGTTCGTCAACTTCCTGCTCGGCCTGTTCGGCGCCATCGCCCTATTGGCCGCGGTGGTCATCCTGCTGCGCTCGCAACGTGCGGGCAACGCGATGACCGGCACCGACGAATCCGCGATCCGCGGTCTGCTGGAACGCTCCGATGTCGAGGATTCGCTCGGCTACTTCGCGACCCGGCGCGATAAGGCGGTGGTCTTCGCGTCGAGCGGCAAGGCGGCGCTCACCTATCGCGTCGAATTGGGCGTGTGCCTCGCCAGTGGCGATCCGGTCGGCATTCGCGAGTCGTGGCCGCAGGCGATCGATGCGTGGCTGCGGCTGGCCGACCAATTCGGTTGGGCCCCAGCGGTCATGGGCGCGAGCGAGCTCGGTGCGACGGCGTACCGACGGGCCGGACTTTCGGCGCTGCGCCTCGGTGACGAGGCCATTCTCGACACCAGGACCTTCTCGCTCGCGGGCCCGGAGATGAAGCAGGTCCGTCAGGCCGCGAACCGGTTGCGCAAACACGGGATCACCGTGCGCATCCGCCGCCATCGCGATATTCCGGCCGCGGAATTCCGGCAGGTGATCGCCCGTGCGGATGCCTGGCGCGATACCGAAACCGAGCGCGGCTTCTCCATGGCGCTCGGACGCCTCGGCGATCCGCTGGACGGCGACTGCCTGCTCGTCGAAGCGGTGAATTCCCAGGAGCGGGTGCTCGGCATGCTCTCGCTGGTGCCGTGGGGACGCACCGGCGCGTCACTCGAGCTGATGCGCCGAGATCCACACGGCCCCAACGGTGTCATGGAGCTGATGATCTCCCAGCTCGCGCTGACCTCGGAACAGCATGGCATCACCAAGGTTTCACTGAACTTCGCGGTCTTCCGCTCGGTCTTCGAGGAGGGCGGCCGCATCGGCGCCGGACCGGTGCTTCGGCTGTGGCGCGGCGTGTTGCTGTTCTTTTCGCGCTGGTGGCAGTTGGAGGCGCTGTACCGGTCGAATGTGAAGTATCAGCCGTACTGGGTGCCCCGGTTCTTCCTGTTCGAGGATCGCAGGCAACTACCACGGGTTGCCATGGCCAGTGCGCTCGCCGAGGGCTTCCTACCGCGCTTCGGTAAGGAACCCGAAACCATTACCCACACCGGTCTGCACAGTGCGGTACCCGCGGGCATCACCGGACTGCACGCCGACGGCAGTCCGCCGGATCTGCCGGATAACGTTGGTGTGGAACTGCTTCCACGCCGCCCGGAACAGGTGCGGGTGCGCATGGACAAGCTCGACCGGCTAGCGGCCGCCGGTGTCGATGCCTATCCGGTCGCCTATCCCCCGACGCATGCCGTCGCGGCGGCGCGTCGTTCACCGCGCGGCACCACGGTGCGGGTCTGTGGCCGACTGTTGCGCATTCGCGATTACGGCGGGGTGATCTTCGCGGTGGTCCGGGACTGGACCGACGATATCCAGCTGGTCATCGACCGCGATCGGGTCGGTGCCGAACGCAGCGCCGAATTCGGCGAATTCTTCGATCTCGGTGACCTCATCGAGGTCAGTGGCCAGATCGGGCACAGCCGCCGCGGCGAACTTTCGCTGCTGGCCGCGGACTGGCGGATGATCGGCAAATGCCTGCATCCGCTGCCGGACAAATGGAAGGGACTGGCCGATCCCGAGGCCAGGGTGCGTCAGCGCTACGTCGATATGGCGATCAATCCGGAGGTCCGCGAGATGCTGAGCAAGCGCACCGCGGTGGTGCGCTCGCTGCGGGATTCGTTGAACGCCTGGGGATATCTCGAGGTCGAGACGCCGATCCTGCAAAAGGTGCACGGCGGTGCCAATGCGACACCGTTCCTCACCCATATCAATGCCTACGATCTGGACCTGTATCTGCGGATCGCGCCCGAGCTGTATCTCAAACGGCTGTGCGTCGGCGGTATGGAGAAGGTCTTCGAAATCGGGCGCAACTTCCGCAACGAGGGTGTGGACTTCAGCCATAACCCGGAGTTCACCAGCCTGGAAGCCTATGAGGCACATGCCGATTACGAGCGGATGATGCAGCTGGCGCGCCTACTCATCCAGAACGCGGCGCAGGCGGCCAATGGTTCGATGGTGGCGCTGCGCCCCAGGCCGGACGGCTCGTTCGAAGAGGTGGACATCTCCGGGGAGTGGACGGTGAAGACCGTGCACGGCGCGGTATCGGAGGCACTCGACTCCAAGATCACCCCGCAGACCACGCTCGAGGAGCTGCGCGAACTCTGCGATAAGGCGCAAGTGCCCTATCAGCACGGCTGGGATGCCGGGCAGGTCGTGCAGGAAATGTATGAGCATCTGGTCGAATCCCGTACCGAGAAGCCGACTTTCTACATCGACTTCCCCACCTCGGTCTCTCCGCTGACCCGCGCGCACCGCAGCATTCCCGGCGTGACCGAGCGCTGGGATCTGGTCGCCTGGGGCGTCGAATTGGGTACGGCCTACAGCGAACTCACCGATCCGATCGAACAGCGCCGCAGGCTCACCGAGCAGTCGATGCTGGCGGCCAATGGCGATCCGGAAGCCATGGAGCTCGACGAGGACTTTCTGCAGGCGCTCGAGCATGCGATGCCGCCCACCGGCGGATTGGGAATGGGCGTGGACCGCATCGTCATGTTGATCACCGGACGCAGCATTCGCGAGACGCTGCCGTTCCCATTGGTCAAGCCGCGCTGAGGAACTCGAATCGAGTATCTCAATATGAAAGATTGCAGTCCGGAAAAGTTCCATTTGCCGTATTTGCCCGCTACCCTTGGTAATTCGGCCCCGGGAGGAGGCCGGTACCTTCGACCATGGGGATGCATATGTACCTTGACCTGCTGACCAACACCGCACTGCTGGACCCGCAGGTGTGGGCGAGCGCGGACACCTGGACCAACTCCGACACCGTCGCATCAGCAGTAGAGTTCGCCGCCAAGAAAAAGAAGAAGAGCAGCAGCGGACTGCTGATCGGCGGCATCTGCTGCCTGGTCATCGTCGCCCTGATCGTCGGCGGCATCTACCTGCTGACTCAGCGCAAGAAGCAGCAGTAAGCCCACGAAAACGGCCCGGCTCGCAGATCGCGAACCGGGCCGTTTCGGTATTTCCGGACTAGATGACGGTGCGTTCGGAGGCCACCTCGGCCTCGAGCAACAGCTCGTCATCGAGTTGGTCGTGCGGCTGCGCCGGCACCGACTTCAGCACCACCACCGCCGTGACCAGCGCGGCGACCACCAGTGCGACGCCGATCCAGAACGCGAGCTGGAATCCATTGGTGAGCGCCACATTTGCCGCGACACCGTCCTTCAGCAGATGTTCGGTCTTGCTAGCCGACAGGGTGGCGAGCACCGCCAGACCGAGCGCGCCACCGACCTGCATGGTGGTGTTGGCCAGACCCGAGGCCAGACCGGCCTCCTGCGGCTCGACCCCCGACATCGCCAGATTCATCAGCGACGGGAAGGCCAGACCCGCACCGGTGCCGAACAGCACCATCGGCCCGAAGATGTTGAGCCAGTAGTTGCCGTCCACCGGCGCCTGGGTCAGCCAGAGCAGCGCGACGAGAATCAACAGCAGACCGGGAATCAGCACCCTGCGGGCGCCGAAGCGCATCACCAGATGTTCGGAATAGCGCACCGACAGCAGACCCATGATCGCCGCGACCGGGAAGAAGGCCGTGCCGAGTTGGATCGGCGAATAGCCGAGCACCTGCTTCAGGTACAGCGAACCCATGAAGAACATGCCGAACATGCCGGCCACGGTCAGCACCTGGATCACATTGGCACCGGACAGATTCCGCGAGCGGAAGATCTTCAGCGGCATCAGCGGGGTGGCCGCCGTCGCCTCCCGCGCGATGAATCCGGCGAGCAGTACCAGCGCGGCCGCTCCCAGACCCAGTGTGACCGGATCGGTCCAGCCGTATTCGGCCGCCGGCTTGACGATCGTGTAGACGCCGAGCATCAGCGCCGCCGTGATCAGTACGGCGCCGGGCACATCCGCGCCATCCTTCAATCCGGCACCCTTGTCCTTGTCCAGGATCTTCAGCGCGCCGAGGCCGACCGTGATACCGATCGGCAAGTTGACCAGGAAGATCAGCCGCCAGTCCAGGGCGGTCAGGAAACCGCCGAGCAGCAGGCCGATCGCACCACCGGCCGACGCGACGAAGGCATAGCGACCGATCGCCTTGGCCTGCTCGCGCGGATCCGGGAACATCGCGAAGATCATGCCGAGGATGACCGCCGAGGTCATGGCGCCGCCGATGCCCTGCAGGAAGCGGGCCGCGATGAGTGTCACCTCGTTGACGGCCGCGCCACACAGCGCCGAGGCCAGGGTGAAGACCACCAGACCCGACAGGAACATGGTGCGGCGACCGATGAGGTCACCGAGTCGGCCGGCCAGCATGAGCAGGCCGCCGAAGGAGATCAGATATCCGTTCACCACCCAGGCCAGACCCGATGCGGTGAAGCCGAGGTCGGTCTGGATATCCGCCAGCGCGACATTCACGATCGTCGCATCGAGCACGATCATGAGCATGCCGCCACACAACACATAGAGGGCGAGCCAGCGCTTGCCGTCCGAACCGGGGGCGTCCCCCACCTGTCTATGTCGTTCTTTTGCTTCCGTCACCACAGACGCCTTCCACCCGAAGATCGTTACTGTGGCACGCTAGCAATGGTTAGTCCTAAAAGACAACTAATTAATTCAGTTGAAGAATCGACTGATATGCTGTAGCACATGACTATTGCCCCGGAGCAGCGCGCTAAGCGCAGCTACCACGACGCCTGCGGTGCCGCCCGCGCGCTCGACCTCGTCGGCGAGCGCTGGACCCTGCTGGTGGTGCGCGAACTACTCCTGGGCCCCAAACGCTTCACCGATCTGCGCGCCGGACTGCCCGGCATCAGTCCCAATGTGCTCTCCCAGCGCCTCGAGGAACTCGTCCAGATCGGCGTCGTACACAAACGCAAGCTCCCGCCACCGGTCGCCGCCGCCGTCTACGACCTCACCGACTGGGGTCGCGAACTCGACGATGTGATCGTCGCACTCAACCGCTGGGGCGCTCGCACCCCCAACAGCTACAGCTGCTCCGATATGTCGACCGATTCGCTGATGGTGACCCTGCGCACCTTCTTCCAGCCCGAGCAGGCGGCGGGTGTGCACGCCGACTACGACCTCTACTTCACCGGATCCGATTCCGGCACAGACGAATTCCACGCCGTGGTGTCCGACGGCACCATCACCATCAGCCGCGGCGCCTCCGGCACCGGCGCCACCACCATCCACACCACCGTCGCGGCCTTCATCGCCGTCGCCATCCACGGCCGGCCGCTGGCAGACAGCTTGGCATCGGGCGAGACCGAGATCAGCGGTGACAGCGCGGCCGTTGCGAAGTTCGTGAGCTTCTTCGAACTCCCACCGGAGTGCACCGCGACTCCACGCGGGTGAAAAGGCTGGGCGAAGCTACAGCCGTTCGATGTCGGTCAGATCAATATCGATATCGAACGGCACACTGAGCTTCAGTTGCTCATGATGAATGCCGGTGAGCGCGTACACCTTAGTGGCCGGGTCGAGCTCGTACACATAAACGACCGGTCGCCCGTCGACATTCTCAACGCGCCAGAAGTGTGTAATGCCCGCCTGGGCGTACAACTGCGGCTTGCGTTCCCGATCGCGGCTGCGTGATTCAGGCGAGACAACTTCCACGGCGAGAACAACATCGTCGGCCTGATATGTCGTGAGCTCTAAGCCTCCGTCACGGTCTGCGTGAACCACAACGATGTCTGGCTCCGGACGTTGGTTACGCCCCAACGTCACCGTCATTTCCCGCCGAATACGCAAGTGACTGGGCACCAGACGATGCAAGGCGATATCGAGCAAGGTGATGACCAGCACATGAAACTTCGCCTGCGGGCTCACGAAGACAAGACTCCCGTCGATCAACTCGGTATGCGGAGGCAGGTCGGGCAGGCGGTCCAGGTCCTCGGCGACAAAACCGCCCGGCGGCGGGCGCAGCCACTGCGGAAACGGTTCGACGGTCATGACTTCGAGTATGGCACCCATACGTCGCTTACTCCCCCTAGTACGAATGAACGCCGATCGTACGGCAGAGTGGGCGAGGTGCAGTTGATATTCGTTCGTCATGCTCAGCCATTGCGGGTGCAAGGCTCCGGTGGACCGGCCGATCCCGGGTTGGCGCCGGTCGGCCTAGAGCAGGCCGAACGAGTGCCAGCGGCATTGAGTCAGCATCGGATCAGCCGGATCGTGAGCAGCCCGCAGCGGCGGGCGCGGGAGACGGCCGAGCCGACGGCGGCGAAGCTGGGGCTAGCGGTGGATGTGGTCGACGATCTGGCCGAATACGATCGCGACCTGCCCGCCTACATTCCGATCGAGGATGCCAAGGTCGAATTCGCGGCCGTCTACGAGCGGATCAAGTCCGGGCATCTGCCCGAGCAGATCGACGGGCCCGCCTTCATCACGCGGGTGCGCGAGGCCATCACCTCGATCGCCGCGCACACCGATCCCGCGGATACGGTGCTCGTCTTCGCGCACGGCGGGGTGATCAATGTGATCCTGCAGGATGTGCTCGGCCTGGCCAGACCGCTGACCTTCCCGATCGACTACTGCTCGATCACCCGAATCCTGTTCTCCCGCAGCGGACGCCGCACCGCGGCCACCATCAACGAGAACGGCCATGTCTGGGATCTGTTGCCACGCAACATCTCACAGCAATCCTGACGGCTATTCACAGACTTCGGCTTCACAGCCGACTGCCAGACAGATCCCACCCCAATCCCAGTGACGGAGCCTTGTATTGGTCCGGTGAGCCGCCGCAGCGACTACTGACAGGTCGCTCGGAACAACCAGCGACTCACAGTCCGAGGAAAGGAATCCGTTTTGCTCTCCAAGACATCGACCTCCTTCAGGCGGAGCTTCGCTCGAATTGCGATCGCAGGCGCGCTGGCCGCGGTTCCGCTCAGCGCGCTCGCGGTCACCGCATCCGCGGCCACGGCCGATTCGTCCGTGCCGACGGTTCAGGCGGCATCGGATCAGATTCCGTTGCAAGGCGCCGATATCGACCGCCACCACCATGGTGACTGGGACGGACCGCGCGGCGACCATGACGATCGCGGCCCCGGCGATTGGCGCCATGGCCCCGGCGATCAAAACAACGGTCCCTGGCAGCCCGGCCAGCCGCCGATCCTGCCGCCGACCGGTTCGGCTGGCTAGTCTGCCCAGAACCGTTGGACAAAGCGAAGGCCACCCCTCCAGACCGGAAGGGTGGCCTTCGCTTTTGCCTTGGGAACTACCGCCCTGGGATCAGGCCATGCCCGCGATCCAGTTGTGCATCCAGGAGATAGCGTTCTGCCCGCCACCCACCGGGTAGCTGCCGTAGAGCGTATGCGCGTGCGAGTCGTAGAAGCGCTCCAGATCCTTCGCCCGCTGCTGGTTGGCGGATTCGGTGAGCTGCGACTGCAGCGTCGGGATGCCGCCGAGGTTCATCAGGTCGTTCATGATCGTGCCCGCCTCGAGCTGGTAGCGCCAGAGGTTGGCCGGATTCGCCTCGGAGGTCTGCGCGAGGAAGCCGGCGAACCGGGTCACGAAATCGTCGGGGGCGGTGGCGCAGTAGAGATCGTCGAGCGCGCAGATGGTGCGGGTGCGATCGCTGAGCCAGCCGAAGCCGCCGACCCGAGCGCCACCGGCGCCCGCGCCCGGCGCGACCGGTCCGACCTGGATGTCGGTGGGCGAGCGACGCGGATCGGAGATCAGGCCGACACCCGCGATCCGGTCCGCCGGAATCGAGCTCAAGCCGGTGCCGATTTCGGCGGCGAGGTCGCCCGCCGCATCCGCGCCCTGGCTGTAGCCGACGATCGCGATCTTGGTGCCGCCACAGCTCTGTGCCATCTCGGTGGCCAGGCCACGGGCGCGATCGGTCGCTTCCTTCTTCGACGCGCCGTAGACATCGCCTTCCCACGGGAAGGCGGTCGCGGCATAGGTCACGTAGTCGACGTCGACCGACCGGGGCAGATTGTTCGTGACACCGGACAGCATGCCGGGCTGTGGCGTCTTGTCCTTTCCGGTCTCCCAAGTACCCGGAATCGCAACCACATAGAGGCTCGGGCAGCCCGGATCGGCCGTTACCGAACCGCTACCAAGGACTACGCCGGATGCTACAGCCGCGCACGCACCGAGTGCGGCGGTCACCTTCTTCAACCGCATACTGCTCCAGTTCAAAACATCGCCCCTTGCGAGAGCAAGCTTCCGACAGTTGTTTACCAACCGTGCTGACCTCGGCGGATGTCGGTCCAGTGCATCTGGGTCGACGCGAGCAACCCACCGGTATGACATGCACGTAGCGACCGCATCCCAAGATCACGCACCACGCCGCTGATCACAATAAGGCAACACCGCAACCAGCGCCATTCGAACCCCGTGAGCGTGTCCGATTCCCGTCACCGCTTACGACGAAAACGGTTCCGCTCGGCGCCCTTCCGTGGGTTCCACCAAGTTCGAATACGTGCGAAGGGCGAATGCGCGGCACAAAAAAGGCGCCTGCGGACCGAAATCCACAGGCGCCCTTCCGCTCCGGTAAGAGAGGGTCTAGCGTTGCGCGACCGCCGTCGGCGGGATCGGCGCGGGTAGCGCGGTCTCGCCTTCGAGGAACTTGTCGACCGCCGACGCGGCGGCGCGGCCCTCGGCGATGGCCCAGACGATCAGCGACTGGCCGCGGCCCATATCACCGGCGACGAAGACGCCCGGGATATTGGTCGCCCAGTTCTTATCGCGCTGGACATTGCCGCGCTGGTCGTAGCCGACACCGAGACCTTCGAGCAGGCCCGGCTTCTCGGGTCCGGTGAAGCCCATGGCGAGCAGCACCAGATCGGCCTCGAGAGTGAAGTCGGTGCCCTCGACCTTCTCGAAGCGGCCGTTGACCATCTTGACCTCGTGCGCCTCGAGCGCGGTGACCTTGCCGTCCTTGCCGACGAAACGCTCGGTGTTGACCGAGAACACGCGTTCGCCGCCCTCCTCATGCGCCGAGGAGACCCGGTACATGAGCGGGTAGGTCGGCCACGGGGTTGAGGAGGCGCGCTCCTCCGGCGGCCGCGGCATGATCTCGAACTGGTGGATGCTGGCCGCGCCCTGGCGATGCGAGGTGCCGAGGCAGTCCGCGCCAGTGTCACCGCCACCGATGATGACGACCTTCTTGTCCTTCGCATGGATCGGCGGCAGGCCGTTCTCGTCGGTGACATCGTCGCCGAGCTGTACCCGGTTGGACCACGGCAGGAATTCCATCGCCTGGTGGATGCCGTCCAGATCCCGGCCCGGGATCGGCAGGTCACGCGCCAGGGTGGCGCCACCGGCCAGCACGATCGCGTCGAACCGCTCGCGCAGCTGCGCGGCGGTGATATCGACACCGACGTTCACTCCGGTCTTGAAGATGGTGCCCTCGGCCTCCATCTGCGCGAGACGGCGGTCGATGAAGCGCTTCTCCATCTTGAACTCCGGGATGCCGTAGCGCAGCAGACCACCGATGCGGTCGGCGCGCTCGAAGACGGTCACGGTGTGACCGGCCCTGGTCAGCTGCTGCGCGGCGGCCAACCCGGCCGGGCCGGAGCCGACCACGGCGACCTTCTTGCCGGTGAGGCGGGTCGGGTAGACAGGGGTCACCCAGCCCTCGTCGAAGGCGTTCTCGATGAGCTCGACCTCGACCTGCTTGATCGTCACCGGATCCTGGTTGATGCCGAGGACACAGGACGCCTCGCACGGTGCCGGGCAAAGCCGACCGGTGAACTCCGGGAAGTTGTTGGTCGCGTGCAGCCGGTCGATGCCCTCACGCCACTGGCCCTTGTGAACCAGGTCGTTCCACTCCGGGATGAGGTTGCCCAGCGGACAACCGTTGTGACAGAACGGAATACCGCAGTCCATACAACGGCTGGCCTGGGTCTGCAGGGTCTGGTGCGAGAAATCCTGCTCGTAGACCTCTTTCCAGTCCATCAGGCGCAGCGGAACCGGACGACGCGTCGGCAGTTCCCGTTTGGTGTGCTTCAGAAATCCTTGCGGGTCAGCCACGTGCCGCCCCCGAATAGTCACAGCGCCTCGTCGACATTTTTAGAACTTTCTGGTCAGCCACGTGCCGCCTCCATAATCGCCTCGTCGACATCCGTGCCGTTCTTCTCGGCTTCGGAAATCGCGAGCAAAACCTTCTTGTATTCGCGCGGCATAACCTTCACGAAGTGGTTCACCTGCTGGGACCAGTCGCTCAGGATGCGTTCGGCGACAGCCGAACCCGTCTGATCGCGGTGCTGGGTGATGATGTCGCGCAGCCAGGTGAAGTCGTCACCGGCGAGCTGCTCGACCGCGTCGGCCTGCTCCGGGTTGAGCTTTGCCTCGAAGGTGCCGTTCGGGTTGTAGACGAAGGCGACACCGCCGGACATACCGGCACCGAAGTTGCGGCCGGTCTCACCGAGGATGACCACCCGACCGCCGGTCATGTACTCACAGCCGTGGTCACCGACGCCCTCGACCACCGCGGTGGCGCCGGAGTTGCGCACGGCGAACCGCTCGCCGACCACACCGTTGATGAAGGCCTGGCCGCTGGTGGCGCCGAACAGGATCACGTTGCCCGCGATGATGTTCTGCTCGGCGACGAATTCGGCCGGCGCGTTCAGCGACGGCCGCACGATGATGTGGCCACCGGAAAGACCCTTGCCCACATAGTCGTTCGCGTCACCCTGCACCCGCAGCGTGATGCCCGCGGGCACGAACGCGCCGAAGCTGTTGCCCGCCGAACCGGTGAAGGTGATGTCGATGGTGTCGTCGGGCAGGCCCGCGCCACCGTAGAGCTTGGTCACCTCGTGGCCGAGCATGGTGCCGACGGTGCGGTTCACGTTCGTGATCTTGGTCTCGAACTTCACCGCCTGACCGCGCTCGAGCGCATCGGCGCTCTGCGCGATCAACTGCACGTCCAACGCTCGGTCCAGACCGTGGTCCTGGGTCTTGGTGCGGTACCGGTCCTGGCGCATGAATGCCGTCTCGACATCGTCGAGGATCGGCGACAGATCCAGCTTGCTGGCCTTCCAATGCGCCTTGGCCTGGGCGGTGTCGAGCATATCGACCCGGCCGATGGCCTCATCCAGGGTGCGGAAGCCCAACTCCGCCAACAGTTCCCGGACCTCTTCGGCGATGAACAGCATGAAGTTCTCGACGAATTCCGGCTTGCCGGTGAAGCGTTCGCGCAGCACCGGATTCTGCGTCGCGACACCGACGGGGCAGGTGTCGAGGTGACAGACCCGCATCATGATGCAGCCCGAAACGACTAGAGGCGCGGTGGCGAAACCGAATTCCTCGGCGCCGAGCAGTGCGGCGATCACCACGTCGCGGCCGGTCTTCATCTGGCCGTCGACCTGCACGACGATGCGATCGCGAAGTCCGTTGAGCAGCAACGTCTGCTGGGTTTCGGCAAGACCGAGCTCCCAGGGACCACCCGCATGCTTGAGCGAGGTCAGCGGCGAGGCGCCGGTACCGCCGTCATGGCCGGAGATCAGCACCACGTCCGCATGCGCCTTCGACACACCGGCGGCAACCGTGCCGACACCGGGCTCCGCAACAAGTTTCACGTGAATCCGCGCCTGCGGGTTCGCGTTCTTCAGGTCGTGGATCAGCTGCGCCAGATCCTCGATCGAGTAGATGTCGTGATGCGGCGGCGGCGAGATCAGGCCGACGCCCGGCGTCGAGTGCCGCACCTCGGCCACCCACGGGTACACCTTGTGCGCGGGCAGCTGACCGCCCTCACCGGGCTTGGCGCCCTGGGCCATCTTGATCTGGATATCGGTGCAGTTGGTCAGGTAGTGCGCGGTGACACCGAAGCGACCCGAGGCGACCTGCTTGATCGCCGAACGCCGCCAGTCACCGTTCTCCTCGACCTCGAAGCGGGCCGGATGTTCGCCGCCCTCACCGGAATTCGAGCGACCGCCGAGGCGGTTCATCGCGATCGCGAGAGTCTCGTGCGCCTCGGAGGAGATGGAGCCGTAGCTCATCGCGCCGGTGGAGAAACGCTTGACGATGGCGCTGGCCGGTTCGACCTCGTCGATCGAAATCGGCTTGCGCTCACCGGTCTTGAACTTGAACAGACCGCGCAGCGAGGCCAGCCGCTCGGACTGATCGTCGACCAGCTTGGTGTACTCCTTGAAGATCGAGTACTGACCGCTGCGGGTGGCGTGCTGCAGCTTGAAGACGGTGTCCGGGTTGAACAGGTGGTATTCACCCTCGCGCCGCCACTGGTATTCACCGCCCACCTCGAGTTCGCGGTGCGCGCGCTCGTTACGGTTCTCCAGGAACGCCACGGTGTGTCGGGCCGCCACATCGGCGGCGATCTCGTCCAGACCGATGCCGTCCAGGTGGGAACGCAGACCGGTGAAGTACTCGTCCACCAACTCCTGCGACAGGCCGATGACCTGGAACAGCTGCGCTCCGGTGTAGGAGGCGATGGTGGAGATGCCCATCTTGGACATCACCTTCAGCACACCCTTGCTCGCGGCCTTGTTGTAGTTCGCGACCGCCTTGCGGTAGTCGGCGGGCAGATCGCCGGTGCTGCCGGGCATCTGGAGCCCGCCACGCTCGAGCAGGTCCTCGATGGTCTCGAAGGCCATGTACGGGTTGATCGCGGCCGCGCCGAAGCCGACCAGCATGGCCATGTGGTGCACCTCGCGGGCGTCACCGGCCTCGACGACCAGGCCGACCATGGTGCGGGTGCGCTCGCGCACCAGGTGGTGGTGCACCGACGCGGTCAGCAGCAGCGACGGAATCGGCGCCAGCTTCTCATTGGACTCGCGGTCGGACAGCACGATGATCCGCGCGCCGCCCTCGATGGCGGCCGAGACCTGGGTGTTGATGGCCTCGAGCGCCTTGCGCAGGCCCTTGCCACCCTTCTTCACCGGATACAGACCGTGCACAACCACCGAGCGCAGCTCCGGATGCGAGCCGTCGTCGTTGATGTGGATGAGCTTGGCCAGCTCGTCGTTGTCCAGGATCGGCTGCGGGATGGTGATCTGGTGGCAGGACTCCGGTCCCGGATGCAGCAGATCGGCCTCCGGACCCAGAGCCCGCCGCAGGCTGGTCACCACTTCTTCGCGGATCGCGTCCAGCGGCGGGTTGGTCACCTGCGCGAAGAGCTGGGAGAAGTAGTCGAAAAGCAGTCGAGGGCGCGAGGACAGCACCGCGATCGGGGTGTCGGTGCCCATCGAGCCGAGCGCCTCACCGCCGGTCTTGGCCATCGGCGAGATCAGCAGGTTCAGCTCTTCATTGGTGTATCCGAAGATCTGCTGCCGGATCAGTACGCGGTCGTGGGACATGTGCTCATGCGGACGATCGGGCAGATCGGCAAGCTTGGTGACACCGGCGTCGAGCCAGTCCTGGTAGGGGTGCTCGCCGGCGAGCTGGCTCTTGAGCTCATCGTCGCCGACGATGCGGCCCTGCGAGGTGTCGACCAGGAACATGCGGCCCGGCTGCAGCCGGACCTTCTTGACCACCTTGGCCGGATCGATGTCGAGCACCCCGACCTCGGAGGCCATGACGACCAGACCGTCATCGGTGACCCAGATGCGGCTGGGGCGCAGGCCGTTGCGGTCGAGGACGGCGCCGACCACGGTGCCGTCGGAGAAGCACACCGATGCCGGGCCGTCCCACGGCTCCATCAGCATCGAGTGGTAGCGGTAGAACGCCCGCCGCTGCGGGTCCATGTTCTCGTTGCGTTCCCAGGCCTCGGGAATCATCATCAGCACCGCGTGGGGCAAGCTGCGGCCGCCGAGATGCAGCAGTTCCAGCACCTCGTCGAAGCGCGCGGTATCGCTCGCCCCCGGGGTACAGACGGGGAAGATCTTCTGCAGGCGGTTGTTGCCCGCCTCGTCGATGCCGAAAACATCCGAACGCAGTAGCGCCTCGCGGGCGCGCATCCAGTTCTCGTTACCGGTGACGGTGTTGATCTCACCGTTGTGCGCGACCCGGCGGAACGGATGCGCCAGCGGCCACGACGGGAAGGTGTTGGTGGAGAACCGGGAGTGCACGATGCCGAGCGCGGACTCCATCCGGCCGTCCTGCAGGTCCAGGTAGAACGCGCGCAGCTGCGGCGTGGTGAACATGCCCTTGTAGACGAAGGTCTGACCGGACAGGCTCGGGAAGTACACCGATTCCTTGCCGACCGCGCCCTCACCCGCGCCGGCTTTGCCCAGTTCGTGCTCGACGCGCTTGCGCACGACGTAGGCCCGACGTTCCAGATCCATGCCCGAGAGCGGTTCGGCCGAACCCTTCGGCGAGCCGATGAAGACCTGCCGGAATGTCGGCATGGCGTCGCGGGCCAGCGCACCCAGGGTGGACTCATCGGTGGGCACTTCGCGCCAGCCGAGCACGGCCAGGCCCTCGGATTCGACGATCCGCTCCAGGCCGTAGGCGGCCTTGGTCGCCTCGCGGCGGGCCTGCGGCAGGAAGGCGATACCGGTGGCGTAGGAACCCTCCGGCGGCAACTCGAAATCGACCACGGCACGGAAGAACCGGTCCGGAATCTGGATCAGGATGCCGGCGCCGTCACCACTATTGGGTTCGGCACCTGCGGCACCGCGGTGCTCCAGGTTCAACAGAGCCGTAATAGCCTTGTCGACGATGTCGCGGCTGCGGCGGCCGTGCATGTCGACGACGAATGCGACACCGCAGGCGTCGTGCTCGTTCGCCGGGTCATAGAGCCCGATGGGTCCGGGGGACCTGTGGCCAGGAAGTTGCGTCATGCCTCTGCCTTCAAGAAAGTCGGCCTCGATGAATCGGCCTATGGGAAAGGGGCCTTTCGTCGATTGCCTCCGTCAAGACTGCGCCTGTACGTTGCGAAACCAGCCGCGCTGATGGTCTTCTTCGTGCAGTCACGTCTCCAGTTGTCCACCCGCTGCGATGACGTAGGGGTGCTCGTCGGTAACGGAACGCTTACGTGTTCCTTACCTCCGCACGGGTGCGCGCCCGCTACGCTTGGGCACCGGATTTCCGAGCCCGAGCGGGCGCTATTGCCGAACATTGTTGTGTTCGGCGTAAGAGCAAACGATAAGTCAGGTCCGGGGCCCAACCAACTTAGGTCGTGCTAATAACCGGGTCTAGCTGGGCTTCTTCAATCGGTCCTCCACGTGTGCGCGTCGTCCAGTGTAAAGCAGCGAACGCAGTGCGATCGATCCCCTTGGCACCGGGTGCCAACCAGCGAGAACGGGCGCCCAGGACCCGCACAACGGCGCACCTCGCACCCAGAGAACCGGCGCTCACCTGCATCGAAGTGGATTTCCCCTGCTTCAGTCGAGGCAAACCCGATTCGCTGTGGCTAACCGGTCAGCGGGCTGGATGAGAGATTTCTGACAGGGGTGTGACAAGCACACAACCCGATCCGACCGTCCGGACTCTTTTGCTCGATGTGGGATTCAGCACATCTCCAGCAATCTGATTCGAGTGGTTTACGACACATTTACACCGGGCGACACGCGGTGCCTGAAAACATGGCTCGCGGCACATACATCTAGGAACCGCATAGCGCGGCGGCGGCGCGGACCAGCGCCGCCTGATGCAGCGCATCGCGGTCGGCGGCGAGCACTCCGAAAACGGGCGGTACCAGGCGCTCGGTACAGGTCGGTCCGGTGAGCTCGGCACGCCGCAGAGCGAGTTGGTCGACGATTTCCACATTCACCCGGTCGATCACCGGGCGCACGGACGCCAGATCGGGCGGCGCGCTCGGGACCGCGGCCGGATCGAAGCGCCAGCGGGTGACCAGGCCGCGCTGCACGATTTTGTTGGCCTCGATCTGGCCGTAGAACACCTGGTGGATCCAGCTTTCCGGGAGACCCCGATCGGCGCCGAGGCGCGCCATCGCGTCGTAGACCTGCGCTTCGCGGACCGGATCGTCGATGGATGGTTCGCCCCCGTTCTGCGTGGCGGTCGCCCATTTGGCCGCGGCGACGGCGTCGGCGGTATCCAGGCGTTCGGTCACCAACGCGACGATGCGGTCCAAGGCCGGATCGTTGTCGAGTGTTTGCGCACGGCTATCGGGGGCGGCCAGCAACAGGGTCGCCGCCACACACACCAAAACCCTTGCCGAGCCTCGGAAAAGCATTCGCAACACCTCGTTCAGGTCCGGTCATTCATGCCAGATTAAGGGTGAGCGGGGGCACAAGTCCGGCGGCGTTGGCGAACGCTGTGAGCCTGACCACATCCCCGGCTCCGTGCTCGGTGTGTCGCGGTCGCGCCTGTCACGCTGTGACAACGAATCTGTGACAGTTTCGGCGAGTTCTTTCGAGCGACCTGCAAGCAGTCGCTAGCGGGCAGCCACTTTGACTTGGGATGTAGAGGATGTGGGATCCCATGACAATTACCGGCTTGTTCACCTGGCTCGGCGGGGGTCTCGGGCGCGAGCAGGGTGGGACCGAACTCTATTACCCGCATGAGCGGGCGGATTATGCCGTGACCGGCACCGTTGTACTGCTGTTCGCGGCGGTGGCCGGGATCGTCGGCACGGTCGCCCTTGCCACGGCCGATGCCATGCCGCTGTTCGCGGTCGCGTTCGTCGCGTTGGTCATCGCGCTGCTGGCCGGCGCGGTGGCCCGCGCCTTGGCGACCGCACGCCCCGCCGGTGGGCCGGATCGTCGCGGTCTCGTCGGACGGATCGCGGTCGCGATGCTCGCCGGGGTACTGGTCGCGGAGCTCGCTTCGACGGTGCTCTTCGGCGGCACCATAGATCGGCTGCTCGATGAAAAAGCGCAGCGTGCGGTCGATTCCGCACCCGCCGTGAGCACCGTGCGAACCGAGCTCGAGCGTGCGAAGGCCGATCGCGCCGCACTGGATCAGTCGATTACCAAGGCGCAGGCCGATATCGACCACGCGCTGGTGATCGCGCGCTGCGAATACAACCCGACGCCGGAGTGCCCGCAGACCAGGATCACCGGAGTGCCCGGTCGCGGCCCCGAATCGCAGACCGCCAATGCGATGCTCGATGACGCGCGCAAGCAGTTGGTCGCGGCGCAGGACCGGGTGGCCGGACTGGATCAACGAGTCACCGATGACCAGAAGGCCCTCGACACAGCCGGTTCCGCCGCGTTCACCGCAGCCGATCGCGGCCTCGGGGCGCGCTGGCTGGCCATGAACGACTACACCACCGGCAGCGCGGGCGCATTTCTGCTCCGGGTGCTGACCATCGGCACCTTCGTACTGCTCGCGCTGCTGCCGCTGACCCTGCGGTGGTGGCGCGGTGAGACCTCACTCGATCGGAGACTGGCCTTCCACACCGTGCAAGATCGCGCCGAACGCAGCGCCGATGCCGCCATCGCGGTGAAACGCGCCGAGGTGCGGACCGAGGCCGAAAATCTGCGCGCCGAACAACTATTGACCGCCGCCCGACTGGCCGTCGAGGCCGATACCGCCATCGATCGGGAGCGTCAGCGCACCCGGATCATCGCCGCCATCGGCGGGTTGGAAATCGGCGTGACCGAACCGGGGCGAGGTGAACTTCCAGCCGGTACGGCTGGAGATCGAGAGGACAGCACCGTGTCTCATGAGGTGACCCCCAATCTTCCGGCCACCGTGAGTGCGGGTGCGCTCGCACCGACCGGCGGTGCAGGCGCGGTGGTGCCGCATACCGCCTCGGCCGCACCCAAGGGCGGCGGCCTGGAACTTCCGCTGATCGGCACCGTGCCGTTCTCCGATACCGCGGCCCGCTTCATCCGCCCGCTGGTACCCGCCTTCGTCGCCAATGCGATCGACACCGCGACCCACCCCCTGCGCACCGCCCGCCAGGCCTTCGAAGAGGTCGAGGAAATCACCTTCACCCTGCGCCGCACCCGCAAAGTGACCGTGGACTCCCAGGACTCACACGCCCAGGCCATGACCCAGCCCCCGCACCCCGGCTACCAATTGCCCGGCACCCCCGACTCCTGGCACGCCCAGCGCGTCGCGGCCACCGTCGTCGACGCGGACTACACCCAGGACCCCCGCTACTCGGCCCTCCCCCCGGCCACCGCACCCCAAGGCTATGGCCTGCCCCAAGCCGTGCAGCGCGACGAGCTCTCGGCCCACCACCGCAACGAACTCCCCAACCACCGCGGCCCACGCGAACTACCACCCGCCAACTAGCCGATCGCACCATCCGGCGGGCCGATTCGTGCGGCCTACGGATTGCACCAGCCACGGCGCGACGCCCCCGGATCAGCCGCCGTGACTGGTGCACCCGAATAGCTCGGCGCGCGGGACGTGGAGCCCCCCTGCTGGCCGAAGTCACTCCGAAGGCGGAGGGAACTGTCCCGTCAACTGACCGGCGGCCGCACGATGCGGGCGACACGATGGCCACCCCTGGTGCATCGCGGCATTATTCGGCGTCCGCGGGGTGGTGCCCTCCTAGGCGATTCACTCCGCGGCCCGAAGACTGCAGCCCGCCGACTGACCGGCACGATCCAGCCGCCGATGCCGCCTGACAGATCGCACCATCCGAGACCCGACTTCCTTGGATCAGCCGCCTGGGCCACATCTGATGCATCGCAGCATCGTTCGACCGCGCACGATGCGATGCCCCGCTGCTGGCGAAACTCACTCAGCGACCGAGGAACTGCCGCCAACTGACCGCCGGCCGCACGACGCGACGCGCCACGCGGCCACACCTGATGCATCACAGCATTGCTCGACCGCGCACGACGCGATGCCCCGCTGCTGGCGAAACTCACTCAGCGACCCGAGGAACTGCCGCCCACCAACTGAGCGCCGCCGCACGACGCGATGCGCCACGCGGCCACACCTGATGCACCGCGGCATTGCTCGACGCATGCGGGAGGGGTGCCGGACATCGGTCGGCGGCGATGCGGGCAGCGCTGGCTGCAGGTGGGGCGCATAGTCTGCAACGCATGCCCGACAGTGACTTGCCGACCGTGCCGGATGCTGGGGCTGCCCCTTGGGGGTCGCGGCTGCTCGGGTCGGCGGCGGAGTCGGCTGGGAAGCGGCGGGTTCGGGTTCAGTTGTTGTTGACGGTGCCGTTGTTGATTGCGAATGTCACCGGTATCACTGTCTCGATCGCATTGATCGGCTTCGTATTGCCCGGGCCGACGGTGTTCACCAGGCGGTTGGTGCTGCTCAATTTTGTTGCGACGCCGCTGTATGGGGTGCTGGCGCTGCTGATCGGGATGTGGTGGGGCACGACGCGCGGGCTGCGGGCGTTGCGCTGGGCCATCGACCCGGATCAGGTGCCGAACGAGGCGGAGCAGGTCGCCGCGACGCGAGTGCCGATGCTGCTCGTAGGGTGCCAGGCGGTGCTGTGGCTGGGCGGGATGACGCTGCTGACCACGCTGTACGGATTGTCGGATCCGGCGCTGATTCCGAAGATCGTCTTCGGCATCGGGATCAGCGCAATCGTGGTGTCCGCCAATAGTTATCTGATCATCGAGTTCGCACTGCGACCCGCGACCGCGCGAGTCCTCGAAGCCGCGGTCTCCCGACAGCGGCGCGGGATCGGCGTCTTCGGCCGCTCGATTCTGGCCTGGACGCTCGGTTCCGCGGTACCGGTCGCGGGCTCCATGGTGCTCGCCCTCATGGCGCTGGCCATGGACAACATCAGCACGGCGCGACTGGCGGTGTGCATGCTCGCGCTCGGCGGGGCCGGGTTGTGCTTCGGTCTATTGCTGATGGCGCAGACGCTTTCGGCGACGGTCGCACCCATTCGTGGTGTGCGGCGCGCACTGCGTCAAGTAGAGGACGGCGATCTCGATGTCGCTGTCACGGTGTACGACGGCACCGAATTGGGTGAGCTGCAAAGCGGATTCAATCGCATGGTCGCGGGACTGCGTGAGCGCGAACAGATCAGGGACCTGTTCGGTCGACATGTCGGCCACGAGGTCGCCGAGGCGGCGCTCGAGCGCGAGCCGAATCTCGGCGGTGTGGAGTGCGAGGCGGCGGTGCTGTTCATCGACATCATCGGCTCGACGACCATGACCGCCACCCATCCCGCCACCGAAATCGTCGCCATTCTGAACAGCTTCTTCGAGATCGTGGTCGACGAGGTCGAAGGGTGCGGCGGCCTGCTCAACAAATTCGAGGGCGACGCCGCGCTCGCCGTCTTCGGTACGCCGGCACCGCTCGACGACGCGGCGGGCGCAGCCCTGGCCTGTGCCCGCGCCATCCGAAACCGCTTGACCGCAAAGGCGTCCGATTTCACCGCCGCCATCGGCGTTGCCGCGGGCCGCGTCGTCGCGGGCAATGTCGGCGCGCACCAACGCTACGAATTCACCGTCATCGGTGATGCGGTCAACGAGGCCGCCCGCCTCTGCGAACTCGCCAAAACCGATCCCGGTCGCCTGCTCACCTCGGCATCCACCATCGCCGCCGCCGATTCGTCCGAGGCGATGCATTGGCAGCTCGGCGAATCCGTCACCCTCCGCGGCCGTGTCACACCGACCGGATTGGGACGGCCGCGACTGGATTAGCCGGTCGGCACAGCACACCCGTATCCGCACCGATTACCCGCTACCGGGCTTCAACACGGAACCGGACAACTGTTCCGAACCGGACAGATATCCCGGTGATCTAGTGAAGTCGCAGGTCAGCATCGTAATTTCGAGACAATACGATACGAGCGCACGGCCGGGTGCGCACCAAGCAAATTCAGACCGATTGGTATCTAAAATGACTTCGCCCCCGCTCCGGATACGGAACAGGGGCGAAATCTTCACCGAGATATGCCGTTACGCATGAGCCGTCCGCAGCCGCAAGGCGACCACAGCGGCGATCAAAAGCACCACGGCGGTACCAACGGCGGCCGTATGCACACCCGAGACGAATGCCTCGTGCACCGAGGTCAGAAATCCATCGGCCACCGACTGCGGTAGCTGACGAGCGAATTCGGTAGCACCGCCGAGGGATTCCGACGCCGCACCGGCCTGCGCGCTCGGCACTTCGGACAGGTCGAGCCCAGCACGGAACACCGCCATGGTCACGCTGCCGAGGACGGCGACACCGAGTGCGATGCCGATCTCGTAGGCGGTCTCCGAAACCGCCGCGGCCGCGCCGGCCCGCTGCGCCGGAGCCGAACTCACGACCAGATCCGACGAAACCGTCAGCGCCACACCGACGCCTGCCCCGATGAACAGGAACCCGAGGACGAACGGCAACGTACTGGTCGCCGCATCCGGGCTCAGCCACAGCAACAGCACCGAACCCACCGCGGCAAGCACCAGCGCACCACCGAGCACCGATCCCGGACGCAGCACCCGAACCAACCACGCCGCCGCCAGCGAAGCGAATACGCTGGCCGCGAGACCGGGCAGCAGGAGCAGTCCGGCCTGCATCGGCGACTGCCCCAGCACCAACTGCAGATACTGCGAACCGGAGAACAGCACACCGGCCAGCGCGAATACCGCGAGCAGATTGGTCAGCACCGCGGTTCGGAATCCGGGCAATGCGAACAGCTTCAGATCGAGCATCGGATGCGCGAGTCCGCGCTGCCTGCGCACGAACAGCGCACCGGCGAGCACACCGATCGCACCGATTACCAAGAGCCGCAGGCTCATACCGTGCGCCGCGGCCTCCTTGACGGCGTACACCGCCGGCACCAGGGCCAGCATTGACAGCACCGCACTCACCGGATCGAAGCGGCCGGGCTTGGGGTCACGGGATTCCGGAACGAGCACCGGCCCCACCGCGAGCAGCACCAGCATGACCGGCAGATTCACCAGGAATACCGAACCCCACCAGTAGTGCTCGAGCAGCCAGCCGCCGAGCAGTGGACCGGCCGCCGCACCGCCACCGGCCATCGCCGCCCAGACCGAAATGGCGACGGTGCGCTGTCGCGGATCCAGGAACATCGACCGGATCAGTCCCAGCGTCGCGGGCATGAGAGTCGCACCGGCGACACCCTGCAGTACCCGTGCGGTGATGAGCATTTCCGGATTGACCGACCAGGCGGCGAGCAACGACGCGAGACCGAATCCGACAGCGCCGATCAGCAGCAACCTGCGCCGTCCGATCCGGTCACCCAGATTGCCCATTACGACGAGCAGTCCGGCCAGCACGAACGAGTACACGTCGATGATCCACAGCAGCTGCGGTGTGGTCGGCGCCAGTTCCGCGCTGATCGCGGGCACCGCGAGGTCGAGCACGGTCGCGTCGACGGCGAGCAACAGCAGGGCCAATGCCAGCACCACCAGACCGGCCCAATCACGCGCCGTGGCGCGCGGCGGCACGTGTCCGTTGTCCTTCTCGATCTGTGTGGTCATCGCCTTCTCGACTGCCATCGTTCGGTCTTATTACCGTCCAGACGGTACAGTACACCGACCTTACCGTCCAGCCGGTATAGTGACCGGAGTGACCGCAAACACCCGCGACCGGATCCTGGACGCGCTCGAGACCCTGCTGCTGGAAAAGGGCATGTCCCAGGTGACCCTGGAGAATGTGGCCGCGACCGCCGGGGTCTCCAAGGGTGGCCTGCTCTACCACTTCAAGAGCAAGGACGCCCTACTCGCAGGCCTGGTGCACCGGCTGAACGAACGCGCCGAACAACAACTCGGCGCCGCCGTCGCCAAGGGCTCATCCGTCGCCGAGTGGTATCTGCAGACCCCGAATCCGGACAATGCCGCGGACGCGCTCGAATTGGCGCTCTACCGTTCGATGGTCGCGGCCATGCGCACCGTCGACGCCAACTCCGGCCCGGCAGCCGACGAGGTGCGGCAGGCGCTGTCGGACATGATGGACAGCTGGTCGGACAGCCTGGACATCGACATCGACGATCCGGTGCGGGCCGACATCATCCGTTTGGTCGGCGACGGTGTGTACCTGCGCGCACTGCTGGGCTTCCCACCGGTCGACCCGAAGCGGTACCGAAAAGTCGTCGACCGACTGCTCGAGCGTTGACCCCCTATGTTGCGGCCAGCCCGGCGGGTCCCCGGCGGCTAGACTCGGCCGCGTGCTACCAGCCGCCGAGCCGGCCGGTGCCGTCGGGGCGGGGAATGATCCGGTGCCAACCTCCCCTGGAACGACGGTGCCGATCCGCCCACTGAGCTTCCGCGAACTGCTCGACGAGCCGTTCGCGCTGATCCAGGCGAATGTCATCGTGCTGGCATGCACGACCGCGATCGGACTCGTCCTCGCCGAACTGCTGGTCGTCGCGGTCACCGGCGCAATCTCCCATCTGACCGACGGCTCCGACGCGGGCACCGCATGGGCGGCCATCCTGACGACGGCGGCCGCCGCATGGTTGCTCCGGTTTTTGCTGCGCGGGATGACGGTCGCGCTCGGCCTCGCGACGGTCGCTGGATCACCGATCGGCTGGCGCACGGCGCTGGGCCGGGTGGGTGCGGTCGGCGGTCCGCTGTTGGTCTTCCACGTGCTGTTCACGCTGGTCGGTATCGGCGTGCTCATCCTCGGCAGCCTGCTGATCATCACGTATCCGTTCGCGCTGATCTGGCTGGGCTATCTGCGGGCCGGACGCTTCGTCGCGGTGCCGGTGATCTTCGTCGAACGGACCACGCACGCCGGGGCGGTCGCACGCTCGAAACTGCTCGTCCAGGGCGCGCAGTCGTCGATAACCGGATTGTGGTTCACGTGCCGCGCACTGGTCGTCCTCGTCGCCGTACCGCTGCTCGGCATTCCGTGGTACCTCTCGGATTTCACCGGCACCCATCGCTGGCAGATCATCGTCCTGCTTTCGACGTGCGCATTGTTGATCATCGCCTTCGGCGAGGTGGTCGAATCGGCGACGCGGGTGGTCTCGTATGTGGATCGCCGGTGCCGTCGCGAAGGGCTCGATATCCGGGTCCCCGGGACGGATAAGCGATGACAAAACCCACCTCGAACGAGCCCGCGGCCCCGGCCCCGCCACGACTCGGACCCGCCGACGCCCACCGCGACGCCGCCGAAAGCGCCGCACTGCACCGGGATTTCGATACCGCACTACGCGAGCGGTTCCGCGCGGTACTGCGCGGACTGGAACAGCGCGGCATGCTGGAGGTCCGCCGCTCGCGAACCGCGCGGGAAACCGCTGACGACGCGACCACCGCGCTGCCACTCGAGGATGCGAGCGAATTACATCCGGCCGCACACAGTTTCGACGAGGTCGTCTACGGCGGCCGCCGCGCCACCGAGGACGAATACCGCCGCCTCGAATACGCCGACCGCTACTCGCGCAGCGCCCCACCGCCCGCACCGGAACCGGTCGAGGCGACGATAACCGAGAAAACCAAGACCCGCAGACAACTTCCACCGCTGCCCGATCTACTGCGCAACCCGAAATTCTGGGCCGCGGTGCTCGCCGCCATCGCGCTGGTAGTGCTGCTGTACGCGGTGCTGAATTCGTGTGCGGCGCCCGCGCCACATAAGCCGACACCACCGGATATTCCGCCACCCAAACCGCCCGAGCAGCCGCCGGATGACAACCGCGACGACTCCGGCTTCGGTGCGGGCCAGGACTCCATATTCGGCCGGCTGCCCGCACCGGTCGCCTTCGGCGGCCTGCAATTCCTCATCGCCGCGGCGGTGCTGGTGTGGTGGCGGGCGCGTCGTCGCGGTGCGCTGGTCGGTGAACCGCGACCGGTGGAGGTGGCCGCGAACGAACTACTCGGCGGCCAGGCAGCGCTCTATCGCCGGTCGAAGGACTACGAACATGTGGCCGTCCGACTGCGCGCAGCCACCCTGCGCCGCATCCGGCCGATGCTCGGCGTCGGCACCGATGTCACGCCGGAGCGGCTGGTCGCGACCGTCGCCGCGCGTACCCGAGCCGATCCGTCCATGGTCGGCCCTGCACTGTACGGACCGGTGCCCGATGCGAGCACCCTGCAACTCGTTGCAACACAACTCGAATGGATAGAGGCAGAGGTCGGATGACCAGCACGGACACCAACCACACCCCGACCGCCGAGGAGGCGGGCGCCGCATTCGCCGCACTGCGTGCCGAGATCGGCAAGGCGGTGATCGGCAACGATAACGCGATCATGTACCTGGTGCTCGCACTGCTCTGCCGTGGCCATGTGCTGCTGGAAGGCGTTCCCGGCGTGGCGAAGACGCTGTTGGTCCGTGCGCTCGCGACGGCCCTGGACCTCGAGCACGCCAGGGTCCAGTTCACCCCGGACCTGATGCCGGGCGATGTGACCGGTTCGCAGATCTACGATCCGCACACCACCGAATTCACCTTCCGGCACGGCCCGGTCTTCACCAATCTGCTGCTCGCCGACGAGATCAACCGGACGCCCCCGAAAACCCAATCGGCGCTGCTGGAATCGATGGAGGAGCGTCAGGTTTCGGTGGACGGAAAGCCGCAGCCACTGCCGGACCCATTCGTCGTGGTCGCTACCCAGAACCCGATCGAGCAGGAGGGCACCTATCCGCTGCCGGAGGCGCAGCTGGACCGGTTCCTGTTCAAGGTCGATATCCAATTGCCCGGTCGCGATGACGAATTCCGCATTCTGCAGCGGCATGCGGGCGGCTTCGATCCGCGCGATCTGACCGCGGCCGGTCTGCGTCCGGTCGCGGGCGCGGCGCATATCGCCGCGGCGCGGGCGGCGATCACCCGGGTCACCATCAGTCCGGAGGTGCTCGCCTATACGGTGGATATCTGCCGGGCCACCCGCAACTCCCCGGCGGTCCAACACGGTGCGTCCACCCGCGGCGCGACCGCTTTGATGGCGGCCTCGCGCGCCTTCGCCTGGCTGAACGGGCGCGGGTTCGTGACCCCGGACGATGTGAAATCGGTTGCGGTCGCGGTGCTTCGGCATCGGCTGCAGCTGCGGCCCGAGGCCGAGTTGGACGGTGTGACGACCGAGGGTGTCATGTCGTCGCTGCTGCTTTCGGTTCCGGTTCCGGTGTAGCTCGTGGTCGTTACCGGTCGGCTCGCCCTGACGGCGGCGGTGCTCGCGCTGTTCGTCTGCTTCGTCATGCCGTCGTGGCTCGGTGTCGTCTTGATGACGAGTGTGCTCGCCGCCCTTGTTCTTTTCGACCTGGGCACGGTGGCGCGAGCACGCGACCTCATGCTGACCAGGGAATCGTTGACCGTGATCCGGCTCGGGCGCAGCGCCGAAGTGGAACTCGGCGTGGTGAACAACGGAACCAGAACCGCTCGCGGGCGGCTGTGGGACGACTGGCCCGGCAGTGCCCGCGCCGAAACCCGCACGCACCGCCTGGATCTGCCACCGAATACCCGCATGCGAGTGCAAACCACATTGACCCCGACCTACCGCGGCGATCGAGTCGCCGGTCCGGTGACGGTCCGATTGTTCGGCCTGCTCGGCATGGCCGGATGGCAGAGCCGCCACACCGTGCCCGCGCGGGTCCGCGCGCTGCCCGAATTTCGCAGCGAACGGCTGCTGCGCTCGAAAGTCAAACGGCTGCAACATCTCGAGGGCCGCAATGTCGCGAATATGCGTGGTCAGGGTACCGAATTCGATTCCTTCCGCGAGTATGTCGCCGGTGACGATGTGCGAGCCATCGACTGGCGCGCCACCGCCCGCGCTACCGATGTGCTGGTACGGACCTGGCGTCCGGAACGCAACCGGCACATGCTGATGATGCTCGATACCGGCCGCATCAGCGCGGGTCGCGTCGGTACGGGTACCCGTCTGGACGCGAGTATCGAGGCCGCGCTGCTGCTCGGCGGATTGGCCGCGGCCGCAGGCGATTCGGTGGATCTGCTCGCCTACGACCGCCGAGTCCGCACCGAGGTCCGCGGTGTCGGTGGCCGCCGCCTGCAACTGAAGCTCATGCACGCCATGGCGGGCCTCACCCCAGCGCTGGTCGATACCGACAGCGCGGGCCTGGTGCGCGCCGCCATTCAACGTGCTCGCCGACGCAGCCTGGTCGTCTGGTTCACCAGTCTGGATGGGGCTGCCGTCGAAGAGAACCTGCTGCCGGTCCTGCCGACCCTCGCCCAACGCCATCGCGTCCTGATCGTCTCGGTCACCGACCCTGACGTCGCTGCGGCCGCCGCCAAACGCGACACCCTCGCCGACCTCTATCCGGCTGCCGCCGCCGAATCCCTGATCGCCGAACGCGCCCTGGTCCAGGAATCCCTGCGCCGCATGGGCATTGCCGTCGTCGCGGCATCTCCGGAACGTCTCCCAGAAGCCTTGGCCGACGAATACTTGGAGCTCAAACAGTCCGGCACTATGTGACTCCAAGATCGCTCGGCGGGCCCGACGCCGCCTTGGCATCGATATCGATCCGGGACAACGGCATCATCCGTACCTGATCGCGATCTCCCGTTGTGGGGTGCCGCCAGCGGGTCGATCTTCCCCTCAGCGCGGCGTCCTGCGTCGACATCGTGTCCAGCTCGAGTTACGGCCGAATGACCGTATTGCCGAGAAAGATTCGACGAGGCTCAGCTCGCGCGGGCGATCGGCATCGGCCGCGGACCCGCCATCACCATCGGTGTGATGATCGGGGCGAGGGTGCGGCGTTGGCGTTCGGCGATGACCGCGCCGAGGATCTGCACAGGCGGGTACCCGGCGGGTACCGGGATTTGCATGCGGTCACAGACGGCGAGGAGCAGGGTGTGGCCGAGGTTCGCTTGGGCGGCAGGGGTGAGGGTATTGATGCGCGACAGGTACTGACGTATCGCGAGTGCGAGATCCTCGGTGATGCCGGACAGGTCCAACTGGCCGGACCAGGCGATGAGCCAGGGCGGTGCGACGGCCAGCAGCGGGTAGGGCACGCGGCGCTGACCGTGCACGACAACGGTGCCCGCGAGCACATCGCCGACCCGGCGCGCATTCGGCGAGCACATCGAGGTGATCACCCCGACCGCACCGAATGCGCCCAACATCCAGAAGTCGACGATCACACCCGCCAGACCCCGCGTCAGGGCATGGCGGAAATCAATCGGTCCGCCGTCGCCCCGCACCACCCGCAGCCCGAGCGCGAGCTTTCCGACGGTACGTCCGCGCAGGAGGGTTTCGCAGACCACCGGATAGCCGACCAGCGTCCCGACGATCGTGGTGATCGCCGCGGCGCCGTACCAGGCGGAGTCGGCGCCGAAGTACAGCAGTGCCATGCTGAGGCCGAGCATCAGCGTGCTGCCCAGCATGAATTGCACCAGCACGTCCAAGAGGAACGCGGTGGCCCTGGTCGGGATCCGCGCGATCGGCAGCTGGAGTGCGACCGCTTCGCCGGTGGTGAATTCAGCCATGTCGATAGCATTCTTCCGACCGGCGGTATGGGAGGCAACCAATGGACGTAGATGCGTACAGCTACGCGCAGCGGGGGGCATGGGATCGACTGGCGTATCTGGCCGGCCGACGCAAGCTCAGTGGCACGGAGGCCGACGAACTGGTCGCGCTGTACCGGCGCACCTCACAGCAGTTGGCGCGGCTGCAATCGCGCAGTCCGGATCCGGAACTCATCGCCGGACTCAGCGCACTGCTGACCAAGGCGCGCGGCCGAGTGCTCGGCACCAAGGGGGATGCGTGGAGCCAAGTCGGCCGCTTCTTCACCCATCGCTTCCCCGCGACGCTGTATCGGGCGTGGCCGTGGTGGGTCGCGGTGGCGGCGGTCTTCATCATCGTCGCCACCGGTCTGGCGGTCTGGATTGCCGGATCCGGTTCGGCCCGCGATCTGTTCGGCATCTCCGATGACAACGACTGGCTCACCGCACCCGGCGGTGAATTCGAGACGTACTACTCCGAACATCCACACGACGCGTTCGCCGCGCAGGTGTGGACCAATAACGCCTGGGTGACCGCGATGGTGCTGTTCACCGGGGTGCTGATCCTGCCTGCGGTGTACCTGCTGTTCGGGAATGCACTCAATACGGCGGTGACCGGCGGGTTGATGGCCGATGCCGGTCGGATCGATTCGTTCTTCGGATTCATCCTGCCGCACGGCACGCTCGAGCTGACCGCGATCTTCGTGGCGGGCGGAGTCGGCCTGAAGCTGGGCTGGACGCTGATCGATCCCGGGCGGTCGAGTCGGCTGGAGGCGGTCGCGCGCCAGGGCCGGGCCACCGCGACGGTCGCGCTCGGTCTGGTCGCGGTGCTGCTGGCCTGCGGGCTGCTGGAGGGTTTCGTGACACCGAGTTCGCTGCCGGTACCGGTGAAGGTCGGCATCGGATTCATCGCGGAGGCACTGTTTCTCGGCTACGTGTTCGTGGTGGGTCGCCGGGCCGCACTCGAGCAGGATGCCCGAGCCGCGGCTGCATTGGGATTCGGTGGCGCTGAGGAGGATTCCGCGAAGCGCTGGCAGACAACGCCGAGCACACGGTGAGTGAAATGGGTCCGGGGAATCAGTAGCAACGCTACGTTACGGATCAGTTCGGAAGTCCCCCAATTGAGTTCCGCTGGCCGCAGCGAGTCCAGCTCAGCTGCGGCCAGCGTTACCGTCAACTCTACACAATCGTTATCCCGACGCAACCCTCCCCGCCGAGGTCAGGCGTATAAAGCAGCGCTCCAGCAAACCCTGGTGAGTACCTCATTTTTCAGCCGTCCAGCAAACTTTTGGCGGTCATTTGGCGGGCTATACCGGACCGCCGAACCGACCATCGGCGGCCGATCCCAGATCACGATCCAGAAACCATAGGTCTCCTACAAACATTCTTCGAGCGATTAGCTATTTTGTTAACATAGAGCCCTCAATGGTCGCCGAATGCCAGTCGGACCTGCGCATTCACTACCCTATAATTAGGGTTGCTGACAGTTGGATGAGGTAAAAGAAACTTCAGGTTGGTTTACCGCGTTATAAACGTGATGTACACCTAGCCGTAACGCCTCGAGGTGGACTTACATCCGGTCAAGATCATGATTAACCAGTTGCGGAAATGTGGTCGCCGGAGTACGAGATCGGATCGCGGTCAGCACCACGACCGCAACCATAACCGGCTCTGTGATCTCTGCCACCTTCCGCTCCCAACCTGGCCGAATCGGGCGAAAACGACAGTGCGACAAGCGAACGCGGCCCCGCACTACGCATGCGGAGCCGCGTGACGTACGTCTCAGGCTTCGGCCAGGCCTACCCGCCCATGCACCAATCGCAACGGCTTCGGCGCGTACCAGGCGGCCCGACCGAGCAGTCGCATCGCCACCGGCACCAGCACGCCACGCACCAGCGTCGCGTCGATCAGAATCGCCAGGCCCGCGCCGAGCCCGAAGAACTGGATAAACCGGACATCACTGCTGGTGAAGGCCAGGAAGCTGATCGAAATCAGCGCCGCCGCGGTGGTCACCAAGCGCCCGGTGCGGGCCAGCCCTTCGATAACGGCTTCCTTCGTGGACGCACCGCGATCGTGCAGTTCCTTGATCCGGCTGATCACGAACACCTCATAGTCCATCGACAGTCCGAAGGTGATGCAGAACAGCAGCAGCAACATCGAAACATCCAGCGGCGCAGGGGTGAATCCGATCAATCCGGACAGGTGCCCCTGCTGGAAGATGAACACCATCAGTCCGAGCGTGGCGGCCAGACTCAACACATTCGACAGCAGAGCGCGCAGCGGCTGCACGACGCTGCCGGTGAACAGGAACAGCAGCACGAAGGTCGTCACCACGATCCACCCGATGGCGATCGGCAGTTTCGCACCGATCGATGCGAGACTGTCGCGCAGTTCGGCCACCTGCCCCCCGACCAGCGCATTGGCCCCGGCCGGACCTGGTATGTCACGCACTCGATCGACCAGATCGCGGGCGGCGGAGGAATTGCGGTCCAGATCGGTGAGCACGGTCAGGCGCTGCGCATCCGGTCGCGCGAACCGGGCATCGGCAGGGGTGCTCGCCGTCAGCTCGCCGCGCACGAATGTGCCAGCACTCGAATCGACCTGGGTGACGTGCTCGACGCGGGACAGATTGCGCGCGTAATCCGCGAGCGGCGCTGCGGCGACGCCGGTTTCGGTGACCACCGACAGCGCATTGACATCTCCGCCGCCGAAATCGTCGCGCATCGCGTCACCGACCTGACGCACCTCGGTGCTCGTGGGCAGCACCCGATCGTCGGGCGTCCCGAACTGCACATGCAATAGCGGCGCGGCAGCGAGCAGCAGCACCGCCACCACCGGCACACCCGCCAGCAGCGGCCGACGCATTGCGAATCCGGCCACTGCGGCCCAGAACGGCGTCGCGTCACCGCGGATGCCGCGGACACCGGGCACCCGCCACGCATCGGCCCGCGTGCCGAGCACCGCGAGCAGTGCGGGCAATACGACCACCGCGGCAATGGCGGAGATGGCGACCACGCCGATGCCACCGTAGGCGAAGGACCGCAGGAAGTACTGCGGGAAGATCACCAATGCGGATAGGGCCGCCACAACGGTGGCCGCACTGAAGGCGATGGTGCGCCCGGCCGTCGATACAGCCGCGATCACCGCGTCGTCCGGTTCGGCTCCGGCCGCGCGGCGCTCGCGGAAGCGGCTCACCATCAGCAGCCCGTAATCCACCGCGAGCCCGAGTCCGAGTCCGGTGGTCAGATTGACCGCGTAGATCGACACATCGGTCACGGACCCGAGGATGGATAGTTCGGTGAAGGTGCCGAGGATGGCGATCCCACCGACCACCAGGGTGAGCAGCGCGGCGACCACATTGCCGAAGGCAAGCACCAGCAGCGCCAGAATCAGCGGCACCGCAACGGCTTCCGCGAGACCGAGATCCTTGCCGATCTGCTCGGTAATCGAGTGGAAGATCGCGGTGCCGCCGCCGACCTTGATCTGCGCGACCGGGCCGTCGCCACGGTAGGTATCGACAATCGAGGCGGCGGACTTTTCCTTGTCGGTAGCGTCCTTGTCGACATTGCCCGCCAGGACAACGGCCGCGGTCCCGTCACCGGAGCGCATGGCCGTGGATCCGGTATCCCAATACGAGACGACATTGGTCAGGCGCTGGTCAGCCGCGAGCCGCCGAGCCAGATCACGGCCGACGGCGGCAACCGCATCGCCGTCGACCGTGCCCTGCTTCGCCTCGACCAGGAAGACGTAGTCGGTATCGGTGCCGAACTTATCGGCCAATTGGGTTATCGCGGCACTGGATTGGGCGTTGGGATCCTCCTGGCCACCGGGCTGCATCTTGCTGAAGGCCGTAGCGCCGACCACACCGCCCGCGATGAGGGCGAGCACGCCGACGACCAGGATCCAGCGGGCGCGGTGGACAACGAAGCTGCCGAGTCTTTCGAACATATCGGGTCTCCGATCGGACATGTTGTCATGCGTAAACTTTATGGGTGTTAACTTGCCACGCCATGTGTGCAGGTGTCAACATCGAACTGATGACAGATTCGGAAGCAGCAACGAAGCACTCCACTCGCGACGGCCCGTATCACCACGGAGACCTGCGCAATGCCCTGGTGCGCGCGGCCGCCGAACTCGCCGAGATCGGCGGTCCGGAGGCGGTGACCGTGCGCGCGGCGGCACGGCATGTCGGCGTCACGCCGACCGCGGCCTATCGGCACTTCACCAATCACGAGGAGTTGCTGAACGCCGCGCAGGAACAGGCACAGCAGACCCTGTTCGGCGCGATGGCCGAGACGATGGCGAGCCTGGCGCCGCAAGCGGATGCGATCACTCGACTCGGTGCGGTGGGTCGGGGCTACATCACCTTCGCGCTGCGCGAACCCGGACTGTTTCGAACCGCATTCTGCGGCGACCAGATGCCGTCGCCCGCCTTCGATCTGCTGGCCGGACTCCTGGACGAACTCGTCGACGTCGGCTTCCTCGCCCCGGCGGACCGACCGGACGCCGAATACGCCGCCTGGTCAACGGTGCACGGCATGGCTTCGCTGATCATCGATGGGGTACTCGACGAGCTCGACGATGCGGCCAGGGATCAGGCGATTCACCGGACCCTCGCGGTGGTCGAGCGAGGTTTGGCCACCGGACCGAATGCCCGCGACTTCAGCTGACGCGCAGGATCCCGGTGATCGTGCCCTGCAGGATCTTGCGGTCGTGCGTGATAAGCGGTGATGTCTGCAGCGGGTCGTCGACAATGGTTCCGGCCAGCGGCCTATTCGAAATCACCGCGCCGGTATCGGGATCGACGACGGTGAAGGCGTAACCGTCGAGCGGGGTCGTGATGTCGAGTCCGATGCGGGTCACGGTGTAGATGGAACCGTCGGCGGTGGACAGATGCGGAACGGCTGCGCTGCGGACGGTGTTGTCCCACACCGTGTGGCAGCCGGTGTCGTCGACATCGACCCTGGTCATGCCGCCGACGAACGGCGCGGACGCCGGCACCGCTGGACCCGCGCCGTCGGGGACCGTCGGATACGGGTAGCCGTATGTGCTGGCGACGAACAGCGACCGGCCGATGCCGATCGGCGAGTTCTCGCTGCCCGCACCGCCGTGGGAGAGTACCGGCTGCGAGCACACCAATTGTCCAGTGCCGGAACCGAAGACCAGCGCGTGGACCTGTCCGTCCGCATTGTCGACGATGGTCAGATATTCCGCGCCCGAACTCGGCCCGAAGTAGGTCGGGGTTGAGCCGGTACCCCAACTGAGTTGGCCGGGCTTGCGCGCGGATCCGCGATCGTAGGCCGCGCGCCACAGCACCTCCGGCCGCCCCGCGGCATCGGCGCGCAATTCGTACAGCGCGTGCGTCGTGGCCACCGCGACCCGACCGCTCGGTGCCGACGAGATGCTGTTGGCCACCGATTCACCCGCTGGCAGCGCGACGATGGCCGCCGCGCCCGCGGGCGTCACCAGCCCGACCACACTTTTACCGGTGGCGAACCAGACATTGCCGGACCAGTCCGGCACCAGCCCGGTCACGTTGTCGCCCACCGGAATTACCGAGCTGAGATCGGTGGACGAATCGATCGATAGCCGCCATTTGCCCGTCGCGTCGCGCGCATGGCCGACGCGCAGCAGGGTGCGGTTACCGTCCACGATGACCAGGCGGTCGGCATTGTCGAGATAGGCGTAGACACCGCCGAGCAGGCTGCCCTTGGCGATCTCCAGCGAAGCCAGTGGCGTGCCGGCCGGACCTGCGAAGGACGGATCGAGCAGATGGATGGTCGGAGTCTGGCCGATGACGGGTGTGCACAGCGCGACGACCAGATTGTCCGCCCCCTGCAGCAGCGTCGGACAGGCCGATGCCAACGGGTACCCGGCCACCGAGATCCCGCCGGTGCCAGGCCCGGCCAGCGGCGTCGCATCCGACGATCCGGCATCGCCGTGCATGGTCGAGGTGCCAAGCGGCCCGAGGTACGGATTGGGCGGTGCCAGCGGACCCCAGGAGCCCGCCGCTTCGGCGGTACCGGTCGGCACGAGCGCCAGGACGGCGGCGGCAAGGAGTACGAAATACCGGCCGATACTATGGCCGCCATGAACGGTATCCGGACCCGCGTGCTGTCCACGATCGCCGGTCAGCTCGGCAATCCGCACGGAACGCTCGGCAAGGGCTTCGCCTTCATTCTCAATCGTGGTAATAAACGCGCCATCGCGGGCGCGGTCGATGCGGCCGGGATCGCGGCGGGTGCGACGGTCGCGGATATCGGATTCGGCGGTGGCGCAGGGCTTTCGATACTGCTCGAGCGGGTCGGCGCGAGCGGGACGGTGCACGGTTTCGAGATCTCGCCGGACATGTTGGCCAGGGCGAAGTCGAAGTTCGCCGAGGAAATCGGTACGGGCCGAATGCAACTCACGCAGGGCTCGATGACCGATCTGCCGCTGGCCGATGACGCCCTCGATGCCGCCATCACCGTCAACACCGTCTACTTCGTGCCGGATCTGGCCGCCGCCTGTGCCGAACTCGTGCGCGTCGTCCGTCCCGGCGGCAGTCTTGTCGTCGGTATCGGCGATCCGGACGCGATGGCGAAAATGCCGTTCACCGCATACGGTTTCACGCTGCGGCCGGTGGCCGAGGTAATCGCCGCGCTGGAAAGCGCGGGCTGCGCCGTCGACCATAAGCAACTTGCCAATCCACCGATTCCGCATCATCTACTCGTCGCCCGACCCGCCTGACTACATCAGGGCGCCGCCGTCGATGCGGATCTCGGTTCCGGTCATGTAGCGGCCGTCATCGGAGGCGACCATGGCGACCACACCGGCGATATCCTCCGGACTGCCGAGCGCACCGCCGTTGAGCCAGCCGGTCATGCGGGAGAACAGCTTCGGATCGAAGCCCTCCGGCTGATCGAGGATGGACTTGGTGGTGATCCCACTGGTGATGCCCGCGGGCACGATATTCACCGCGCGCAATCCCTGCTTGGCGTATTCCAGCGCGATCGCGTGCGTGAAGGCGTTCACCCCGCCCTTCGACGCCGCATACGACGCCAGATACGGCGCCGCGCTGAAGGCCGCGGTCGAGGAGAGGTTCACCACGACGCCGTGGCCGGACTCCAACAGCGCGGGCAATGCGCTCTGGGTCATCAGGAAGGTCCCGGTCAGATTGACCCCGATCACCTGATTCCACACTTCGAGCGGCATCTCCTCGGTGCGCGCGGGCCGCAGAATGCCCGCCGCGTTCACCAGCACATCCAGACCGCCGAGGAATTCGACCGCCTCGCCCGTCGCGGTGCGCACCGACTCGATATCGGCGATATTCACCTGCACGGTGCGCAGCCGCTCAGCCGCATCACCCGCCTTCGCCGCGGTGCTCTCCAGACCCGCCGCATCGATATCGGCGGCGACCAACGTCGCCCCCTCATCGAGCAGCCGCAGGGCGATCCCCTGCCCGATACCCGATCCCGCTCCGGTGACCAATACGCGGCGGTCGTCAAATCTACGCATGCCAAAAATTAGAACAGGTTCTCATTAGGAGTCAACAGGTTCTGGCGGAACCGAGGTCAGGAGGCGGCGTTGCCACGGACTGCCTCGAGGTATTCGGCGATGGCGTCGCGGTTGCGGGACAGGCAGCTGATGCGGTCGGACATGCGTTCGCGTTCGCGTTCCAGGGTGGCCAGCATTTCCGGGGTCGCGTCCGGGAAGTAGATGGTGCGCGGCTTGTCCAGGCAGGGCAGGATCTGTTTGATGATACGGGTCGGCAGGCCCGCGTCGAGTAGGCCGCGGATCTGCAGGACGCGGTCGACAAAGCGGTCGTCGTAGGTGCGATAGCCATTGGCGCAGCGGTCGGCGACGATGAGGCCCTGCTCCTCGTAGTAGCGCAGCAGCCGCCGCGAGGTGCCGGTGCGCTCCGACAGTTCTCCGATCCGCATATTTCACCTCGCATTTGACCTTCACATGTATGTGATGGTTCGAGCATAGGCCGCATGGACAACACACTCTTCGACTACAGCCCGATCGTCGACCGCGCACCGATTCGCTGGCCCAACGATGCTCGGGTCGCGTTCTACGTCGGGCTCAATATCGAGCACTACCAGGTGGACCGGCCCTCGACCAGCATCTTCCCCGGCACGGCCACCCTCACCCCGGATCCGCTGAACTACGGCTGGCGCGATTACGGTCCCCGGGTCGGCATCTGGCGGATCGTGCAGGCGCTGGACAAGTACGGCATCCGCGCCAGCGCCCTGCTCAACTCCGATGTCGCACACCATAATCCGCAGATCATCGCCGCCGGGCGGGAGCGGAACTGGACCTGGTTGGCACATGGCAAGAACAACTCGATCTTCCAGGCCGATATGTCCATCGACGACGAGCGCGCCTACCTCACCGATATCGTCGAAACCATCGAGCGCGCGACCGGCCGCCGCCCGCACGGCTGGATGGGCCCCGCGCTCACCGAGACCTTCCATACGCCGGAACTGCTCGCCGAACTCGGCCTCGATTACGTACTGGACTGGACCAATGACGATCAGCCGTATCGGCTCAATGTGCCCGGGCTGCTCAGCGTTCCGTACTCGGTCGAACTCAATGACAACAGCCTGTTCCTCGGAACCGGTTTGCGCGGTGCGGATTTCGTGCAGATCGTCAAGGACCAGTTGGACCGGCTCTACGAGGAGTCCGGTCGCGTCATGGCCCTTGCCCTGCACCCGTTCGTCATCGGGCAGGCCTTCCGCATCAAATATCTGGAGCAGGCCTTGGACTATGTGGCGAACCACCCGGGCGTATGGCTCACCACCAGTGACGAGATCGCCGACCATTACGGCGCTGCGGTTGGGTGAACAGCTATTGCGAGCAACGCCGCCTAGGACCATTATTCACATATGAGTAAGGTAACCCTAACTACAGAGCTGCCGATCGGCGCCGAGGTGGCGTGCGCACTGGCACGCACGTCGGAGTTGTTCGCATACGTTGTGGCACCGATCCTTTCGGTGCCACAACTGCAAATCCCGGACCACATCGAACCGGGCTCCGAGGGTTGCGCCCGTCTCTGGTGGTTCGGCATCATCCCCTCCTGGCGCCATCACCTGCGTCTGGTGCGACTCGATGCCCGGGAGATCTACACCAACGAATGGGGCGGCCCCATCCGCACCTGGAACCATCGCCTCACCTTTGAGCCGATCACCGAATCCAGCTGCCGCTACACCGACGAAATCGAAATCGAGTCCGGCCTGCGCGGTGCCCCAGCCCGCATCTTCGTCCACCTGATGTTCCGTCACCGCCACCGCCGCTGGCACCAACTCGCCACCCTCCTCGCCAACAGCCCCGTCGAGCTCAGCGCCCCGGCCCGCGACCACTGACTACGACCGTGCTCACCGGTCGAAGCCTTCGGTGCCGTCCTGAATTCGGTTGCCGCACAGATACCGCGCCGGAATCGGTATCCGCCGGCGTCGACGAGGCGACCGGGATGGCACTGGCGGTCACTTTCCGGATCATCGCCCCGGCTGAAGGCTGGTTTGGACGAGTGCCACAGTCAGTAGGGCCGCCCCCAGCAGACCGGTTGGGGTCAGCCGTTCGCCGAGGATTGCGGCGGCCAATATCGCGCCGGTGAGGGGTTCGAGGAGGGCGAGCACCGCGGCTGTGCCCGGACCGACTTCGGCGAGACCGCGGAAATACAGGGTGTATGCCATTGCCGTCGAGATCAGGCCGAACACGATTGCCAGGCCGACGCTGTGTGGAGTCGGGTCGAAGGTGAGTCCGGATATCGCGGCGAGTGGCGTCAGCAGCACGGCGCCGCCGGTGACGGCGAAACCCGTTGTGGTCATCGCGTCGAGGCCCGGCACCGGACGAGCACTTATCAGGGTGACCGTCGCGAAGGCGCAAGCGGAGACCAATGCCATTGCCGCACCGGCGAATATCGCACCGACTGCGGCGTAATCGGCGGGCGCGCCGACCAACAGGATCACACCGAACACCGCGATTCCGATCGTCGCCGCATGCCGACGATCCAGAACCCGCCTGCCGGTAAGATGTTCCAGCAGCGAGACAACCACCGGGGACAGACCAAGGGTGATCAGCGTCGCAAGGCTCACCGACGAGGCCGCGACCGCACCGAAGTAGCCCGCCTGAATGATCGCGAGAAGAACCGCGACCACACCGATCCTGCGCCAAGCCGAGGCATTTCGTGGCAACGGCCGCCGTGTCACGGTCAGGAGAGCGATCAGCAAAAGCCCGCCGACGGCGAGCCGACAGGCGGCGACGGATACCGGCGAAAGACCGGTCGCACGGTGCAGGAGGGTGCCGACTGAACCGCCGGTCCCCGCCGACAGCCCGGCGCCGAGAAGACAGACCAACCCGAATCGGTTGACCGTGGATAGCGGCGTGGACATTCGCGCTCCTGCGACAGAAATGGATTGCGGTCGCGGAAGCGAGGTGCACAACCAGATGGGCGCGCGGTCCTACACCTCGCTCAGGAGCGCGGCGGCGGGGTAATTACGAACCATCGGTACACCCGACCGATACTAAGGATCGCCGGAACGAGCTGTCATTCGATTTTCCGCCGTGGTCGGAGCGGGCCACGGGCATAGCTGGTTCGGCGTTGGCCGCCGCGCCAGCAAATCGAGTTCGATGGGCCGACCAGATCGAGATACTTCGCGACGGTAACCGGCACGCCGGGATGCCGCCGCTGTGCCAGCTACCAGCCCTATTGCGCCTTCGACAGTGGATACCTCGGCTCTACCGTGGCATCCGCGCACACCATCGACGCGCCTCCCCGGATTCGGAAACGGTCAGCCGAAAGAATTCCGGCAAACTTACGGCATTTGCCTATATGGGATCAGTTATTCGAGCGAGTCGACGCCGGTGGACGGGACCGAGTGTCGGTAGCCGGCGGCCTGAGTCGTTTCGTCGGCCACCCGGACGCCGTAGTGGTAGGCGAGCTTGCCACCGAGAAAACCCGAGACGCCGAGGACGGCGAGGGCAATGATCGACAACACCAACTGGCCGATCGGCACGGCGCCATCCGGTCCGCGACCGGACTGCCGCCACCAGAAGTCGATGGCGAAGGTGACCGTCACTATCAAATTCAGACTCATGTGGACTAGGCCGGTGCGAAACGCCGTAGTGCCGGTCGGGATCGCGAGCAGATCCAGCAGACCGATCACGGCCGCGACCAGCGCACCGAGCACACCGACCGCGAGAAGCCACGCCGAGCCACGGGCGAGGGCCTGCGGGTCACCCGCCACATGCGAAGCGATATCGAATACCAGACTCGCCACCCATGCCCCGATCGGCACGGTGACCAGGATCGGATGGAACGGGTGTCCGTACGGACCGGCCAGCATCGCGCTGACCGGACGCTTGGCATGTTGCATGTCACTGGTCACGACAACCTCCTAGCGCGACTCGGCCGAGTGGGACCACTCGGCCACAGTGGGCGCATACCCACTCGGTTTCGACCAACACGCCGACAGGGAGGTCAGGATCGGCCGCCGCGCCGGAACCGAATGGGGCCTGATACGTCAAAACCACTGCCGCACAAGGGAAATGCAGACAGAACCCCGCAGACGACAAAAGCCGCAGACCGGAGAAATTCTCTGATCCGCGGCTTTCCGCATATCTGTGGGCGAAGGGGGACTTGAACCCCCACGTCCCGAAGGACACTGGCACCTGAAGCCAGCGCGTCTGCCATTCCGCCACTCGCCCGAGCGACTGAGAGACAGTATCACGCGGGTCAGCGAGACACGAAATCGCCTGTTGACGGCACTGGGTGCCGGTCCGGACCGGCACGGGAACCCCGGCTGGCTTCCAGGAGTTACAGGTGTGGACGATCGTGGATATCATGCAATGAACGTGGTCGATACGCGACACGCCATATCCGCGTGTCGTTGTTATGAATCAACACAGACGCTCACCGAAGGGAGGCCGAGATGGGCATCGTTTCTCGATTCGAGCGTCGCCTGCAAGGCGCCGTCGGTGACGTGTTCGCCAGAGCCTTCGGGGGCAGTGTCGTTCCCCAGGAGGTGGAAGCGGCACTCAAGCAGGAGGCCGCCGACAGTATCCAGGATCTGGGTGGCGGACATCTGTTGGCGCCCAACAGTTATGTGATCACCATCAACACCTCTGATCACCAACAACTCGCCGCCGACCACGACCTCACCACCCGCGCATTCGCCAAACACCTTCAGGACTACATCCGCGAGCAAGGCTGGCAGACCTACGGCGAAGTACACGTGGCATTCGAGGCATCACCTACGCTGCACACCGGACAGTTCAGGGCGAGCGGTCGGGTCGATCCCGACATCGGCCGCAGAGCCACCCCGGCTCGCAGCCCCGAACCCACGCCACAACGACCTGCACACCCGCAACCAGGAGCTGGCCCCATGACGCAGAACTCAGGCTACGACCCAAGCCGTGAGCCCGCGGAGTCCGATCCACGCAGCCGCGGGTACGCACCGCCGCCTGCGGGCCGGTCCGGGCCGCCGAACGGTGCGTACCGCGAAGACTACGGCCGGGGCGGGGCGCCCTACGGCGGTGGCTCCGATTACCAGGCGCCGGACGCGCAACAGGGTTACGGCGACTACCAGAACGGCTACGACTACCAACAGGGTGGCCAGGGCTACGGCCAGCAGGCCTATCAGGAGCCGGGGTACGGCCAGGGCTACGGCGAGCGCGGCGGCTACGGCCAGCAGCAGGGTGGCTACGCCGAACAGGACTATGGCCAGCAAGGCTACGGACAGGCCGGCTACGGCGAACAGGGCTACGCCGAACAGGGTTATGGCCAGCAAGGCTACGGACAGGCCGGCTACGGCGAACAGGGCTACGCCGAACAGGGCGGTTACGGTCAGCAGCCGGGTTACGGCCAGCAGGGCTACGCGCAGGCCGGCTACGGCGAACAGGGCTACGCGGAACCGGGTTACGGCGAGCCGGGCTACGCCGCGCCCGAGGAGCCGGGCGGCTATGGTCAGGCCTACTCGCAACAGCCCGGCTACGGCGCGCAGGGCGGCGGCTACCAGGCCCCCGCGCCCGCGTATGGCGGTGGCGCACAAGCCGGTTCGGGCTACTCCGCGACGCTGCAGCTCGACGACGGCAGCGGCCGCACCTACCAGCTCCGCGAGGGCAGCAACATCATCGGCCGCGGTCAGGACGCGCACTTCCGGCTGCCGGATACCGGAGTTTCGCGCAGGCACATCGAAGTCCGCTGGGACGGGCAGACCGCGATGCTCTCGGACCTGGGTTCGACCAACGGCACGCTCGTCAACGGCTCCCCGGTTCAGGACTGGCAGCTGGCCGACGGCGATGTTATCCGCGCCGGGCACTCCGAGATCCTGATCCGTATCGTCTGATCCCGTAAGCTCGCGGTGCAGGTCACGACATGGCGTACAGGGATTCTGCCGCCGTATCGTGATCGAACTCGACCCACGGCCCTATGATGCTGCCAACACACGCGCGTCGCCAGGACCGGGGCTCGCGAAACCAGCAAGCCGGTGGGGGCGAACTCGCACCTACGGGCACCGATACACGGTCGAACAGGAGGTGGAGCGCCGTGCAGGGACTGATCCTGCAATTGACCCGTGCGGGGTTCCTGCTGCTGCTGTGGTTATTCGTGTGGGCGGTATTGCGCACCCTGCGCAGCGACATCTACGCGGCATCCGGCATCCGGATCCAGCCCAGGGCCGCACGCGGTTCCGCGGTGCTGCCGTCTTTCAGCCGAGGCCAGAAGGGCGCCAAATTTCTTGTGGTGACTCAAGGTTCACTCGCCGGCACTCGCATCTCGCTCGGCACCCAACCGGTGCTGATCGGACGTGCGGACGACTCAACGCTGGTACTCACCGATGATTACGCCTCGACCAGACATGCGCGGCTCTCGCCGCGCGGTGACGACTGGTACGTCGAAGACCTCGGCTCGACGAACGGCACCTACCTCGACCGCGCGAAAGTCACCACCGCAGTCCGAGTTCCACTCGGCACCCCCGTCCGTGTCGGCAAAACAGTGATCGAGCTGCGATCGTGACACTTGTTCTCCGCTACGCAGCGCGTAGCGACCGCGGTCTTGTCCGAGGCAACAACGAGGACTCCGTCTATGCGGGCGCACGGCTGCTCGCACTAGCCGACGGTATGGGCGGCCACGCCGCCGGCGAGGTGGCGTCGCAGTTGATGATCGCCGCGCTCGCCCACCTCGACGACGACGAACCAGGCGACGATCTGCTCGGCAAGCTCAATACCGCCGTCCACGAGGGCAATGCCGCCATTGCCGATCACGTCGAGGAAGAGCCCGAACTGGACGGCATGGGCACCACGCTCACCGCAATCCTGTTCGCGGGCAAAAAACTCGGCCTGGTCCACATCGGCGACTCGCGCGCGTATCTGCTGCGCGGCGGCGAGCTGGCCCAGATCACCCGCGACGACACCTTCGTCCAGTCGCTGGTCGACGAGGGCCGGATCACCCCCGAGCAGGCGCACACCCATCCGCAACGTTCGCTGATCATGCGCGCCCTGACCGGCAACGAGATCGAGCCGACGCTGATCATGCGCGAAGCCCGCGCCGGTGATCGCTATCTGCTGTGCTCCGACGGTCTGTCCGATGTGGTCAGCGATGAGACCATCGCCAACACCATGCGCGAGGGCAGCACCGACGAATGTGCCGACCGGCTCATCGAACTCGCCTTGCGCAGCGGCGGTCCGGACAACGTCACCGTGGTCGTCGCCGATGTCATAGATCTGGACTACGGGCAGAGCCATCCGATCGTCGCGGGCGCGGCATCAGGTCAGGACGAGGACACCCCACCGCCCAATACCGCCGCCGGGCGGGCCGCCGCGATGCGTCCACCGCGGGCCGAACCGCGCAGGGCCGCCGCCACACCGCAGACGCCGCCGCAGGGCAAATCGCATAAGCTGCGCTGGATTCTGCTCGCCGCCGCCCTGGTGCTGGCCGCGGCAATCGGACTGCTGGTCGGCTACAACATGATTCGCAGCAACTACTACGTCGGCGCGGATAACGACCAGGTCGTCATCATGCGTGGTCTGCCGGGTTCGGTGCTGGGTTACTCGATCCACGAGGTCGAAACGATCGCCTGTGTCGACCCGACCGGCTCCCTCACCCTGCTGCAGCCGGGCGAGAGTCTGCCGGCGAAATGCAAGGTGCTCAAGGTTTCCGATCTCAAGCAGACCGGACACGACCAGGTTGACAAGGGACTGCCGCCGGGTTCGCTGGACGAGGCGCGCAAGCAGATGCAGATGCTGGCGCGCAACGAACTGCTGCGTGCCTGCCCGTCCAAGGAGCCGGTGCCGCAGCCCGGCGTCGTGCCGCCCAGCGAACCGCCGACGCAGCCCGGTGCATCCGCGCCGACCACGGTCGCGCCGACCACCGAGAACCGGGCGCCCGCGCCCGAACCGCAGCCGGCCGAGACCAAGAGCCCCGACGCCAAGACCCCGACGGCGACGGCGTCGCCGAACCCCCAGACGGCGGGGGAGCCTTGCCGGGTGACGGACTGATGTCCGCTCCGGCACCACCGTCCGCTGGGGCCTTTCCCAGTCCCCCCGGCGGATTCGCGCCAGCGCCGCCGCCGTCGACGAAGCGCAATGCCGAACTCATCTTGCTCGCCGGTGCGACGGGCATCGTCACTGTTTCGCTGTTCCTTGTCGAGGCGAGTCAGGAACAATCGGTCACCTGGGATATCGCCAAGTACGGTCTCGCCTATCTGGCCCTCTTCGCGGTGGCGCATCTCGCGGTGCGGCGCTTCGCACCGTTCGCCGATCCGCTGCTCTTACCGATCGCCGCGCTGCTCAACGGACTCGGCTTGGTGCTGATCCATCGGCTCGATCTCGCCGATGCGCAGACCGCCGCCTACAATTCCTGGCCCATCCCCTCCCCCGACGCCAATCAACAGATCCTGTGGACCGGTCTGGGGATGATCATCTTCATCGCGATCCTGGTCGTGCTGAACGATTACCGCACGCTGGCCAAATACAGCTATACCCTGGGCCTGGTAGGCCTTGTCGCGCTGGCGATTCCGGCATTGCTGCCCGGGGCGTATTCGGAGACCAACGGCTCCAAGATCTGGATCAGACTGCCCGGATTGAGCGTGCAGCCGGGTGAATTCGCGAAGATCCTGCTGATCATCTTCTTCGCCTCGGTGCTGGTCGCCAAGCGCGATCTGTTCACCGCGGCCGGTCGGCATTTCCTCGGCATGGAGTTCCCGCGCGCCCGCGACCTCGGCCCGATTCTGGTGGTCTGGATCGTCTGCATCGGCGTGCTGGTCTTCGAAAAGGACCTCGGCACTTCACTGTTGATCTTCAGCACGGTGCTGGTGATGCTCTATATCGCGACCGAACGGGTCGGCTGGCTCGTCATCGGCGGCGCACTGCTGTGCATCGGATTCTTCTTCGCCTACCAGGCCTTCAGTCATGTGCGCGTGCGCACCCAGACCTGGTTGCACCCGTTCGCGGATTACAACAACACCGGCTACCAGATCTCGCAGTCGCTGTTCGGCCTGGCCACCGGCGGATTGGCGGGCACCGGCCTGGGCAGCGGACGGCCATCGCAGGTGCCCTTCGCCAAGACCGACTTCATCATCACCACCATCGGCGAGGAACTCGGCCTGTTCGGACTTGCCGCGGTGCTGCTGCTGTTCCTGGTGTTCGTGGTGCGCGGTCTGCGGACCGCACTGGCCGTGCGTGACAGCTTCGGCAAACTGCTGGCCGCCGGGTTGTCGTTCACCATCGCCATCCAGCTGTTCGTGGTGGTCGGCGGTGTCACCAAACTGATTCCGCTGACCGGTCTCACCACGCCGTTCATGTCCTACGGCGGTTCGTCGCTGCTGGCCAACTACGCCCTACTGGCACTGTTGATCAAGGTTTCCGACGCGGCACGTGCCCCGGCGCCGGTGCGCAAGAAGGATCCGGTGGCCCCGATCGCGGATGCGACCACCGAGCTTCTGCGCAAACCGGAAGCGAGGCCGCAGGAATGAACACGCCGCTACGACGGGTCGCGGTCGCGGTGATGCTCATGATCGTCGCGCTGCTGCTCAATGCCACCTATGTGCAGGTGATCAAGGCCGACGACTACCGCACCGATCCACGCAACTCACGCGTGCTGCTCGACGAATACGCCCGCCAGCGCGGGCAGATCTCCGCGGGCGGTACGGTACTGGCCAGTTCGGTCGCCACCGACGACCGTTACAAGTACCTGCGCACCTACCCCACCGACCCGGAAGCGTACGCACCGGCCACCGGCTTCTACTCGATGCAGTACGGCAGCACGGGTCTGGAGCGCGCCGAGGATACGGTGCTGAACGGTTCGGACAATGCGCTGTTCGGACGCCGCCTGATCGATATGATCTCCGGTCGTGATCCGCGCGGCGGCAATGTGCTCACCACGTTGGACCCGGTGATGCAGCAGACCGCCTACGAACAGTTGACCGCCAAGGGCTACACCGGTTCGGTGGTGGCGATCGAGCCGAGTACCGGCAAGATTCTCACCATGGTGTCCACCCCCAGCTACGACCCGAACCTGTTGTCCGGGCACGATGGCGCCCAGGGCACCAAGTCTTGGGAAGAGCTGAGTGCGGACCAGCGCCAACCCATGTTGAATCGTGCTGTGTCGCAGACCTATCCGCCGGGCTCCACCTTCAAGGTGGTCCTCACCGCCGCCGCGTTGGCCAACGGCACCGCAAACCCGGACGACCAGTTCACCGCCGCGCCGAACATCACATTGCCGGGGACAACCACGACGCTGGAGAACTACAACGGCACCACATGCGGCAGCGGGCCCACCGCGACGCTCACCGAGGCGTTCCGCAGATCCTGCAATACCGCATTCGTCGAACTCGGACTCAAGGTCGGCTCCTCCAACCTCAAGGACGAGGCCGCCGCATTCGGCATCGGCGCGCACCGCGGCATCCCGATTCCGGTCGCGGAGAGCACCGTCGGTACGATTCCGGACAATGCCGCGCTGGCCCAGAGCAGCATCGGCCAGCGCGATGTCGCACTCACCCCACTGGACAATGCGGTCATCGCCGCGACCATCGCGAACGGCGGCGTCCGCATGGAGCCGTACCTGGTCGACCAACTGCAGGGACCCGATCTGAGCGAGCTCTCGAAAAATAAACCGGTCTCGGTCGGCCAAGCTGTCAGCGCCCAGGTAGCGTCGACGCTGACCAACCTGATGATCGCGTCGGAGGACAACACCGTCGGACACGGCCAGACCCGGTACCAAATCGCCTCTAAGACCGGAACCGCCGAACACGGAAGCAATCCGCGCAATACGCCACCACACGCCTGGTACATCGCCTTCGCGCCCGCCCAGAACCCCAAGATCGCCATCGCGGTGATCGTGGAGAACGGCGGCGACCGGGCGTTGGCCGCGACCGGTGGCTCGGTGGCCGCGCCGATTGCCCGCGCGGTGTTAGACGCCGGTTTGCGAGGGCGCTGAGGGATATGAACGTGCGAGTGGATGTACGGGGGCCGGGATGCTGAACAACGGCGCGATGATCGCCGACCGATATCGGCTGCAACGCCTGATCGCCACGGGCGGTATGGGTCAGGTATGGGAGGCACTCGACACCCGGCTGGACCGCCGGGTTGCGGTGAAGGTGCTCAAATCCGAGTTCTCCGCCGACCCGACCTTCCGGCATCGGTTCCGCAGTGAGGCCAAGACCACGGCCCAGCTGAATCACCCGGGTATCGCCGGAATCTACGACTACGGCGAAACCATGGATCCCAGCGGCGGGGAAACCGCCTATCTGGTCATGGAATTGGTGCAGGGCGAACCGCTCAATACGGTGCTGAACCGGCTGGGCCGACTTTCGGTGGTCCAGGGTCTGGACATGCTGGAGCAGACCGGTCGCGCACTCGAGGTGGCGCACGCCGCGGGCGTCGTGCACCGTGACGTTAAGCCGGGCAATATCCTCGTCACGCCGACCGGTCAGGTGAAGATCACCGACTTCGGCATCGCCAAGGCGGTCGACGCCTCCCCGGTGACCAAGACCGGCATGGTGATGGGCACCGCCCAGTACATCGCGCCCGAGCAGGCGGTCGGCGAGGACGCGACCTCGGCCAGTGATGTGTACGCACTCGGCGTGGTCGGCTACGAGGCGCTGGCCGGGCAGCGGCCGTTCACCGGTGATGGTGCGATCACCGTCGCGATGAAACATGTGCGCGAGGCCCCGCCGCCGATGCCGTCGGATCTGCCGCCCAATGTGCGCGAGCTGATCGAGATCACCATGGGCAAGGATCCGGCCCTGCGCTATGCCAGCGGCGGCGAATTCGCCGATGCCGTTGCCGCCGTGCGCGCCGGACGCCGCCCACCACCGCCGATCGCCACCGGCGCACCGACGGCGACCGGTGCGACCCGGGTGCTGCCGCCAGGTCCGACCGTGATTCTGCCGTCGCATGACCACGATGGCCCGACGGTCCGGTACAACACCCCGGCCACCCCGATGGGGGTAGGGGGCGCTGCTTCGACCAGACAAACGCCCGCGCCCAGGACTGTGATGAGCTCCGGCGCCACGCGCACCAATCCCGGGCCCGATCCGGAGACCTCGAGGTTCACCACCGGCCAGAAGGTCGGCGCTGCCGTCGCGGTCGGCGCGGTGCTGCTCGTCGGTCTGGTGCTGTGGCTGCTGTTCGGCGGCGATACCAATCCGGATACCGTGCGCCCTGCCACCAGCACGTCGAAAGTCGCGCCGCCACCACCGGTCACCACACCGCCGACCACGACAACCGAGCCGCCGACGACCGTCATCACCACGACCAGACCGGCTCCGCCACCGCCGCCGACCGCGGAACCCACGACGACGACGCAGCCGCCGACCACAACACCGACCACCACAACGCCGACCACGACGAAGTCGTCGAAGACAACGAGTCCGTCGACCACCACAAGAAGCTCGTGGTTCCCTACGCTCGATTTACCATTTCCGGATAGTCCCGGTGCCCGAGGACCCTCGGCCACTCCAGGCGCTGCTACTCCGCAAGGACAACCATGACGACCCCGAAGAATCTCTCCTCCCGCTACGAGCTGGGTGAGATCATCGGGTTCGGCGGCATGTCCGAAGTCCACAAGGCGCGGGATCTACGGCTCAGCCGAGATGTCGCGATCAAGGTGTTGCGTGCCGATCTGGCCCGCGACCCGACGTTCTATCTGCGCTTCAAGCGCGAGGCGCAGAACGCCGCCGCACTGAACCATCCGGCCATCGTCGCGGTCTACGACACCGGTGAGGCGGAGGTGGACGGCGGACCGCTGCCGTACATCGTGATGGAGTACGTCGACGGTGAGACGCTGCGTGACATCGTGCGCGGTAAGGGTCCGATACCACCGCGCCGGGCCATGGAGGTCGTCGCCGACGTCTGCGCCGCACTGGATTTCAGCCATAAGGCCGGAATCGTGCATCGCGATATGAAGCCCGCCAACATCATGATCAACCGGGCCGGTGCGGTGAAGGTGATGGACTTCGGCATCGCGCGCGCACTCGCCGACAGCTCCAACCCGATGACCCAGACCGCGGCCGTTATCGGTACCGCGCAATATCTTTCGCCCGAGCAGGCGCGCGGTGAGACCGTCGACGCCCGCTCGGATGTGTATTCCGTCGGCTGTGTGCTGTTCGAAATCCTCACCGGCGAGCCGCCTTTCACCGGTGACTCGCCGATCGCCGTCGCCTACCAGCACGTCCGGGAGGATCCGCGGCTGCCTTCGCATGTGCACACCGGGGTGCCGCGCGAATTGGATTCCGTGGTGCTCAAGGCGATGAGCAAGAATCCGGCCAACCGGTACCAGTCGGCCGCCGAGATGCGTGCCGATCTGATCCGGGTGCTCGGCGGCCAGAAGCCGAGCGCGCCGATGGTGATGACCGACGAGGACCGCACCACCATCCTCGGCTCGAACGAACCGGCGCCGCGCAGCTTCCGCACCGTCGAACGCAATGACGACACCGCTGAGCAGGAACCCGCGGAACCGGCGAGTCCGCGACGCAATCTCTATATCGCGCTCGGCGCCGCCGCGGCGGTAATCGTGGCGTTCGCCCTGTTCTGGGTATTGATCGGGCCGGGCGCGCGCCCGGATCAGGTCGCCATACCCGACCTTTCGAACAAATCCGCGCAACAGGCCCAGGATTCGCTGCAGAAGCTCGGCTTCACGGTGGCCATCCAGCAGAAGCCGGATAACAAGGTCGCCACCGGCAATGTCATCTCCACCCAGCCGCTCGGCGGTTCCCGGGTCGATAAGGGCAGCACGATCACCGTGCAGGTCTCTGCCGGACCGGCGCAGGTGCAGATTCCTCGCCTCGACGGCATGACGCAGGAGCAGGCCGAGCAACAGCTGAACGCGAGCGGGTTGCGGATGGATCCGAATGTGCAGCGCAAGCCTTCGAGTGCGCAGGAGACGGACAAGGTGATCGGCACCGATCCGTCGGCGGGTTCGCGCGTCGATGTCGACCGGGCCATCGTCGTGATCCTCGGCTCCGGACCGGAGCAGATCCGGGTGCCGAATGTGGTCGGTCAGGACATCAGCGTCGCGCAGCCGAATCTGGTGGACAGCTCCGGATTCAAGATCACCATCCAGGATGTGCCGTCCTCGAAGCCCAAGGGCGAGGTCATCGCGACCACCCCGTCGGGTGGCAGCACCGCGGACAAGGGGTCCACAGTCACCGTGCAGGTTTCCAGCGGCGACATCGTCATGCCGAGCCTGATCGGCCTCACCACGGCGCAGGCGGTGGACAAGCTGCGGCAGGCAGGCTGGACCGGCACATCGGCACAGATCAGCCAATCCACCCAGGGCACCTTCGATACGAACAGCGTCGGTCGGGTCGTCAGCCAACAGCCTGCGGCCGGGTCGGCGATCGGGAAGAACGGAACGGTATCGATCACCACTTACGTCCTCGGTCCGCCGTAATAGCGGAGCCCAGGTCAGGGGTCTGAATACGCGGAGCGGCGGACCGCACGGTCCGATCGGCGCGAGAATGGGGCTGCTCATCCCAACCCACCGTGGAACAGGAGACAGCCCCATGACCACTGCCAGGGACATCATGAAACCCGGGGCCCAGTGGATTTCCAAGGACGATACCGTCGGGAAGGCTTCGCGGGTGATGGCCGAACTCGGCGTCGGCGCGCTGGTCATCGCCGACCACAACGAGCGGATGTGCGGGATCATCACCGACCGCGACATTGTGGTCAAATGCATTGCCCAGGGGCGATCCCCGGCCACTACGCGTGCCGAAGACCTCTGCGACGCGACGCCGCGGTGGATCGCCGCCGATGCGGATGTCGAAGAGGTGCTCGATGCGATGGAAAGTCACCGGATCAAGCGGATGCCGGTGATCGATGCCAAGCGGCTGGTCGGGATGATCAGCGAGGCCGACCTGGCACGCCACCTCGACGACAACCAGCTCAGCGAATTCGTCACCGCGGTCTACGGCAGGCCCTGACCGATCAGGAAAGATTCAGGTGGCGATTCATCGACATCGCCTCCTCGGCCAGCTCCGTCAATTCGACCACCTCGACGCCGTGCTGGCGCAACTGCTCCACCCCGACACAATTGGTTACGAAGGTCGTCGGTTCCCGCCAGGCGATGACGACGCGTGCAATCCCGGCCTGCAGAATCCGGTCGGTGCACGGCAGCCGGGTCGCGGTGGCGCGCTGCGAACACGGTTCCAGGGTGCTGTAAATCGTCGCCCGCGCCAACCGGGGATCGTCCGCGTCGAGCTTGTCGAGCGCGGCCTCCTCGGCATGGACCTTCTCGTCGGTCTCGCGCGAGTAGCCGGTCGAGATCTCGACGCCGTCGGCCACGATTACCGCGCCGACGGAGAACGCGGTCGAGCTGGGCGGGCACAGCCGTGCCAGTTCGATTGCCCGGCGCATGAATTGGATATCGGTCTGCTCCTCGGACTCGCGCGGCAGGTAGCGCAGCAATGCGACATCGCCGATCCGAGTGACATCAGCCAGGTGCATTCGGCGGGCCGGGTAGCTCGCGGGGCCGAGAAATCGCGGCGCCGCGGCATGTCCGACGACGATCGGCGCGACCGCCATCTGCAATTCGTCGGCCAGATCCGCTGCGAGAAACCGCGTGAGGATGCGGGTGCCGCCCTCTACCATCAGCCGGGCGATGCCGCGGCGGCCGAGATCGTCGAGCAACGCACCGAGGTCGATATCGACACCGAGCCGGACCACCTCCGCCAGACCCGCCAACCGATCATCGAGCTTCGACGCACCGGCATCTGTGGTGTAGACGAGTTTGTCACCGCCGTGGTGCCAGAAACGCAGCTCCGGATCCAGATCACCGCGTGCGCTCACGGCAATCTTCAACGGATACTCCGGTCTTCCGGCCGCGACGCGCGCGGCCCGCCGGTCGGCACTGTTGACCAGCAATCGCGGATTATCGCGCCGCAGCGTCTCGGCGCCGATCAGGATCGCATCGGACTCCGCCCGTACCTGATCTACCCGATCGAAATCCGCGTCATTGGACAGCTTCAGCCGCTCCGGGGTCGCATCGTCGATATATCCGTCGACACTGACCGCGACGGACAGCAGCACATAGGGCCGTCGCGTCACTGGGTCACCAGTGCCGCGACCTCCGCCTCCAGCATCTCCACCAGCCCCTCGGACGGACGCTCGCCGCATACCTCCAGCCAGTTCGCCAACATCCGATGCCCGCCCTGGGTCAGCACCGATTCGGGATGGAACTGCACGCCGTGAATCGGCAGCGTGCGGTGCCGCATGGCCATCACGATCTCGGATTCGGTCCGGCCGATCACCTCGATATCGGCGGGCAGGGTGTTCTCGAGAACGGTGAGCGAGTGGTATCGAGTCGCGGTGAACGGATCGGGCAGACCGCCCAGCACACCCACGCCGAGGTGGAAGACCGAGCTGGTCTTGCCGTGCAGCAGCTCCGGTGCGCGAGTCACGGTGGCGCCGAACGCCTCTCCGATGGCCTGATGGCCGAGGCATACCCCGAGCAGCGGAATGCCGTGCCGCGCGCAGGCGTGCACCAGATCGATGCTCGCGCCCGCCCGATCCGGTGTGCCCGGACCGGGGCTGATCAGAATGCCGTCGTATTCGGTGACAACCGCATCCAGATCGGCCAACTGCGGGTCGTCATTGCGCCAGACCACGGCCTCGGCACCCAACTGGCCGAGGTACTGCACCAGGTTGAACACGAAGCTGTCGTAGTTGTCGACGACCAGTACACGCATGCTGACGAGATTACGTGGCGACCCGGCGGACCGTCGCGCGCATTACCAGTTGGGATAGCCTAGAGGCAGACCGGAGGGGACCTGAGCCCTCACCCGGACCGTCTCGGCCCCCGCCGGATCGGGTTCTGTGGTGCGCGAGCTCGGCCATAATTCAACCGAATCTCCCCGCCGGTATCCGACCCGAACGCCGAACACGAGGACGACATGCCCAAGTCGAAGGTCCGTAAGAAGACCGACTACACGATCAATCCCGCCAGCCGCACACCGGTCAAGGTGAAGGCGGGACCGTCCCCGGTCTGGTACGTCGTGATCATGCTCGGCTTCATGCTGGCCGGGCTGGTCTGGCTGCTCGTCTACTACCTCGCCAATGACCGCATTACCTGGATGGCGGATCTCGGGGCGTGGAACTTCCTGATCGGCTTCGGTCTCATGGTTATCGGCCTGATCATGACGATGCGGTGGCGTTGATCCGCATAACGCCGGGATTACAGACGTGTCATTCATGCACACCTGTGGATAACCATGTGGACAACTCGAGGAACGATGGGGGAAAGTGACACGTGGATCCCGAATCCGATTCGCCTGATCCGCTCCCCGAACCACGCACCACCTGGACCACACCGATGGCCGGGCTCATCGCGGTCACCATCGGCGGCGTGGTGCTGGCCGGTGCCGCCATCCTCGCGAAGGACGGCCCGAGTCGACTGCTGATCGGATTGGCGGCGGTCGGCCTGCTGGCCTTGGCCGGACTCGGATTCCGACAGCGCCCGCGCCTGAGCATTACCGCCGATCCACAGCCACGGCTGGTGGTTCGCACTCTCACCGGACCGACCGAATACACTCGCGATCAGATCATGCGGGCCCGGGTCGTCGGCTATCGCCGCCTCGGCCGCAAAAATCCCATGCTCGAAATCGACGTCGAGCACCACGGCGATGAACGCCTGCTGATCTTCGGCCGCTGGGACCTCGGCACCAGTCCGGACGAGGTCTTCGAAACCCTCGTCGCACACGGATTGGCGCAATAGCCGCGCGCCGAACGTGCGCGGCAGCAACGTTTCACGTGAAGCATTTACCGCAGCGATATCGCCGCGGCCACGATGACGGCGAGTGCCGCCACGGCAACGGCGGCGACTGCGGCCCAACCGATCAGTCGTGCGTTCTCTTGTGTTTTCGCGCGCAGCCACTCCGGCAGGAACAGAATGCCGAGTGCGGCAAGAGTGCCCGCGGCGAGTCCGCCGAGGTGTCCGGCCAACGAGATACCGGGCAGCGAGAAGCTGATGAAGACATTGATGCCGATGAGGATCAACATCTGATTCGGATTCTGCCGCACCCGGATCAGGACCACCGTGATCGCGCCGAACAGTCCGTAGACCGCACACGATGCGCCCGCGGTGAGGCTGTCCCTGGCGAAAACCATCACCGCGGCCGAACCGCCGAGCAGTGCCACCAGGTAGACCACCAGATAGCGCGCCCGTCCGAGCACCGGCTCGATACTGCGGCCGACCACATACAGCGCGAACATATTGAGCAGCAGGTGGATCGGACCGTAGTGCAGGAAGCCGGAGCCGATCAGCCGCACGTACTGGCCGTGCGCCACCGCGGGTGGATACAGCACCCAGTCGATGTAGAGCGCGGAATGCCCGGTGTTCTCCACCAGACTCTTCGATTGACCCGCGGTGACCGCGAAGACAATCGTGTTCAGCGCGATCAGCACATAGGTGACGTACGGAATCGGGGTCCGCTCGGTCTGCGCACCGGCGACGGTGCGCACCGGCCGGACCTCACGCTGCGCCTGACGGACGCAGTCGACACAGTGCTGTCCGACTGCCGCGGGTCGCAGACATTCCGGACAGGCCGGTCGCCCGCACCGAGTGCAGGCCAGGCCCGTAGGACGATTGGGGTGGCGGACGCACGTCGGTGCGGGCGGTTGAGCATTCATCGGATTATTCGATAGTGATCTTGGAGATGGTGACGGCTTCCTTGGGACGGTCGTTGCGATCGGTCGGCGTGGTCGCGATGGCATCCACGACCTTGCGCGAATCGGGGTCGACGACCTCCCCGAAGATGGTGTGCTTGCGGTTCAGATGCGGCTGCGCGCCGACGGTGACGAAGAACTGCGAACCATTGGTGCCCGGTCCCGCATTCGCCATCGCCAGCAGGTAGCCGCGATCGAAGCGCAGCTCCGGATGGAATTCGTCGCCGAATTCGTAGCCGGGTCCACCGCGTCCGGTGCCGGTTGGGTCACCACCTTGAATCATGAACCCGTCGATCACCCGGTGGAAACTCACGCCGTCGTAGAACGGGCCGGAGGTGCCGCCGCTGGCGTTCTCCGTCGTGTACGGTGCTGATCCATCGGCCAGGCCGACGAAGTTCCGCACCGTCTTCGGGGCGTGGTTACCGAAGAGCGAGATCTTGATGTCGCCGTGGTTGGTGTGCAACGTGGCCACGGCGGTCTGATTCGGTGAGGTCACCCCGTCATGCTAGTCAGCGAGACATCGATGTTCGCCACACCGGTCCCTAGGCACGCAGGGATCACATGATTCTGGCCCTACTGCGCGATGCGCCGTCATGTGCCACAGTTGTCGAATGACCTTGGGGCGCCTACTCACCTCCGCACGTTCTCGTAACCGACTGATCGCCGCGGTCGTCGTCGCGCTGGCCGGTGGCGTGGCCTGGTTGGTTCGCAGCAAGCGCCCCCAACCGCCGGAACCGGCGCCGGCGCCGCCGCGAATCGGTTACTCCCGCAATGGCTCCGCGCCGAACCCATTGGCAGGTGCCGGCGCGGACAACGGTCGCTGACGACCGAGAGCTCGCACCCGGTCAGCGGCTGACGGTGCGCTTGTACTGCCGCAGCGCGAGCGGGATGAACAGCGCGAGGATGATCACCACCCACGCCAGCGTGGTCGCCACCGGATGCTGCATGGACCAGGCGTCCGACTTCGGCGCCATCGGACTGGTATTGCCGAACAGATCGCGGGTCGCCTGGGTGACCGCTGAGACCGGATTCCACTCGGCGAATACCCGCAGCGCCGTCGGCAGATTCTCTAGCGGCACGAAGGTATTGGCCAGGAACGTCAGCGGGAAGATCACCATGAAGCTGGCGTTGTTGAACACCTCGGGCGCGCGAACCAGCAGGCCGACCACGGCCATGATCCAGGAGATCGCGTACGCGAACAGCAGCAACAGCACATAGGCCAGCACCGCGTCGAGCAAGGATCCGCGAATCCGCCAGCCGACGACATAACCGGTCACCGACATCACCACCAGGCTGACCACATTGATCACCACATCGCTGATGGTGCGCCCGACCAGCACGGCCGACGGCGCCATCGGGAGCGAGCGGAACCGGTCGATAATGCCCTTCTGCATATCCTCGGCCAGGCCCAATCCGGTGAACGTCGCGCCGAAGACCACCGACTGCGCGAAGATGCCCGCGATAAGGAACTCCCGGTAGCCGCCCGACATGCCGGGCACCTCGATCGCCGAGCCGAAGATATAGGCGAACAGCAGCACGAACATGATCGGCGACAGCGTCGAGAAGATCAGCACGTCGGGTACACGCTTGATCTTGATGACATTGCGCTTCGCGATGGTCACACTGTCGGTGCAGACGATGACGAGGCGTTCGCCGAGTGGCATGCGAATTCTGGTGTCCACGCTGGCCGCGGTCATCACTTGCGTCCTTCCGTTACTTCGAGCCGATCCGCAGGCTTATCGCCGTTACCGTTGATCAACTCCTCGGCCTCGTGACCGGTGAGCGTGAGGAAGACGTCGTCCAGTGACGGACGACGCAAACCGACATCGTGGATCTGCACATTGTGTGTGGTCAGCCGGCCGATGGCATCGACGAGCGCCTGCGATCCGTCACTGACCGGAACGGTGATCCGGCGCAGTCCGGGTTCGAGATGGATCTCCCCGTCCGCCAAACCCTCGAGCGCCTGCTGGGCGGTCGCGAGATTGTCGGCATGGTCGACGGTGAGTTCGATGCGATCGCCGCCGACCAGCGTTTTGAGTTCATCCGCGGTGCCGCGGGCGATCACCTTGCCGTGGTCGATCACCGCGATGGCATCGGCCAGCCGATCGGCCTCCTCCATGTACTGCGTGGTGAGCAAGAGCGTGGTGCCGCCGGCCACCAGTTCCTCGATGACATCCCAGAGGTCGAGGCGCGCACGCGGGTCGAGTCCGGTGGTCGGCTCGTCCAGGAAGAGCACCGGTGGATTGGCCACCAGTGCACCGGCCAGGTCGAGCCGTCGGCGCATACCGCCCGAATAGCCCTTGACCGGCCGGTCGGCGGCATCACTGAGTCGGAAGCGCTCCAGCAATTCCCGCGCGCGCTCCTTACTGCGCTGCACGCCCATGTGATAGAGCCGACCGACCATCTCCAGGTTCTCGAATCCGGTGAGATATTCGTCGACGGCGGCATATTGCCCGGACGCGCCGATGCGCGAGCGCAGGGCCTGTGGATTGCGCAGCACGTCGATACCCGCGACGGTCGCGCGGCCGGCATCCGGAATGAGCAGGGTGGTGAACACCCGGACCGTGGTGGTCTTGCCCGCACCGTTGGGTCCGAGCAATGCGGTGACGGTACCCTCGGGCACCGCCAGGTCGAGTCCATCGAGGGCGACCAACTGGCCGTATCGCTTGACCAGACCCTCGGCGACGATTGCGTCGGGCATGCTTCTCCTGAGGTTCGCTCGCTCGGGCGAGGTGGCTCATTACTCGAGTCAGTATTGCCCTGGGCACCGACAATTTCCGGTGATTTTTCGTCCACCTGGGCTTTTCAGCGATCGAACGGGCCCGAGTTGCGACCGAACACCAAAACGGTCGCATCCCTTTCCAGGCGGTGCTCGGGGGTGCCGGTTCGGGATGCGACCGATTCGATCGTCCCGCCGGGTACCGGTCCGATCGCGCGTAGCGCACTACCCGATTCGGACCTGGCCGCTACTCGGGATCCGCGTGGCCGACATGCCCGCGCCCGAACGACACGCGACAAATCCGACCGAATCTGCCGTGCAACCGCTCAACCCGCACAGCGATTACGGACGCGCAGCAACCGGTCGGCATGGTTTTCACATTTACCTCGACCGCGTAGTGAGCTCCCATCCCGGCCGTAAAACACTGCGCGCCAACATTTTTGATAGCAGTCATCGAATCGACGAGCGGGCCGTCAACCCACCGGTCCGGCTATCCAGGCGGCGTCCGCAGCTGTCGCAGGTGAGCCGTCCCGAAAAATCTTGGAAAGTGGTGATCCCCACGCACACACAAACCCGGATCATCGCGTAGGATCGTTCACGTCGGCCCCTCCCCCCCGGGCCGACCTTACGCGGGCCTCGGCTAACTCCCCCCCTTCGCCGAGGCCCGCTCCCCATTTCCGGGGCAGCTCAGCCCCACTCAGCTATCTGTCGGCACCGCCGGTTCGTCCGCCGTGCCCACCGATAGCCAGGCCGCCGTCAATCGTTGCGCCCGTACCTTTCCGGCGGTCGCCAGCAACCGACGATCCCGCTCCCACCGCTCGCGAACGACCGGATCGGCCTCAGCCCACAGCGGCTCCAGTTCCGTCAGCACCTGCTCGAAATACTCGTACGCGCCGCCCAATGCGATATGACCGCCGGGCGAGGTCGGCCGATCCATCTCGAGGCCGCGCACGAACGCCACCGCCGCGAGTAACCGCTGCAGCGTCGCCCGCGGCCAGCCGGACTCGCGCCCGACCCGCACCAGCCAGCCGAGGGTGGCCGCGAGCACATGGACGTCTTCGATGGTGCGGAACGGTTTGAGGTAGTCCGAGTAGCCGTCGCCAGGCAGCGGTTCGGCCGCGGCATCGGTGAATGTGACCGAGGCGTGCGGGATTTCGGGTGCGAACGGTACGCCGGGCAGATTCGTCACATTGACGCCGGGCTGTGTCGCATCGACGAGCACGGCGCGCAGCAGATTGCGCCCGCCCGCCGCCGTGCCCGCACTGGCGATCACCAACAGTCGCCGCGCGAGTATCCCCAATGTGGTGAATGTCTTGGTGCCGTTGACCCGCCAGCCGCCGTCGGTCTCGGTCACCTGGGTCGTGATCGCCGACGGATGCGCGCCGCCCGCCTCGGTCGCGGAGACCGCGACCAGCTCATCGGCCGGGAGTTCGGGCAGCAACGCCCGCAGCGCCTGCTGATATCCGGACAGGAATGCGAAACCCAGTCGGTCCGCACCGAAACCACCGGCGATCGCGATATCGACCGTGGTATCGAACCGCTCGGTGGCCGCCCGGTGCCGCGTCCACGCATCGGTGATCGATTCGAGCGGTGTCGAATCGAGCGCCTCGGTCAGCAAAAAGTCGAACACAGAGTTCACTCGTGCACGCTAACCGACAATCATCGCCCTGCTCGCGCCAGCAAGGCCCTGCTCGCGCCAGCAAGCCAGCGACACCTCGCGATCCTTATCCGGAACGTCGGCGATGCGACAGGAGAATCTCAGGATCACCAGGTATCACTGACTCGTCATTCCCTGAGGAGCCTGACCAGTGACGAAACCCGATCTCGCGCGCCGAAGGGCGCTCTACGACGCCGAGGCACGGCTGTCATGGGTGCTCGCCGCACTGGCCGGTCTCATCGGAGCCGCGGCATTCATGCATACCGAGGGCTACTTCGTCACGTTCATGACCGGCAATACCGAGCGCGCCGTGCTCGGCTACTTCCACGACGAACCCGATATCGCCGTCGCAGCGGCCCTGCTCATGCTCTCGTTCCTCGCCGGCGTCGTGGTGGCTTCCTGGTGCCGCAGGCACTACTGGTCCGGTCATCCGCACGGCCCGACCCTGCTCACCACACTCAGTCTCGCCGTGGCATCCCTGCTGGACGGTATCCTCTACTGGGCGACGAACGCCACCAATATCGACCTCATCCCAATCCTGTTCGTAGCCTTCGGCGTCGGCGCGCTCAACACCTCATTCGTCAAGAACGGCGAGGTCTCGATCCCCCTCAGTTACGTCACCGGCACCCTCGTCAAGATGGGCCAGGGCATCGAACGCCATATCAGCGGCGGCGATTACGCCGACTGGCTCGGCTACTTCCTGCTGTATGCCGCCTTCGGCGCGGGCGCGCTCTTCGGCGGATTACTGAGCCTGCTCATCGCGGGCTGGGCCATGCTCATCACCGCCACCGTGGTGTGCCTGATCACTACCGGCTACACCTACCTGCACCTGGACCGCCACGGCCCGCCCACGACGAGCTGACCCATGTGCGCGCCGTCGAGGCGACGGATACGGTTGTCCGGTGGGGAGTTTCGATCATCCGAAGCCGGATCACCTTGCGGCACTTGCACAACACCGCACCTGGGCCGAAGTCCGGCCACTACTTCGGCCGATTCTGCGTCCGACAACCTACAAGCAAGCCGCGCTCGACAATCTGCTGCACCGCCGGCCCGAGGCCGACGAGATCGACACCCGGTTCGTCAGCCGCCCGGCCTTCCCATTCGTCGACGAATTGGTCGCGATCGACCTGCCGAATACGCGATCGGTCATCAACTACTCGACCCTGGCGATGTGGCCGGTCTCCACCGACGAGGTCTTCGCGGCGGCCCGCGAAAATCTGGAAGCAATTGCGCAGCCGCATAATCCGCGCGGCAATGCCATCCTCACCCGCACCGATCGCGACGGCGACGCGTATCTCACCTCCTGGCCACTCGCTCCGGGTTGGTTGGCGAGTTTCAGCCAGCGCTACGCCGGCCGTCGCCCGGTCGTCTTCATGCCCGATATCGATACTCTGATCGTGGTCCCCGATATCCCACATCTACTCGCCCGCATCTACCGTCAGGTCGAGCAACAGTACGTCGATGCACGCCACCGCCTTTCGCCCCAGGGTTACACCCTCGACGAGGACAACGCCGTTGTCCCCTTCGACCGCGCAGGCCGACACGAACAACACCGAACCGCCGCCCGCGCCGGATACCGCCTGGCCATCGAGGAATACGCCGCGCAGGCCGACTGGCTCAACGAAGCACTCGAACGCGACCTCGAATTCACCCACTGCGGCTTGCAGATGGCCATCGTCGGCGAGGTAAAGCTGGCAGGCACCGACACTCGCCCCTACACCTACACCATCTGGGGCAAAGGCGTCGACTACCTACTCCCTGCCGCCGACTACATCATGTTCGCCAGCACCGATGCCGACAACAACGCCGTTCCCGTTTGCACCGTGCCGCTCACCGCGGCCCTCGAAATAACCGGCCTCGCACCGATTCCCGGCATGTCACCCATCCGATTCGAAGCCCGCTTCTGGCCCGATGAAACAATGCTCACCCAGTTGAAGCAGGCCTCGGTCGCCCTGTGAATCGGGCGGGGACTCGGTCCTGATATCCGGCTGCCCACCATCGCGTCCGCTTGGACGGGGTGCTCGGCTGGATGATCGTCGATCACGACGTGGCCAAGCAGGCCTTCGTCGAGCCGACCATCAGCAAGAAGATCGGATCGCAGCAGGGGCGGGTCGTTATGGCCGAACACGGCGCCGACGGCTAGTACAACGGCGCCATCGACGACAACATGCTTTTCGCCGACCCGCCGCAGCACATCCGCCTGCGCAGCCTCGTCGCGAAGGCTTTCGCGAGCCGCGCCATCCGCGATCTCGGACCTCGAATCGAGCAGATCGCCGACACCCTGCTGGACGACCTGACCACCTTCGACCCGACCCGCAACGACACCCGAAACATCGCATTCGGCCACGGCATCCACTACTACATCGGCGCCGCCCCAGCCCGCATGGAAGCAACAATCGCCCGCACCCGCCTACTGGCTCGCATCCCAGCCACGTCGCTGGACATACCGGCCACCGAGCTGACATGGCGAAAGAGCCTCCTGATCCGCGGCCTCACCACCCTCCCCGTCCACCTCTCGTCCACCACCGCGGTCGATACCGAAGCCGGAACGATTTGCGACACCGTGGACCCAGCCACCCCCTGGACCGAGCCCGACAACCTCGACGAGCCAGCTAGCCCGCCTGCCCGGGCCCGGTCACCCAATGCGCGCATCAAGCGCCGAGGCACTCCCTCTCACGCAACCACAACCAAGGGGCAGCGCGCGGCATCCGGTCACGCGAATCAGGTATGAGGCCCCCGCCCTGGGTACGGCAACTGGAATGCAAGCCAGGCCAGGTCCGAGACACAGCGCGTCATCTGTGCAAGCGATTCAGGCCGGGTCCGGGGCCGCAGCCCGTCATCTGTGCAAGCGATCCAGGCCGGGTCCGGGGCCACAGCCCGTCATCTGTACAAGCGATCCAGGCCGGGTCCGGGGCCACAGCCCGTCATCTATGCAAGCGATCCAGGCCGGGTCCGAGACACAGCGCATCACCTATGCAAGCGATCCAGGCACGTGGGGGGTCCCGGGGGGCGAAGCCCCCTCCGGGGTGGGGCTTGGGGGCTTCGCCCCCAAAAAATACGCGGAACAAACAAAAGCGAGCGCTCTCCGCGAGCACTCGCCTCCCAGTTTGTGGAGCCTAGGGGAATCGAACCCCTAACCCCTGCCTTGCAAAGGCAGTGCTCTGCCAATTGAGCTAAGGCCCCGAATCCCTACTGTCCGAAGACAGTTCAGCGGGTGGTGACTTCGTGCCACAGGTCCGCATCGTCGCGCTTGCGCAGCTTGGTGATTCCGATGAGAACCGCGACAACGACACTGACCGTGAGAAGGATTTTCATGATTCCCACCCTACTGTGATGTTCGGGAGTGGGCCTAGGAGGACTTGAACCTCCGACCTCTTCGTTATCAGCGAAGCGCTCTAACCGCCTGAGCTATAGGCCCTTATTTCCTGTTCGGATACCCGCCGAAGCTGCTAACCGAACCGAGGCACGAGATTACCTTACCCGCCCGCCGATGACCAAAACGGCCGGTCACCGCCCTGTGTGAGGACAACGACCGGCCGTGTGGACATTGTTCTAATCGGGGTCGGCCAGGGTGACCTGGATGCCGCCGACGAGGTCGCAGCACTGGTTGTAGATGAAGACGCCGACGGTCGCCAATGCGGTGAAAAGCACCACATTGATCAGACCGATGACACCCGCATAGCCGAATACCGAACCGGCATCGACCAACCCTACTGAGCCGCTGTCGGAGGAGACCATATCGGTGAAGGTGCTGTTGAGCCGCTCCCACACACCCATGCCCTCGAGCACGATGTAGAGCAGACCGACCGCGAGCATCCACACGAAGAACATGGCCACGCTGATCACCAGCGAGATCTTCAGCGTCGACCATGGGTCGATCCGGCGGATCTGCACCGTGGCTCGCAATGGTTCACCGGAGGCGACGGCCGCCGCGACTGCGACCGGAACCGCGGGCGAGACCGGTGTGGCCTGCGGACCCGCCGGGGTCTCGACCGGCAGCGGGTGCCGGATCTCGGACAGGTCCGGCATGTCCTTGATCAGTTCCGGTCGAGCGATGCTGCGGGTCGGCCCGTCGATGCCGACGGACTTCACCATCGCCGCTTCCTTGCGCGCCGCCTTGGCCGCGAGATCCGCTGTTGTGCGGGCATTGCCGCCACCGAGACCGCCACCGCCGAGGCCACCACCCCCGCCGCTGTTGAGCCCACCACCACTGTTGAGCCCACCACCGCCGAGTCCACCACTGGTGGAATTCGGGCGACCGGTTACCGGCGACTGTCCGGGACGGTACAGGTTCGACTGCGGCTCCCGCTGCGGCAGCTGCGACCAGCCCTCCTGGAAGGGCGACTGGCCACCGCCGTTCGATGCCGAGCGCTCGCCTGGCGCCGGCGCGGCCGACTCGCCGGAGTTACCCGGCCGAGCCGCCCGCTGATCGAATGCCTCCGGCCCGTCCGCACCCGAGCTCGGCTCCGGCGCCTTGAACGCGACTTCGCCTTGCTGGCTGTGCATTTCGTGCGGCTGGGCCCCTCCCTGCGGGCCACTCGGCTGGCCGTTCTCGGCCGATGCGACCGGCCGTGGGATCGGCCGCGGCGGAATCGGTGACGGTGCGATCCGTTCGGTTACACCGTTCGTCTGGTGCCGCTCGTCGTTCGGCTGATTCGTGGTCAATGGGAATCCTTAGATCCGTTCGTTGCCGCCGCTATGGGGTTACTGCTCAGAGGAACCGGTGTCGCCGTCTCCGCCGACGATCGAATCAGGATCGGGTTCGTCGGCATTGCGCGCGATAGCAAGCAACGTATCGCCATCGGCGAGGTTCATCAATCGCACGCCCTTGGTCTGTCGTCCAGCCTTACGAACCTGCTTCGCCGCCGTCCGGATTACGCCACCGCCGGACGTGATCGCATACAACTCATCCTCGTCGTCGACGATGAGCGCACCGACCAGGGTGCCACGCTTGGTGTCGTATTGGATAGTCAATACGCCTTTACCGCCACGACCCTGCGGGGTGTATTCCTCGATCGCGGTCCGCTTGGCGTAACCACCAGAGGTCGCGACGAGCAGATAGGTGTCGGCGCGAACCACATTGAGCGACAACAGTTCATCGTCGGCATTGAATCGCATGCCCTGCACACCGGAGGTGGCCCGCCCCATCGGACGCAGTGCCTCATCGGTGGCGGAGAAGCGGATCGACTGACCGCGCGCCGACACCAGCAGCAGATCGTCATCGGCCGAGCACAGTACGGCGCCGACCAATTCGTCGTCATCGCGCAGATTCACCGCGACGATGCCGCCGCTGCGGTTGGAATCGAAGTCGGACAGCTTCGACTTCTTGACCAGGCCGTTCTTGGTGGCGAGCACCAGATAGGGCGCATCTTCGTAACCCTTGATCTGAATGATCTGGGCGATCTTCTCATCTGGCTGGAACGCAAGCAGGTTCGCGACGTGCTGACCGCGCGCGGTCCGGCTGGCCTCGGGCAATTCGTAGGCCTTGGCCCGGTACACCCGGCCCTTATTGGTGAAGAACAGCAGCCAGTCGTGCGTGGAGCTGATGAAGAAGTGCTTGACGATATCGTCCTGCTTGAGGCCCGCACCCTGCACGCCCTTGCCGCCGCGCTTCTGGCTGCGATACAGGTCGGTCTTGGTGCGCTTGGCGTAGCCGGTCTCCGTCACGGTGACGACCACGTCCTCACGGGCGATCAGGTCCTCGTCGGCCATATCGCCGTCGTTGGCCACGATCTTGGTGCGCCGGTCGTCGCCGTACTTCTCGACGATCTCCTTCAGCTCGTCGCGCACGATCGCGCGCTGGCGTTCCGGCTTCTCGAGAATGTCCTTGAGGTCGGCGATCTCGGCCTCGATCTTGGCCAATTCGTCGACGATCTTCTGCCGCTCCAGGGCCGAGAGGCGCCGCAGCTGCATGTCGAGGATGGCGGTGGCCTGGATTTCGTCGATATCGAGCAGCTGCATCAGGCCGGTGCGCGCGGTGTCGGTGTTGGCCGAGCGCCGGATCAGCGCGATGACCTCGTCCAACGCGTCCAGTGCCTTGACCAGGCCGCGCAGGATGTGGGCCCGCTCCTCGGCCTTGCGCAGCAGGTAACGGGTGCGCCGGACGATGACTTCCAACTGATGCTCGACGTAGAGCCGGATCATCTGATCCAGGCGCAGCGTGCGCGGCACACCGTCCACGATGGAGAGCATGTTGGCGCCGAAGCTGGTCTGCAGCTGGGTGTGCTTGTAGAGGTTGTTCAGCACGACCTTGGCGACCGCGTCCCGCTTGACGGTCACCACGATGCGCATGCCGGCCCGGTCGGAGGACTCGTCGTGGATATCCGAGATACCCGCGATCTTGCCGTCCTTCACCTGCTCGGCGATCGAGTTTATGAAGTTGTCGGTGTTGACCTGGTAGGGCAGCTCGGTGATGACGATCGTGGTGCGACCGCGATTGTCCTCTTCGATCTCGACGACACCGCGCATCCGGATCGAACCGCGACCGGTGGTGTAAGCGTCGTGGATGCCCTGGCCGCCGACGATCAGGCCGTAGGTCGGGAAGTCCGGCCCCTTCACCCGCTCCATGCAGGCGGCGAGGGTGGATTCCTCGTCGGCCTCGTAGTTCTCCAGCGCCCAGTAGATGGCCTCGGCCAGCTCGTTGAGATTGTGCGGCGGCACATTGGTGGCCATACCGACCGCGATGCCGTTGCTGCCGTTCATCAGCAGGGCGGGCACCCGGCTCGGCAGCACGGTCGGCTCCTGCGAGCGACCGTCGTAGTTGGGGATGAAATTGACCGTCTCATGGTCGATTTCGCGCAGCATCTCCATCGCGAGCGGGGTCAGCCTGCACTCGGTGTAGCGCATCGCGGCCGCGCCGTCATTGCCCCGCGAACCGAAGTTGCCCTGGCCGTCGACCAGCGGATAGCGCAGCGACCACGGCTGCGCCATGCGCACGAGGGTGTCGTAGATCGACGAGTCGCCGTGCGGGTGATAGTTACCCATGGTCTCGGCGACCGGACGGGCGGACTTCACATAACCGCGGTCGGGCCGATAGCCGTTGTCGTACATCGCGTACAGCACCCGGCGGTGCACCGGCTTGAGGCCGTCGCGCACCTCGGGCAGCGCGCGGCCGACGATCACGCTCATCGCGTAATCGATGTAGCTGTTCTGCATCTCGTTCTGGATATCGACCGGTTCGATCCGGTCGCCCGCTCCGCCGTTCGGTGGCAGCGTTGTTTCAGTCATCTGGAGATCTCCTTATAGCGGACGTGGAATCGGCCTTCGCGCAGCGCAATTCACGTCGGCTACACGTCGAGGAAGCGAACGTCCTTGGCATTTCGGGTGATGAAGCTGCGGCGTGCCTCGACGTCCTCGCCCATCAGGATGGAGAACAGTTCGTCGGCAGCCGCGGCGTCATCCAGGGTGACCAGGCGCAGTACCCGCACCGATGGATCCATCGTGGTTTCCCACAGCTCCTTGGCGTTCATCTCGCCGAGACCCTTGTAGCGCTGTACGCCGTCGTCCTTGTTGATCTTCTTGCCCGCCGCGAGACCGGCCTCCAGCAGACCGTCGCGCTCCTTGTCGGAATAGGCGAACTCGGGATCGGAGCGCTGCCACTTGAGCTTGTACAGCGGCGGCTGCGCCAGATAGACGTGCCCGTGCTCGACCAGCGGCCGCATGAACCGGAACAGCAGCGTCAGCAGCAGGGTCGAGATGTGCTGGCCGTCCACGTCGGCGTCGGCCATCAGCACGATCTTGTGGTAGCGCAGCTTGCTGATGTCGAACTCGTCGTGGATGCCGGTACCGAAGGCGGTGATGATCGACTGAACTTCGTTGTTCTTGAGCACGCGGTCGATGCGCGCCTTCTCGACGTTGATGATCTTTCCGCGCAGCGGCAGGATCGCCTGGTACATCGAGTCGCGGCCGGACTTCGCCGAACCACCGGCGGAGTCGCCCTCCACGATGTAGATCTCGGACTTGCTCGGATCCTTGGACCGGCAGTCGGCCAGCTTGCCGGGCAGGCCACCGAGATCGGTCGCACTCTTGCGCCGCACCAGCTCACGCGCCTTGCGGGCCGCGACCCGGGCCTGTGCCGAGGAGACCGCCTTGTTCACGATGGTCTTCGCGTCGGCAGGGTTCGCCTCGAACCAGTGCGAGAGGTGCTCGTTGCAGGTGCGCTGCACGAACGACTTCACCTCGGTGTTGCCGAGCTTGGTCTTGGTCTGACCCTCGAACTGCGGCTCGCCGACCTTCACGCTGACGATCGCGGCCAAGCCCTCGCGAATGTCGTCACCGGTGAGGTTGCCGTCCTTGTCCTTGAGCAGTTTCTTGTCTTTGGCGTACTTGTTGACCACCGTGGTGAGCGCCGCGCGGAAGCCCTCCTCGTGGGTGCCGCCCTCATGGGTGTTGATGGTATTCGCGAAGGTGTGCACCGACTCGGAGTAACCCGAGTTCCACTGCATGGCGACCTCGAGCTCGTGGCCGGTGCCCTTGCCGGTGAAGCTCACCACCGAGTTGTGGATGGGCTGCTTGGTCCGGTTGATGTGCTTGACGAAGTCCTCGAGCCCACCGGGGTAGTGGTAGGTGCGGGTCTTCACCTTGTGCGCGGGCGCAGGCGTTTGCTCGTCGGCGTGCTTCGGCGCCTCGGCGGTCTCGCTGACCACTTCGTCGGTGACGTCGGTATCGCTCACCCGCTCATCGGTGAGGATGATGGTGAGGCCCTTGTTCAGGAATGCCATCTCCTGCAGCCGGCGGGCCACCGTCTCGAAGTTGTAGGTAGTGGTCTCGAAGATTTCCGGATCCGCCCAGAAGCGGATGGTCGTGCCGGTCCGCTTGGTCGGCTCACCCTGCACGAGCTTGCCGGGCTTGGCGTCCTTGTAGGTCTGGCTCCAGTGGTAACCGTCGTGGTCGATCTCGGCTTCGAGCCGGTGCGACAGCGCGTTGACCACGGAAATGCCGACACCGTGCAGACCACCGGACACCGCATAGGAGTCGGAGTCGAACTTGCCACCCGCGTGCAGCTGGGTCATGACCACCTCGACGGTGGGAATGCCCTGGGCGTGCATGCCGGTCGGGATGCCACGGCCGTCGTCGACGACCTCGACACCACCGTCGGCGAGCAGCGTGACCTCGACCTTCGTGGCGTAGCCCGCCATCGCCTCGTCGACAGAGTTGTCGACGACCTCCCAGATCAGGTGGTGCAGGCCGCGCTCGCCGGTGGAGCCGATGTACATGCCCGGGCGCTTGCGAACCGCCTCCAGGCCTTCCAGAACCGTGATGGAGGAGGCACCGTAGTCCTGCTTGCCCGATGTCGCGTTGGTCGAGCCCGTTGCGTTGGAGTCCTTGGCAGCCACTGGTGGGTAGCTCTCCTTACTTGCTGATCCCTGGCGCAGCGGTCGGACAGCACGCGTGGGGCCCCGGTCTGATTCTGGTCGTGAAATACGGGTCCACGCGCGGGCTGTATCGAACGCGCCGAAGGTTCGCCGCTAGTTACCCCACCATCCTACTGGTAGACCCAAGCCACAATGCACCTACGACACCCCTGACGGCTCCGTGGATGCGAGAAATCGGTCGAGCACGGGTCGGTTCCGCCTTCGGATGGTTTGAGTCCGCCATTCCGCCTCCCCGAGCCTTTTGCCGACCGTTAGGTGAATCGAGGGTTCGCTGAGGGCCGACGGTCGAGTATGTGGCCGCGTCTCGGGCGTACCCGACGAGTTACATGTTCTCCCGAAATCAGTTGTCCGGTCCGGGCCGTTTCACGTGGAACGACCTCGGGCAACACGCTTATCCGTAGGTGTCCCGTGGACCCCGGCCTTTGATGTGCCGCTCGCCCTTGCGCCAGCTCGGCGCCGCCGGACCGGTGATCTTCAAGGACGTCACAACGCCCTGTCCCACCGCCGCATTGATCTTCGCCAGGATCTGGCCCTGCAGCATGCGCAGCTGGGTGGCCCATGCCGTGGATTCGGCGGCAATGCTCAGCACGCCGTCCTTCAATGTCATCGGGGTCGCATGCGAGGCGATGTCCTCACCCACCACACCGGCCCAGCGGCCGAAGACCATGCCCTCGGCGACCTTGGCCGACCAGCCCCGGTTCTTCGCGATGGCGCCGGTCAGGCTCGAAAGCAGTTGCGGGTCACGTTCATCGGGCCGTGCACCCGACCAGCCGGTGCGGCGGCGGGCTCCGGTGCGCAGCCGACGCGGCGATGCCCGGCCCTGCCCAACCGATTTACCGCTCGCCTTGGCAGCCGCCCGCGCCTCCTCGAGCGCGCGCCGCGCGAGATCGATACCGCGCAGCTCCGGTTCCGGCTCGGATGCGGAAGCATTCGACGCTGTTCGATCGCTCACCGGTCCGCCTCTCTCCCCGAATCTTTTGCCGGTCGCAGGTGCGTCGAATCTTCATCACCGGACCGACGGTGGGATGCGCGACAAGTTCTGGCCGTACCCGGCAAGTTACCCATGTTCATACGAAATCAGTTCGTGCGCTGGTAGCCACGGCGTTGCACTGCATCCGCGGGTGATCTTACAGAGCAGCCGCACGAAAAGAGCCACTGACGTCAGGCCCGAATAGGCCGCGCGGATCAGGCGGTCGTGGTGGGAGTTTCGGTGTCGGCGATCTGGGAGATGCGGGCGTCCGCACCGCCGTTCGTCTCCACCCGCAGCGGCACCGCGGAAAGTTCCGCGGGCACGTCCTCGGGGACCGCGGCGGTGATCAGCACCTGTTCGGCCCCGGCCGCGACCTCGGCGAGTGCCGTACGCCGACGGCGATCGAGCTCGGCGAAGACGTCATCGAGCAGCAGTACCGGCTCGACACCGGTGGCCCGCAGCAGTTCGAAAGCCGCCAGCCGCAGCGCCAGCGCGAACGACCACGACTCACCATGGCTGGCAAATCCTTTCGCGGGGGCGGTGCCGAGCATCAGATCCAGCTCGTCGCGGTGCGGGCCGACCAGACAGACCCCGCGTTCCAATTCCTTCGGCCGAGCCGCCGTCAATTCGCGCAGCATATTCGCCTCCAGCGCCTCTACGTCATCGGGCTGCGGTGCGCGCGCCGGATCCAGGAATTCCGGCGGCAGGCTCGCGCTGCGGTAGCCGATCGCGGCGGGACGTGATTCGGGCGCGATCGACGAGTATGCCTGTGCGAGATAGGGATACAGATCGTGGACCAAGCGCAGCCGCTGGGCGAGCAGTACCGAGGCGTGGGTCGCCAAATGTCCGTCCCATACATCCAGGGTGCTCAGTTCCGCCTTCGAGCGGGCCTGACGCCCAGCGGATTTCAACAGGGCCGAGCGCTGTCGCAGTACCCGGTCGTAGTCGGCCCGCACGGCGGCCAGCCGCGGCAACCTGGCTGTGCACAACTCGTCGAGGAAGCGCCGCCGTTCGCCCGGATCGCCGCGGACCAGGGCCAGGTCCTCCGGTGCGAAGAGCACCGTTTGCAGAATGCCGAGGATTTCTCGCGGCCTGCGCACCGGAGATCGGTTGATCTGGGCGCGATTCGCGGCGCCCTGGTTCAGCTCGAGATCGATGCGCAGTTCGCGACCCGCGTTGACGACGGTCGCGCCGATCCTCGCGCGATCGGTGCCGATCCGGATCATCGGTGCGTCGGCGGCGACCCGATGTGAGCCCAAGGTCGCGAGGTAGCCGACCGCCTCGAGCAGATTCGTTTTGCCGTTGCCATTGGACCCGAGAAAAACCGTTCGGCCTGGGGATAATTCGAGTTCGGCGTGCTCCCAGGAACGGAAGTCGCGCAGTGACAGCGTCCGGATGAACACCTGTCTACTCCGCTCCGGCCGTCGTCATCGCCGTTTTCCGCCGCTGATGGCGACTAATCGGACCCAGACCACAACATCTTGTGGTCCATCCACTGCCTGTGGACGAACTGTGGATAAATCGCATCGCCGCCGATGCTCAGCCCGGCAACCGAACCGGCATCAACAGGTAGATGTACGCGCTCTCCAGTGCCACGAACGCACCCGACTCCGTCACCTTGGGTTCCTCGTCGCTCGCGGGCAGCAGTACCGCGGGGCGGCTCGGCGTGGTGAAGCCGAAGGTGACCCGATCGGCGTGCAGCGCGGAGAGTCCGTCAATGAGATAGCCAGGATTGAACGCGATTGTCAGTGCCTCACCGCGGAATTCGGCCTCCAACCACTCCTCGGCACGGCCCGCGTCATCACCGCCCGCCGAAAGCAGCAGCCCCTCGTCGGTGAATTCCAGCCGGACCTGGGCACCGCGCTCGGCGACCAGCGCGACGCGCTTGATGGCGTCGGTCAGCGTGGCGACCGGGAGGGTGGCGATCGAGGTGTGTTCCTTGGGGAGCAATTGCCGGAACTTGGGGAATTCCGCGTCGAGCAGACGGGTGGTGGTCCTGCGGCCCGCATTCACGATGCCGAGCAGACCATCCGCGCCACCGCCGGTGCCGAGCGAAAGCTGCACGGGAGCGTCGGATGGGCCCAGCGTTTTCGCGGCCTCCGACAGGGTCCGCGCCGGAATGAGCACCGAGGTCTCGATATCGGTGCGGGCCGGCTGCCATTCGATGTGCCGGACCGCCAGGCGGAATCGGTCGGTGGCCGCGAGTACGACCTGCGGCCCCTCGATCTCGACGCGGATACCGGTGAGCATCGGCAGTGTGTCGTCGCGCCCAGCGGCGACCGCGACCTGGCCGACCGCCTCGGCGAAGACATCCACGCTCAGCTCACCGGTCTGCTGGGGCACCTCGGGCAGCTGGGGATAGTCCTCGACCGGCATGGTCGGCAGCGAGAATTTCGCACTGCCACACGTGATCAGCACGCGGGTGCCCTCGACGGCGACATCGACGGGCTTATTGGACAGCGCCTTGGTGATATCCGCGAGCAGTCGGCCGGAGACGAGCACCTCACCCGGGCCGGCGACCTCGGCCGCGACGCGCATCTGCGCGGAGACCTCGTAGTCGAATCCGGAGACGGTGAGTCCGTCCTCACCTGCCACGAGTAGAACACCGCCGAGTACGGGCACCGGAGGCCGTGACGGGAGGCTGCGCGCCACCCATGCAACGGACTCGGCGAAATCCTCTCGGGCGACCCGAAATTTCATACTCGCCAGCTCCATCGCCCGATCTGTCCTCTCCCGGTTCCGTGATCTCTGTCGGCTTCGTCAGCGTTGATTCTCGAAAAAGGGGTGCTGTACCTGCCGCCTTGCAGTCTGGCATAGGCGACCGACATTGAACCGTACTCGTCCGGAGCAGCTGAACCTAGCCCGACCCTCCGGTTGTTCTGTGTAGCGAAGACGATCCGCGCTCCGAAATATCGAGCAAGGAGAACAGCTCCGGGTGAATCGCGCGGATGTGTCGCCGCGTCTTCTCCTTGCTTGTCTGAGCGAGTGGCTCGGATGCCGATGCTCCCCGACCGACTTTCCACACACCCTGTTTTGAAGAGAGATCTTCTAGAAGAAGAACTGAAGTAGTAGTAGGCACTGTGGAATCTGTGGACTGCGGGCGAATCCGCAGGTCTGCGGGCGTGGTGCGCTGGGGATGACCACTGGGTGACTCGAGGATGAACGGATGGGGGTTGTGGAAGCTGCGAGGTTGTTCCTCATTCATCCTCGAGTGCTCCTCGAGTTGTTCCACCTGATTCACCAGGTTGTTCACACGTGTGCACCGAATCGTGGATAGCTCGTGGAATCCTCGAGGACTCCACATGGAATCCTCGAGGATTCCACAAGCTGCTGACCGAGACATCGCTGGTCAAGGCCTGTGTGTGGAGTTGGCTGTGGACTCTGTTGATTCCACACCTGTTAGCAACCGATCCTCGATCAGGCGCACAACCTGTGGACGAACCGGTGCACAACTCGCAGTTTCCTCGAGGACTCCACAAGAATTCCTCGAGGACTCCACAGGGCATAAAAAAGCACCGCCCCAGGTCAGGGGCGGTGCCGGGGTGTTAGTACCGGGTCAGCGCGAACGCTGTTTAATCCGGGCTGTTAGTTCTTGTACTTGGTCGTATACGCGCCGCCGCTCGGTCATCTCCTTGCGCACTTTCTTCTCTGCGTACATGACCGTGGTGTGGTCGCGACCGAAGGCCTGGCCGATCTTGGGCAGCGATAGATCGGTTAGTTCCCGGCACAGATACATGGCGATCTGTCGGGCTTGGGCCAGCGGCCGGGCCTTACCGGGCCCGGTCAGCTCTTCGAGCGTGGTGTTGAAGTATTCGGCGGTGACGGCCATGATCGTCGCCGCATTGATCTCCAACGTCGCGGTATCCGGCATGAGATCGCGCAGTACGACCTCGGCCAATGGCAGATCCAGTGGCTGGCCGTTCAGCGAGGCAAAGGCCGTCACCCGGATCAGCGCACCCTCGAGCTCACGGATATTGCGCTCGACCCGACTCGCGATCAGCTCCAGCACGTCGTGCGGTACGTCGAGCCGGTCCATCCGCGCCTTCTTGCGCAGAATCGCGATGCGCGTCTCCAACTCCGGCGGCTGCACATCGGTGATCAGTCCCCATTCGAACCGGGTCCGCAGCCGCTCTTCCAGCGTGGCGAGCTGTTTGGGTGGCCGATCCGAGGACACGACGATCTGCTTATTGGCGTTGTGCAGGGTGTTGAAGGTGTGGAAGAACTCCTCCTGGATACCTTCCTTGCCCTCGATGAACTGGATGTCGTCGACCAGCAGAATGTCGGTCTCGCGGTAGCGGCGCTTGAACGCCACCTTCCGGTCGTCACGCAGACTGTTGATGAAGTCGTTGGTGAATTCCTCGGTTGATACGTACTTCACCCGCATGCCGGGGAACAGCCGCTGGGCATAGTGTCCAGCCGCGTGCAGCAGATGGGTCTTGCCCAGACCCGAGGCGCCCCAGACGAACAGCGGGTTGTAGGCGCGTGCGGGCGCCTCCGCGATCGCGACCGCGGCTGCGTGCGCGAAGCGATTGGACGCGCCGATGACGAAGGTCTCGAAGGTGTACTTCGCATTCAGGCTCGCCGAGGAATTCGACGGTGCCGGATTCTCCTGCGACTTGGTGAAGTAGGTGGGCCACGAATTGCGCACATTGACGATCGGTTCGTCGTCGTGTGAGTTGTCCGAGAGCGGCTCGCGGACCGATTCGTGCGCGGCCGCGATGGCCGGATCAGCGCTCGGCCGGGAATCCCGTGGGGGCGCAGCCTCCCGCGTCGGCGCGCGGCCCTGTGCCCGCACTGGTTCCGGTGTCGGCTCCGGGTTGAACAGTGACTCCTGTCCGGGCGGCACAGAATCGCGTCGCGGCGGGAGTCCGGATTCGCGCCGGGGCGTGGGCGGGTGCTCCGGCCGTTCGCCGTTGGTCTGGCTCGGATAGTCGCCACGGCTCGGGTATTCGTCGGTTGGATACTCCCCAGCCACTTCATATCCGGGCACCGGCAAGTAGTCCGGTGCGCCCGGGTAATCGGGCGCGGTCTCGTAGTCGGGTGCCGCCGAGTAGCCCGGTCCGCCCGAATAGTCGGGAGTCGCCGGATAATCGTTGGGCTGTGCATAACGCGGCGGGGCGTAGTCGTTGCGTCCGGGATAGTCGGGTGCGGGAAAACCGGCCGGCCCGCGCCCGCTGTCGCGGCCACGTTCGGGCCGACTCGTCATGCGCGCGTGGCGGGGATTGTTGCCGGGACGTTCGATCGGCTGCGTCGCCGGCGCCGCGATCCGGACGCCGAGGCCCTCGACCTGTGGACCGAGACGACGGCCCAGGGAGCGCAGAATGGGTTCGCGCAGATCGCGTTCGATGGCCTCCTGGGCCAACGACGATGGCACCGAGAGCAAGGCGAAGCCCTGCGCCACGGTCAGCGGCTTGACCAGTTTGAGCCAGGCCTGCTGTGCCCGGGACACCGGCGGGATGGCACCATCGGCCGAGCCGGTGGTGAGCTCGGCGACCACCTCCGGCCATACGGTGGCCAACACGTTCTGCTCGTCGTCCATGCAGTTTCCTCCCCGGAAGTAGGCGATAGGAGCAGACGGTCGGAGCCTGCGGAGTATCGGCCATGGATGAGCCGATGTTTGTGATCCCGCGTACGTCCGTAACCGGTTCGGACGCTGCCCGGGTCCCCCATCCGGGCGGCGGCGTGGCACCGTCGGCCCTACGAATATGCCACTCCAGGGGTCTTTCCACACAATTATCCACAGATGTGGAGAACCCTGGGGAAATGTGAAACGAGGTTGCGCTCCGCCGCTATACGACCTGGACCTGCGGTTCTGCAGCAATCTTCTGGCTACGCGCCTTAGCTGGTGCGACGGCCGACGGCTAGGGGTGTGGACGAACTCACGGTTATACCCAGGATGCGTGACTCAGTGGAGCCGTTCCGAGCAGACCATGCGACGGGTGGGCCGAGTTTGACCCGCACTTTGCCGATCAGTACCCTCGTACAGTCACCCCTTGGTGCGGTGGCGGTCCTGTGCTGACCGTGGCAGGTCGTATCGACCTCGTGCGCCAGGACCGACGCGCATCGATGATGACCACCTCGCGATTCATCGCGCAAAGACGTATCACCGACAAACTTTGGGCGCCGAACGGTGCCCACCTACTCGAGGAGTGTTGACCGTGGCCAAGGGCAAGCGGACGTTCCAGCCGAACAACCGTCGTCGGGCGCGGGTCCACGGCTTCCGTCTCCGGATGCGCACCCGCGCTGGTCGCGCCATCGTTTCCGCGCGTCGCGGCAAGGGCCGCAAGTCCCTTACTGCCTGATCCTCGCTCTCGGACGCTCGGGTGTTGCCTGAGCCGTATCGGTTGCATCATCGTGCCGACTTCTCCCGGACGGTGCGCCGCGGCCAGCGAATCGGGAGGCGAGATCTGGTCGTACACGTGCTCGTGCACGGGTATGACGGAAGCATGGGCGCGAGTGGACGACGAAGCGATGCGGCAGGGGCCGGATCGTTGGTCCGCGTGGGCGGTCCGCGGTTCGGATTGATTGTCAGCAAGGCGGTGGGCAACGCGGTGATACGACACCGCGTCGCCCGCCGCCTGCGTCATATGTGCGGTCAGGTGATCGCCGAGCTACCCGCCGATGCCGATATCGTGATCCGCGCATTGCCCGGCGCCGCGACCACCGACTCGACAGAGTTGCTCCGTCAGCTGCGCGGCGCGCTGCGCAAGCTCGATATCGTCGGTCCATCGGCTACCGTGGCCGGTGCGGGATGAGTGCGCGCTCCACCGTTGCTCGGCTACCCGCGAACACGGTGATCTTCCTGATCGAGCTCTACCGGACGTATGTCTCCCCCATGCGCCTGCCGGTGTGCCGTTTCACCCCGACCTGTAGCGAGTACGCGGTGACCGCGTTACGCACTCGCGGCCTGTTCGTCGGCCTCGGATTGACGGTCGTGCGATTGGCGAAATGCGCACCCTGGCACCCTGGTGGGTGGGATCCCGTTCCGGAGCGAAAAAAACGCGAACGGAACGAGTCAGCCGCCGACCAGCAGGCCTCGGCGCCACACGCTTGTAAAGGATCACCGCGCGCGGTGATCGGCGATACGAACGACGGGAGTGCATAGAGCCGTGCTCGACTTCATTTATTATCCGGTGTCCTGGATCCTCTGGTTCTGGCATCGGGTCTTCGGGTTCGCGTTCGGCGCGGACAACGGTCTCACCTGGGCACTGGCCGTGGTGTTCCTGGTGTTCACGCTGCGCCTGGTGCTATACAAGCCGTTCGTCAAGCAGGTGCGCACCACCAAGCAGATGCAGGAGCTCCAGCCCCAGATCAAGGAGCTGCAGAAGAAGTACAAGAACGATCGCCAGAAGATGGCGACCGAGATGCAGAAGCTGCAGAAGGATCACGGCTTCAACCCGTTGATGGGCTGCCTGCCGATTCTGGCGCAGGTGCCGGTCTTCCTCGGTCTGTTCCATGTGTTGCGCTCGTTCAACCGCACCGGCACCGGCATCGGCCAGCTCAGCATGTCGGCCTACGACAATGCGCACACGCCGAACTACGTCTTCAGCGCCACCGATGTCCAGTCCTTCCTGAGCGCGCGTATCTTCGGCGCCCCGATCTCGGCCTACATCACCAGCCCACCGAGCCAGCTGCAGGCCTTCGCCGATTACGGCGGTGTGCCGACCAAGCTGAGCATCGCGCTGGTCTCCATCCCGCTGATGGTGATCGCCGGCCTGGCGACGCACTTCAACGCGCGCGCCTCGGTTGCCCGGCAGAGTCCGGAGGCTGCGGCCAATCCGCAGTCGGCCATGATGAACAAGCTCGCGCTGTGGGTGTTCCCGCTCGGCGTGCTGGTCGGTGGTCCCTTCCTGCCGATCGCCATCCTGCTCTACTGGGTCTCCAATAACATCTGGACCTACGGACAGCAGCACCTCGTCTTCGGCCGCATGGCGAAGGAAGAGGAAGTCAAGAAGCAGCAGAAGCTGGAGCAGCGCGCGCAGAACGCGCCGAAGCCCGGTGCGAAGCCGGTCAATGTCAAGAAGAAGCAGTCACCCGCCGATGAGACACCCGTCGATGCGAATGCCGATGCCGTGGATACGGTCGACGCGGCACCGTCGACGAACGGCACCGCGAAGTCCCCGACCAAGGCGGGACAGCGGCGCTCGGGCGGACAGAAGCGACCGGGCAATCGCGGGCGACCCAATCAGAAGCGACGGCGCTGACACATCGCGAGCCTGTGGGATCTCTGAGCAACCCTGTTCGCGTTCTCCGATCGGCGCCGGTCGCCGGTCGCGCGCGATGAGCAGATGAAGGAAATCAAATGACTGTTGAAACCGACGGAGGGGACGCCACTGTGGCGACGACGACGATGGTGAACGGCGAAGCCGATGCGGGGGCCGAATCCACCGAGGCCGCGAACGATGCTGAGGAAGCTCTCATCGAAGAGGGGGAAATCGCGGGCGACTATCTCGAGCAGTTGCTCGATGTGCTCGACTTCGATGGCGATATCGATCTCGATGTCGAGGGCGACCGTGCCGTGGTGAGTATCGATGGCGGCCGCGATCTCTCGAAGCTGGTCGGCCGTAACGGCGAGGTCCTCGACGCACTGCAGGAGTTGACCCGACTGGCCGTGCAGCAGACGACCGGGGTGCGCAGTCGGCTCATGCTCGATGTGGCGGGCTGGCGCGCCAAGCGTCGCTCGGAGTTGAGTGCGCTTGGCACCGCCGCCGCGCAGCGGGTGCTGGAATCCGGTAAGCCGGAGCCGTTGGCGCCGATGACTCCGTTCGAGCGGAAGATCGTGCATGACGCGGTCGCCGCCGTCGACGGTGTCGGCAGCGAGAGCGAGGGTGTTGAGCCGAATCGGCACGTCGTCGTGGTGCCTGCCTGAATCGCGCTCTGTGATTGGATTAGGGCCTCCGGTCTTCGGACCGGAGGCCCTCTTCATGTCTCGGATGCTCTCCCCTCCCCCGGCCCCATCGCCGCACTGATCGACTCGAGTTCGGAAGGATGTTTCACGTGGAACGAGATCTCGGTGGCATCACCGCGTTGCCGAATGAGCTGGAGCCCCCGGCCGCGGCCGCGGTGGTTTTCGGAGACCGGCTGGATCTCGCGCGTCGGTACTGTGCCGCCCTCGCCGCCGCCGGTGTCGAGCGCGGACTGATCGGTCCCCGCGAGGTGCCGAGGCTATGGGATCGGCACATTCTCAACTGTGCGGTGGTCGGGGAGTTGATGGCGGAGGGCGCCACGGTTGTCGATATCGGCAGCGGCGCCGGATTACCCGGAATCCCCTTGGCGATCGCACGCCCGGATCTCCGGATCACCTTGGTGGAGCCGCTCTTGCGGCGCACCATCTTTCTGAGCGAATTCATCGAGTCGGCCGGACTCGATGTGACCGTGGTGCGCGGTCGGGCGGAGCAGTCGGGTGTGACGAAGGAAGCGGGCGGCGCCGATGTGGTGACCTCCCGCGCGGTCGCTCCGCTGGCGAAGCTAGCGCAGTGGTCGCTCCCCCTGTTGCGCGATCATGGACGGATGCTCGCGCTGAAGGGAGTCAGCGCGGCCGAAGAACTCGAGCGCGACGGTGAGGCATTGGCTAAGGCGGGTGCCGGAAATGCGACCGTGCTGGAGTGTGGCGCCGGACTCGTCTCCACCCCCACCCTGGTGATCAGTGCCGAGCGGCTGCCGCGCGCCGAGCGTCCCTCCCGTCGGGGCGGCAGGTCGACGCGGAAGTCGAAGTAGCACTATCCGATTCGCGGCAATGTTTCATGTGAAACGGCGTGCCTGGGCGCCGATGCTGTCGTAGCCGCGACACCAAACTTCACGTGACGATTCGAACCTGGTGCCATTGGATGGGGAAACCGATGATCCCCATTGCGCGAGGCTCATTCGCCACGAGAGCGACGGGCATGGCAAACCTGCTTCCGCCCCGAGTTCCCCTCGGATAGCGCTGCCGACGCTGAGGCGCATCGGCTGTAACGCCGGAATCTCCGGAAACCCATTGGAATTGCGCGCCCGGATCATTCTGTAATGCGGCGCCGGACGCGTCTCGATCCCCAACGTTTCATGTGAAACCGAAGTTCGAGTCGGTCCGGTGCTTGGTGTTTCATGTGAAGCCGGGCCGCGGTGTCGGACTGTAGCTTCGTGCTTCATGTGAAGCCGAACTCGGGCGTTGGTCCGAAGCTTCGTGTTTCATCCGAAGCCGAGCCGCAGTGTCGGACTGGAGGTTCGCGTTTCATATGAAACCGACGTTCGAGTCAGTCAGTCCGGTGCTTCGTGTTTCACATGAAACTGAACTCGGGCGTTGGTCCGAAGCTTCGTGTTTCATGTGAAGCCAAACCGCTGGGCCTGTCCGGAGGTTCGTGTTCATGTGAAGCCAAGCCGCGGTGTCGGTCGCGTGCTTCATGTTTCATCCGAAGCGGAACCGCAGTGTCGGACTGGAGGTTCGTGTTTCATGTGAAACCGAAGTTCGAGTCAGTCGGTCCGGTGCTTCGTGTTTCATGTGAAGCCAAACCGCTGGGCCTGTCCGGAGCTTCATGTTTCATCCGAAGCGGAACCGCAGTGTCGGACTGGAGGTTCGTGTTTCATGTGAAGCCGAAGTTCGAGTCAGTCGGTCCGGTGCTTCGTGTTTGATATGAAGCCGAGCCGCGGTGTCGGAGCTTCATGTTTCATGTGAAGCCGAACTCCGGTGTCGGTCCGGAGCTTCGTGTTTCATGTGAAGCCGAACTCCGGTGTCGGTCCGGAGCTTCGTGTTTCATGTGAAGCCGAGCCGCGGTGTCGGAGCTTCATGTTTCATGTGAAGCCGAACTCCGGTGTCGGTCCGGAGCTTCGTGTTTCATGTGAAACAGCGAGTCGGGTGCGTCAATCTCGCAACGACATGATTCGGTCCAGATTCGCGTGTCCTTTGCGCATTGCCGCGATTCAGCTTTCTTATCGCGCTGACTGCTGGCAAGCTAGTGAACGTCGGGCGTGAGCGTTGGTGCCACGGAGGATGTGGGTGTCGCAGCGGCGGGAGCTCCGCTCGGTCGATCGGGCGCCGCGGTCCCGATTGAGCATCAAGTTCGATCCGACACAGCTAGTGATGACACGGCGCCGAATTCGGTCGGGCGCACGTGATCTGAGGTTCTCGCGTTAGGAGCTGTCTATGTCGAGCGGTCCGGCGAATGTTTCACGGGAAACAACGTCGCGCGTGCCGGGGATGCTGGACTCCAGCACCTTGGATGCGGAGGCATTCGGAAGCACACCGTTCGGGCACATCTCCCCCAGTGAGACCCCGATAGCGGCCGAAGCCCAACGTGCAAGCCAGATATTGCATCCAGGAAAGGTGACAGTGCCGAAACCGCACGAGCAACGGATCATCACCATCGCCAATCAGAAGGGTGGCGTCGGGAAGACGACAACTGCCGTGAATCTTGCGGCCGCCCTGGCGCATACCGGGATGACGGTTCTCGTGATCGACCTCGATCCCCAGGGCAATGCCAGCACCGCCCTGGGCATCGAACATCACTCGGGTGTCCCGTCGAGTTATGAACTCCTCATCGGCGAGGTGTCGGTGCGGGAGGCGATTCAGCAGAGTCCGCACAGCGAGCGCCTGTTGTGCATTCCGGCGACCATTGATCTGGCCGGTGCCGAGATCGAATTGGTTTCCATGGTGGCCAGGGAGGGGCGACTCAAGGCCGCCATCCAGGAGGCCAATATCGCCGGCTACGACATCGATTACGTGATGATCGACTGCCCGCCGTCACTCGGCCTGCTCACCGTCAACGCGCTCGTCGCCGCCAAGGAGGTGCTGATCCCGATCCAGTGCGAGTACTACGCGCTGGAGGGTGTCGGACAGCTGCTCCGCAATATCGGTCTGGTGCAGGCGCATCTGAATCCCGAACTACATGTCTCGACGGTGATTCTCACGATGTACGACGGCCGGACCAAGTTGGCCGATCAGGTCGCCGAGGAGGTGCGCGGGCACTTCGGCGATGTGGTGCTGAAGTCGGTCATCCCCCGCAGTGTGAAGGTCTCCGAGGCGCCGGGCTATGGCATGACGGTACTCGATTATGATCCAGGCTCCCGGGGTGCGATGAGTTATCTGGACGCCGGTCGCGAAATGGCCGCGCGCACGGCGATTCGGCCGGGTGCGGCGGAACGCGCGCAGTGACGAACGAGGAAAGGGTCGGTAGCCGATGACTCAGGCGAAGAAGGGCGGGCTAGGCCGCGGACTTGCCGCGTTGATTCCGACGGGGCCGGCGGCCACACCGGGACTCGGTGCCACACCCGGACTCGGCAGTGCCGCCGCCAATGTCGTCATCGGTGTCGACCCGATCGGACCGCAACCGGCCTCCGCCTTCCTGCATCGGGTCCCCGACCCCAGCGATGAGCAGCTGTCGGATAGCGGTGCGACCTACCGCGAAATCCCGCCCGAGCAGATCGAACCGAATCCCAAGCAGCCGCGCCACGTCTTCGAGGAAGAGGCGCTCGCCGAACTGGTGCACTCCATCAAGGAATTCGGCCTGATGCAGCCCATCGTGGTGCGTCGGCTCGAGCCGGGGGTGGACAAGTATCAGATCGTCATGGGCGAGCGTCGTTGGCGCGCTTGCCAGGAGGCCGGGCTGGCGGCGATTCCGGCTATTGTCCGGGAGACCGCGGACGACGCGATGCTGCGGGACGCCCTCTTGGAGAACATCCACCGGGTGCAGCTGAACCCGCTCGAAGAGGCGGCAGCCTATCAGCAGCTGCTCGAGGAGTTCGATGTCACCCATGAGGAATTGGCCGCCCGAATCGGTCGATCCCGACCGGTAGTGACGAATATGATTCGCCTGTTGAAACTGCCGATCCCGGTGCAGCGCCGGGTTGCGGCCGGCGTACTTTCCGCCGGACACGCTCGTGCGCTGCTCGGTCTCGAGGCAGGCGCCGATGCCCAAGAGGTACTCGCCGCCCGCATCGTTGCCGAGGGATTGTCGGTCCGGGCCACCGAGGAAGCCGTCACCCTGGCGAACCGGGATCCGGATAAGGCCGCTCCCCCTGCATCCCGACGCAAGCCGATTCATATGCCGGGTTTGCAGGATGTGGCCGAGCGGCTGTCGGAATCCTTCGACACTCGCGTCACCGTGAGCCTCGGCAAGCGGAAGGGCAAGATCGTCGTCGAATTCGGTTCGGTCGAAGACCTCGAACGCATCGTGGGCATGATGGAGCAGCAGCAGCTCGGTAAGTGACAGAAGTGGCAAAAATGGCCGCGTGTTTCCGGTAGGCAGGGTGTTCGGCGTCGAAACGTCACTGTGACGGCGCAGAAAATCGGCCTACGGAGCGGCTCCTTACCAACATCACAGCGGCGTGAACGACGGGCCCGGAGGCGGTAGCTTGCGTAACCACGCAGGGCCCCGGAAACGCCGCAATCAAACACTGCGACGTGGAATGAGGCGGGTTCGCTTTGATCGCATATTCTTGCTGGCGAGTGAATGCAGCGTGAGTGTGGATGAATCGGATAGCTGGAGGCTGAGCAAAGCGGTGTCGACCAGCGTCACAGCACTAACCCTCGGCGGGCTCGACAAGTTACCCGCGCATGCGCGGCGTTGCGTGTTCTGGGAGATCGATCCGGCCGTGGCCGCGACCTCCCGTGAGTTCAGCGATCCGGTCTTCGAGAAGGAGGCTTGGCTGTCCACGGTCATGCTGGAGTGGGGTTCGTGCGGTCAGGTCGCGAACGTGGACGGCAATATCGCGGGGTGTGCGCTGTATTCGCCACCGAGCGCGGTCCCCCGTGCGGGCCTCTTCCCCACATCGCCGGTCAGCCCGGATGCGGTCCTGCTGACCACGCTGCGGGCCGAATTCCCGTATCAGGATGCCGACATAGCCCAACGCCTCATGACGGCTGTGGTGGCCGATCTGGTGCGTCGTGGTGTACGTGCGTTGGAGGCCTTCGGGATTCGCACCGATCCCCCGGCGACCGCGATGTCGGATCGTTCGCTCGGCTCGATGCGGCTGATGGAGCGGATCGGGTCACCGGTCCGGGACGCGGCCTCGGCCGGTAAGGCGACCGAATGTTCGCCGGCGACCTGCATGATCGAGGCCGACTTCCTGGAGGACGTGGGCTTCGAAGTGGTGGCGCCGCATCATCGTTTCCCCCGGCTGCGTTTGGAGCTCGACTCCGATCATGGCTGGAAGGAAGATGTCGAGCGCGCGCTCGATCAGCTGCTCGCCGCCGCCTCCCTGACGGTCCCGTTCCGCGTTGGAGCACCCTGAGGCTCCGGACCAATAACAGTGCGCCCCTGCCGACGGTTTCGGCTGGGGCGCACTCGTATCGGAAGTATTTGTAATCTATTGAATCAGAGGGTAATTCACTACATCCGGTCGGCGGCGGCCAGTTCCTCCGCGAGCAATTCGGCGAAAGTGTATGTGCCTGTTGGCTGATCGTCCTGGCCGAGCAGATACAGCCGCTTCACCGAGATGAGGATGGCCTCGGCGATCACATCGCGCACCCGCGGGTTGGCGAGTATCGTCGCGTCGTATTCATTTGTGAGATAACCGATATCGACCTGGACGGTCGGCATCTTGGTGAGCCGCAATAGATCCCAGGTGCGCGCGTGAGTTCGGCAGTCCTGCAAAGAGGTTCGCGCGACCACCTCCCGCTGGATGAAGCCGGCGAGCACCTGGCCGATCATCGATACCGAACCGTGCGAATTGCCGAAGTGGAAGCTCGCGACACCGTTGGCGGACGGGCTCGGATTCGTCGCACAGCGCAGCGAGATCATCAGATCGGCGTCGAAGGCATTGGAGGTATCGGCGCGCTCGGCATCGGTCGGATTGGCCCCCCACGGCCGCGACAGGAAGGTTTCCATGCCGGTGGCGGCCATCCGGCCCTCCAGCCTGCTGGCCAGATCCCAGAGGATCTCCGACTCGTAGACATCGCCGTATTCCGTAGGCACTGCGAAGCCCTTATCGGGGCCGCCGAGGCCGGGATCGATGACGATGCGCTTGCCGGTCAACTGCGGCCCAGCCCGGTGCACGACCTCTTCCTCGGCGATCCGATGCGGATTACCGCCGGTGACGCGCGCCCCGAGCAACTCCAGCGAACGCAGCGTATCCGGACCGCAGATGCCGTCCGCCGCCAAGCCGATCTCTCGCTGGAATGCGGTGAGCGCCTCATGAGTGTGCGGGCCGAAGTAACCGTCGACGCGGTGCACATAGAAACCGAGGTCCTGTAGCCGACGCTGCAGGGTTGCCACATCGTCGCCGTAGAGCGGCGCCGAGAGCTGGTAGATCAACGTGCGGGCACCCAGGCGATATGAGGCTTCCTTCAGCGCGCGGTAGGTGGCCGGCCCGACAACGCCGTCTACCAGCAGGCCGCGGTGCTGTTGGAAGGCGCGAACCGCCGAGTCGAGCTGGCGATCGAACGAAGCGTCGGTGTCCATCCAGTACTCTCGCGCATCAGTGTGATCTGTCGCGGCGGAGTGCGTATGCAGAAACCCGAGACTTGCCAGGGTGCTCCGAACCTCGGCGACGGCTGGACCGGTATCGCCGTGACGAAGTCGGTGCATGCGTGAGAGCCCTTTCCTTCCGTCAACCCGGGTACCCACTCATGCGATGGCTCACACCCTCGCACGACCGGAGGTCGGTCGATTGTCTCAGACCCGGACCGGATTACAGCAATTCCCGGCGTCCAGGCATCCTACGGCGCGTCGTCGATTGACGGCGTTGTTTGACGAATACGTCAGATGATGCCGTCGAGTTCACGCAGCAGGGCGGCTTTGCCCTTTGCTCCGACAATCTGCTTAACCGGCTTACCACCGGAGAACAGCATCATAGTCGGCAGCGAGAGGATCTGATAATCGCGGGCGACGCCCGGATTGGCATCCACATCCACCTTGGCCACGGTCAGCTTATCCGCGTGCGTGCCCGCGATCTCCTCCAGCACCGGGGCGACCATCTTGCACGGACCGCACCAGTCGGCCCAGAAGTCGACGAGTACCGGCTTCTCACTGAGCAGCACATCGTCGGCGAAGGACGCGTCGGTCACGGTGACCGTATTTTCGGACATGGGTATCTCCTTTGTTGAATTGCGGCGCTCCGGGGGCCCTCCGTGGTCACGCAAGCTTCCGCCTCCGGGCCCGTCGCTCACGCCGCGGGTAGTGCAAAAATGATGAGATCAGTTGGCGGGCACGGCAACCGAGTTGCCTGCGTGATCCAGGGTGTTCGAGGTGATGTCACCCTGTTCGGCCAGCCAGCGCTCGGCGTCGATCGCGGCGCGGCAGCCGGTGCCGGCGGCGGTGATGGCCTGGCGGTAGGTGTGGTCGACCAGATCGCCCGCGGCGAAGACACCGGGCACCTTGGTCGCGGTCGAGGGGTGCAGCACCTGCACGTAGCCCTCGTCGTCCAACTCCACCTGATCCTTGACCAGCTCGCTGCGCGGGTCGTGGCCGATCGCCACGAACAGGCCGGTCGCGGCCAGCTCGGAGGTCTCGCCGGTGCGGGTATCGCGCAAGGTCAGACTGGCCACGCTGGTATCGCCGTTGACAGCGGCGACCTCGGCATTGAGTACGAACTTGATCTTCTCGTTGGCCTTGGCGCGCTCCAGCATGATGCGCGAGGCGCGGAATTCCTCGCGGCGGTGCACGATTGTGACGCTGCTGGCGAACTTGGTGAGGAAGGTCGCCTCCTCCATCGCGGAGTCACCCCCGCCGACCACGACGATGTCCTGGCCCTTGAAGAAGAAGCCGTCGCAGGTGGCGCAGGCGCTGACACCGCGGCCGAGCAGCTTCTGCTCACCCGGGACGTTCAGGTAGCGCGCGGCCGAGCCCATGGCGAGGATTACGGCGTAGGCCTGGTGGGTCTCATCGCCGACGGTGACCGTCTTGATCGGACCGCTCAGGTCAATGGCGTCCACATCCTCGGTCCGGATATCGGCACCGAACCGCTTGGCCTGTTCGCGCATCTCCTCCATCAGATCCGGGCCCATGATGCCCGCGCGGAAGCCGGGGAAGTTTTCGACCTCGGTGGTGGTCATCAGTGCGCCACCGAACTGGGTGCCCTCGAACAGCAGGGGCTGGAGTTCGGCGCGGGCTGCGTAGACGGCGGCGGTGTAGCCGGCGGGTCCGGAGCCGACGATGATCAAGTCGCGAACTGCGTTGCTCATGTGACCCTTCCGAGGGAGATTCATTAGACGTGTCGGTCAACAACAGGGTAAACGGTGTTGTTCCCGACGTGATGTGGGACAACCGCACGACGTGACCTCGCCCACTCGCTAACCGATATCGGTGCGGGCCAACTGCTGCGGATCGTCGGCGCCGCAACCGATTCCGACGACCAACGCGGTGATCTTGTGTGGACGGGGGCCGGTGAGCAGGATCAGCACGGCATCCTTGTCCTGGAAGGTGGTGTTGGTCGAACCGAGCACGGTGCGATCCAGGCCGTTGGCGTGGACGCATCGATTCAGGGCCGCCGGGGTGCCGAGTGCGCCGGTGACGTCATTGCGACCGAGGACACTGAGTGCGACGGTGGCGTCGAGTTCATCACCGAGTTGGACATTGCTGATGGTCGGTTGGGCGCTAGGCGTCACCTCGTGCCCGCGTAGCGCGTCCATTACGACCGCGACGCAGGCCACGACAGCGATTACGGCGGCCGCGGCGGCGAGCCAGCGGAGGTTGCGGGTGCGGCGTTGCGTCAGCGGGATGGGCGCCTTGTACTCGGAATCCTTTGCGTAATCGGCGGATTCGGGCCACACCGCAGCTGATGGTTCCGGCCGTGTGGCGGCCGATGGCAGCCGATGGACGGTTGCGACCTGCTCGATGGGCCCCTGCGCCGCATCGAGGCCTTCGACGAAATCCTCCAGCCGGGCTGCGATATCGGCGGGCATGGCGTGGATGACGCGCTCGTCCCGGCCGAGCGCGCGCAATTCGGCACTGACATCGTCGAGCGAGTTCAGGAACCGAAGCGCGTCCGGATCATTGCGGACCACCGGCCACAGTTGCTCACTGAGCTCCGGCGCCACATTGTCGGCGTGTAGATCGGCGAGCAGTTCGGGTGAGAACGGAGGCTGCGGAACGGGTCGGCTCGCCATCGCACCTCCGGGTTCTCGAATAGATGCCCGCCCGCACGGCGCGGGCACTGCCTGTACATCGTCTGGTAGTCCGTCACTATTAATGACGCATCTCAGCTACTTCCGGTTCCGCGGATCACGCAGAAATTCCAAACGTTCTTGGAGCCGCTGCCGGCCCCGCGCGCATCGGCTCTTGATGGTGCCCTCCGGAACGCCGAGCAGCGCCGCCGTCTCGGCGACACTACGCCCCTCGAGTTCCACCGCGACAAGCGCCGCCCGCTGCTCCTCCGGCAGCGTGAACAGGGCGCGGTCGACGACGAGTGACATTTCCAGTTCGGCGATATCGTCGCGGGTGTCCTTCGGTTCCGGCATGGTCTCCGGCGACAGCGATACCGCGCGGCGAGTCTTATTGCGCCGGATCCGGTCCAGGCAGGCATTCACCACGATGGCGTGCAACCAGCTGCGCACCTCGGCCTCCGCGCGGAATTTGGCGGCGGTGCGGTGTGCCGAGAGCAGGGCGTCCTGCAGCGAATCGGCGGCGTCCTCGCGGGTGTAGGAGGTGCGCAGGGCGGTCTGCCAGAGGTGGTCGTTATGGCGGCGCAGCAGTTCGGCGAAGGCATGCCGCTGACCGCGCACATGGGCTTGCAGCAATTCGACGTCGGTGAGCTCGTCGGGAACGAACGAACGCTCGCGGAACGCAACAGGCCGCGACTTCCCTCCGGGGGAATCCTCGTTCAGTTCGGACGGCAAAACCAACCCCTTGGACAGCTCTCACGGCGATGACGGACACGGGCGACCGCCATCGAAATTTCGCAGCATCCAGGATCGAACAACCAGAACCCGGGGAGCTCCCCCTGCTGTGAGAGCGCGGCTAGATCATATCGTTAGTAAAGAATTGGCAGCAACCAGACCAGTGCGGGCTGAATTGTGCGGTATGCCCGGGGAAATCGACACCTGCGGGCGGGATGCGAGACGCGACAACTGGTTTCGCGAGACATGGGTAACTCGTCGGGTACGCCCAAAAGTCGATGGGCACTCGACGCAGGACCTGAAGGCGGCCCTAGCGGAACTTACTGGTATGGCCTGAGTATTCGGGGAGGCGGTCAAGCAGCGGCGTCGAAGCGGAGATCGGCGATCGAGGTCTGGAACTGGCCACCGGAGTTGCCGAGTCCGGTGATCCATACGAGCACATAGCGGGCGGCCTGATCGCCGCGGACCGGGATTTCGGTGATGCCGTTCTCTAGTCGTGCCGAACCGATCAGCTGGGTCTGGTCCAGCGTCGGCGAGGCCGTCGGCGAGGTGCGGATCTCGACCGAGGTGCCCGCACTGGGCGACTCGATCGAGACGCTGGTCAGCTTTGCCGGACTCGGCAGGGTGGCCAGCAGCCCGACGCCCTTCTTGAGCGCCGGGAACTGCTGAAAGTACTGATCGGTGCGCCAGACGGTGCCCGGATCGTGATCGAGCACCGCACCGGTACCGCCGACATTGTCGGGCGTGCCCTCCGGGGAGAAGACCGACACACTCGTCACCGGAACCGGTACCCCGCCCGCGGCCGTCCCCGTCGTACCACCGGAGGTCGGCGCGGGCGCGGGTGAACTGTTCGTGGTGAGGCCGATATTGCGCTGCTCGTTGAGCGGCGCGTCCGAGGCAGTCGGTGCGAAGACACTGACCATCCACCAGATGATGATGCCGACCACCAGCGCGGCCAGGATGCCGAGCCCGACCATGATCCACATCATCCGCTGCGAGCGTTCCCGTTCGGCCGCAAGCAATTCCGGATCGGCGAGCGATTCCTCGGCGCCGCTCGGCGGACGCTGCCCGAGGCGCAGCACCGGAATGAAATCGGTCTTCTGGTCGACCACCGAGGCCTGTTCGAGCACATGCTGCACGGTCGCCGCGGTGCGCACACCCTTATTCGATTCCAGCGAACGGACCGCGACCGCCGAAATCTCGAACGGCACCTCGGGCCGGATCTGCCGTGGCTCGACGGGGGTGCCGTCGGAACCGAAATCGGCCAGCCGCAACCCGCCGACCGTCGCGGCGGTACCGGTCATACCACCGGCGCGGATCGGCCATCGCGCGGTGATCAGCGCGTAGAGCATGGCGCCGAGGCCGCGCACATCCGATTGCGCGTCGGAATCGGACAACGTGCCGGGGAAAGCGAGTACCGCGTCACCGGTGGCGCTGATCCGGACCCGGTCCGGATGGTCGATGGACAGCGAACCACCGCCGCGATGCGCCAACTCGGCGGCCGAGGCCAGTGCCCGGATGGCACGGGCGGCACCGATGGGAGACGGCACCGTCTCGGCCATTTCGCGCAGCGATCGGCCCGGCGTCCATTCGGCCACCACGATGCCGCCGGAACTGCCACGCACCACGTCCAGTACGCGAGCCAGGCCCGGCGAGTTGATCCGGCCCAACCGCAGCGTGCGCGACAGTATGGCCTGCGGACCGTCGTGACCGGAGTTGTCGGTGGCCTTTTGATCGGCGTCGACGAAGGTGAGCGCGACCTCGCGGTCGAGCTTGATATCGAGCGCCTGCCAGAACTTGAGTCCGCGGGATCCGCCGTGACTCGCGAGCAGCCGGTAGCGGCCGCCCGCTACGGAAGCGCCCGGAATCAGCTTGGGTCCGCGCTGCGTTCTTCGGCCGGTGTCGTCCATCGGCGGTAGTTGCGGCGGGATCGGGATCATCCCGGTGTCGTACATCGGATCGCGCTGCGGGGCCTCCCGCGGTTGCTCGCCGGGTCCGGACGCCGAATCGTGCTCCGGCGGACCGTTATCGGCACTCTGATTCGCGTATGCGGGATCGGAGGCCTCCCCGGCGGGCGGAACATCTGTGGAGAGCCCGCCTGCCTTGGTCGCAGCAGATTCGGCGGCTGGGACGCCGCCCAGCGCCGCGTCGTCGCTCACCCTCGTTCCTCCTTCGCCCTGATATGTCGAAGTTCCGGCGAACTCGCCACTTGTGCTTCTCTGCCGAACAGGGTACGGGAACTCACCCATACCGGTGCTGTCAACGGTATGAGCTCGGATCACGGGTAGCACCATGGTCTGGGCATCCATGTACGGGTCGAAACCAGGGTATGCCACATACGGCTCGGGCCGCCGGAATACCTGTGTCGCGTACTCGTCCTCGACCGGGCCCTCGAGATCGAGATCCGGGGCGGGCGGGGTGAAGCCGAGACGCCGGGAGATCGCGACGGTGATCGCGACGATCTCCGGAATACCGGCCAGGCGCATCAGCCCGAAGGCGACCGCGAACATCACGATGGCCGAGACGATGACCCGGATCAGCGAGCCGGGTCCGCCGGAGAGGCGGTCGAGTCCGAGCACCTTGTCCACGATGAGCATGACCGCGCCGCCCGCGATCGAGGACAGCAGGACGCGGCTCACCGTGCGTCCGACATTGACCATGCGTAGATCGCCGAGGCTCTGGTGCAGCAGATAGCCGCCGATCACGGCACCGGCCAGGAAGCCGAGTCCGGTCGCGACACCGAGGATGATCACGACCTGATCGCTGCTGCTCGCCAACACCGGTGCCAGCGCCGAGAACAGGATCTTGATCGTGGTGATGCCGAGGATGATCCATGTCGGCGTCCAAGCCTGCTCCCTGGCGTAGAAGACGCGCAGATGGATCAGCACCAAGGAATACGGAATCAGTGCGAAGGCCGACCAGCTCACGGCCTCACCGAGGCGTGCGGCGTCGCCGGAGAACCGTGCGTAACCGAACAGGGCCTCACCGACCTGCGGTCCGGCCAGCGTCAAGAAGGTGACCACCGGAACGAGGGCGATCATCGTCAAGCGGGTCGCGACGGACAGATCGTCGACGACGGCGGGGGTGTCATCGGCGGCGGCATTGCGGCTCAGCCGCGGCATGATCGCGGTGAGCAGCGTGACACCGAGCACGCCGTAAGGCAGTTGGAGCAGCAGCCAAGCATTGGTATAGATCGCCGGGCCCGCCTCATCGGCCGCCGAGGCGATGTGGTTCGAGACGATCAGACCGATCTGGCTGATCACCACGTACAGGATGATGGCCGAACCCATCTTGCCGAACTGCTTGAGCCGCGCGTCGACACCCCACAGCGGACGCAGATCGATCTGATTGCGCTTGATCGCGGGCAGCAGGCTCAGCGCCTGGGTGGCCACACCGAGGGTGATGCCACCGCCGAGGACCAGCAGTTTCGGATCGCTCATCCGGACCGGATCCAGCGTGATCTCGCCCGGAGTGAGGGCATAGAGACCGAGCACGACCAGCACGACGAGGTTGTTCAGCACCGGCGCCCAGGCCCCGGGTTTGAAGTTCTGGCGGGTATTGAGGATCGCCGTGAACAGCGCCGACATGCCGTAGAACAGGATGGCGGGCACCAACAGATAGGTCAGCGCCGTGGTCAGTTCGGTGTTGACCTTGCCGTCCGAGGAGACGAAGACTCTGGTCGCAAGCAGCGGCGTGGCCGCCGCGGCGAAGAGGGTGGCCGCGGCGAGCACCGCGAAGGCGGCGGTCACCAGCCTGCGGACGAACGCGACGCCGCCGTCGTCGTCCTCTTGTTCGGCGCGCACCAGCGTCGGCACCACCATCGCGGTCAAGACCGCGCCGAGGACGAGCTCGGTGATCATATTGGGGATGAGATTGGCCGAGGTGTAGGCACTCGCGACGGCCGGCCCGAGCGCGGTCAGCAGCAGCAGCTGTTTGCCGAAGCCGGTGACGCGACTGATCAGGGTGGCGAGCGCGATGGATCCGGAGTCGCGCAGCAGGCGCGAACTCGCGTTCTGTTTGGCTTCGGTGGCGACCGGCCCCGATGCGGGTGCGGCGGGCCATTCCTGGGTGCGCGGCCTCGCAGCTTCCCGAGGTGCGGGACGATGCTGTTGTTCAACCGGTTGCCGCCGTTCGACCGGCGGCTGATGCTCTACCGGTCGCTGTCGTTCGACCAGGGGCTGTCGTTCGACCGGGGTCTGCCGCATGACCGGGGGCTGTGGCGGCGGTGTCTGATAGCTCGGTCGCGGCGCCTGATAGTTCGGCGGCGGCGCGAAACGCTGAGGCGGCATCCGCGGTGCGCCCGGTGGTCCAGGTACTGGCTGTCCGGGCGGCATCGGTTGACCTTGCGGCATCGGACGTGGCCGGGCCGGGCCGGGCTGTTGCGGCGGCGCCGGGTATTGCCGCTGACCCGGATGCGGCTGCTGACTCGGATGCGGGCGGGGTTCGGGATACTGCTGCGGTTCCGGATATTGCGGTGTACGGGGTACCGGCCGCTGCTGCGGCCGAGGTTGCCTGGGCAATGCGCCGGACGGCGGTGCCATCGGTCCGGTGGGTGGCTGCGGGACGCGCGGTGCCGGGCGGGGTGGCGGCACCGGTCGCTGCGGCTGACCGGGACGACTCACCTGGGGTACGCGCGGCGAATCGCCGAAATGTTCATCGGGAGTCATCTGCGCGTCCTCCGGTTCCGCCGGTGGCTGCGCCAGGGGCCGTTCCCAGGGTGCCGAGGGCGCCCGGCGGGCCGGGGGTCCGTCGGGGCGATCAACAGGTGGTTGCCGATGAGCGGATAGATCATCGTCGCTCATCGTGCCTCCTGCGCCATGCCATCCCCCGCCGCCGGGCCGAATGACGCCCAGGGTGTTACGCGATTGTCCTCCACGATGCCATGCGCGGTGCGGGGTCGGCACCGATCGGCGGCAACCGACTGCCTACCGGTCGGTCGAATGAGCACAGCGACGACAGCCGAGCATGAGCGAGGTGTCCTCGTCCTCATCCCGCCTCCTGCTGCTCCCGCTGTACACGCATGCGCGCCCGTCGGTACCTATTCACCCGGCGTCGAGTGCCCGGATCGAAACCCTCGTCGGCCGGATCCGGCTGTCCGCGGAACCGACGCCACAACCGGCGCCCGGCCAACAAGAACAGCAGTATTCCGGCACACGCCGTAATTATTGCCAAGGTCTGACCGTAAGCGTTCGAACGCACCGAGACCGAGGTGGGATTGCCGAGTGCGACGCCGTCGGACGTGGTAAGGGAGATCGGAATGACCAGGTTACGGCTATCGGTGACCTCGGTGGGGATCTGGAACGATCGGCTTCCGGTGGGGGGCAGCGTCTCCTCACCCGGATCGGTGATTTTCGTCTCCGTCGGCGCCTCGATCCGGAACCGGACCCGAATGGCGACCGGCAGATCGTTGCGTGCGACCAATAGCAATGGGCTCTGTTCGGAGGCCAAGGTGTACACCCCGCCGGGCGGCAGCACAGTGACCGAACCGTAGAGCCGGCCCAGCGTGCGTGTCGTCTGGTCGAGTCGGCGCTGGGCATAGGTGTCCGGCTGTGCGGAATCGCCGGAGCGCCGGTCCGAGAGGGTCATTACGCGCAGCAGATCGTCGCGCAGCGGGGTCAGATATTGGTTGGGCGTCGGCTCGTTCTCGGGCACCTCGACGAGCGAGCGCATGAGATCGGTGATCCGACGGCCCTGGTCGCGGACCGGGAACACGAAGCGCTCCGGTACTGCGTCATGGGCGGCCTGCGGCAGATAGTCGGGTTCGTGCGGCTGTGCGTCGGGCGATTCGGCGACCAGCTCGGCGAGCGTGCGCGGGGTCGCCAGGTTATTGCGCAGCAGCAGGTCGACCTGCTTCAGGATCGCGGTGGCCTCTTCCCGGTTCGCGCTCCACTGCTGCGGCGGCACCAGCAGCAAGGAGCGCGGGCGGTTCGGTTCCGGGTTCAGCGCGGACCAGGTGATGGCGCCGAGTGCGTCCTGCAGGCGGGCCATTCGGGAGTCGTTGGTGACGTCGTAGCGGACGCGTGCCGGAGTGAACGACGGCGTCGGTGGGTTGGAGCCGACGGCGGCGAGGGCCGTCGCGGACCAGATATCGAAGCTCGCCGCATGCAATGCCGGATCGGCGGGTGGATTGGCGGGCGGGGTCTGGGTGCTGGAAGGGGCGGCGCTGGTCGTGGGCGCGGATGTGGTCGGTGTCGCGCTGGTCTGCGGTTCCGGCGTGGGCTCCGGCGTGACGGAAACCGGGGCGATCTCGGCGAGCCGGACCACATCCGGCGTGCTCGTCTCCGGCAGCGGCTGAGTCGCGGTGGTCTGGTTGGCGGTGCTCTGATTACCGTTGCCGCCGCGTCCGGTGGTGATCGGCTCCGAATCCGTCGAGGCACCGGCGGTGCCGAGCGGGACGGCGGCGTTATCGGCCACTACGGCGGTTCCGAAACCGTGGCCGCGCAACAACATTCCCGCGCTCTCATCGATACTGCCGGAATCCGGCACGCTCACCCCGCGCACCGATTTGGTGGCCAGGATCGAATCGACGATATCGGCGGGATCGTTCAGCGCCCGGGTGGACAGTTCGGGATCGTCGACCGCGGCCAGTGCGGTGAGATCGACCTGCGCGAAGGGCAGCGCGACCGTACAGGTCGATGCGGCGACCGCGCGCAATCGGTCCAGCCAGGTCTGGGCCTGGTCGGCGCCGGTGCCCGCCCTGGTCGCACCGTCCGGATCGGACGGGCTGGCCAGTACGCGATACCCCTTGGTCATCACCTGCGCGGTGATCAGCAGATCGGGATCGATCGCGACGCAGACCGCCGAGTTCAGCGTGCGATCGCGACTGGCCGGATTGGTGCCGAGCACCGATTCCAAGGCACCGAGCAATTGATCCAGCCGTCCGCCCTTGCCCAGCGATGCGGCCAGTTCGTCATCGGTGAGCTCGGCCTTTCCGTTGAGTGGGCCGGTGACACCGGCGACCAGCCGCGGGCGGTCGGCCAGCGGCCACAGCAGTGTCGTCGCCACCGGGGTATCGGGCGTGGCGGGCACCGGCGAGTTGATATCGACCGCGGGCGGCACGCCGAGCACCGGCAGCAGGAAACGCGCGTCGTCGAGGCGGGCCTGGGTGCCGTAGGCCGGTTCACCATTGACATTCAGCAGCAGCGGATAAACGCCGGGCTTGCTGATATCCAGCGCGGGCGCACCGCCGTTGGAGCGCAACGCGATGCTGATCGTGAACTGTTTGCGCTGGCCGGGACTCAAGCGATCGGCGATATCTTCGAACGGACCGGTCACGTCGTAGTTGACCTGATCCAGGCGCAGCGTCGAGCGCAGCGCACTGGGTGTCGACACCGCGGCGGCCCGCTGGATGCGGACGCTGATGTCCTGCACCACCCGATCACCGATATTGGTGACGGTCCCCGCGACCGTCAACGTCGGATCGCTGGTGGTGGTCACCGCGGCCGGATTCACCGAATCCAGGGTCAGCTTCAGGAATTTCGGCGACGACGAACTATTCGGCGTCGTCGGCTGGGCGGCGGCGGGCTGGGCGAGCAATACCGGAACCGCCGGTGCCGAGCCGAGAATGGTCAGGACCGCAGCGATGATCCGGAACAGGCCCACCCGTCGCCCGACCACCACCCCCCACGGAATCGCTGCGCGATGCCGGAAAGTCTGGGTCATCTCTTGCCGGTCTCCATCCGGTCGATCATCCGATTCGCCACTTCGGCGAGGCGCCGCTCATCGGCATAGGCGAGCCGAGAATCCAATTCGCTCAACGGAACCCACGCCACCTGGGTGACCTCGACGTCAGCATCGGAGAGCTCACCACCGATGGAGCGCAGCAGATAATGATGCACGGTCTTGTGTACCCGGCGACCCTCGGTAACGAACCAGTAATCGATGCTGCCGAGTTCGGCGACCACTATCCCATTTATTCCGGTCTCCTCGGCGACTTCCCGGATCGCGGTCTGCTCGGGCGTCTCCCCCTCTTCGATATGTCCCTTGGGCAGCGACCACAGCAGTCTGCCACGCCGATCGGTCCGCCCGATCAACGCCGCACTGCGTTTATCGCTCGGCCCGTCCAACCCGTCGACCACGAGTCCACCCGCCGAGGTTTCCCGTACCGTGCGCATGCGAGGTTTCGCCGCATTGGCGGCCGAACCGCGGCGCCGGGGCTGGCGGCGTCGACTGTTCGCGCGATCGGCCGGAGACACCACGCAATCCTACTGTGCTGAATTGCCGCGCCTCCGGCGCCGCCAACTCCTCGGTCCCGTGGTGGTCACCGAAGTGCGGATCGTTCGGCGCCGGATGTACACAGCCTCAGCGGCCGAGACTCGCGCCTGCAGCACCCGCGCTTCGGCCACTCGATCGCGAGACGGGCCGCCAACTCCTCGCTCGTCGGACTCGCTCCGTTGGAGTTGTGTGGGTGCCGAGGTCGCGACCTGAGTGTTCGTGTCCGAGGAGGTGCTGGATGTTCGACGACTCGGTACCTCCACCCGCGCCGGATGCGTCTGGCCTTATATATCTGCGCGCTGCGTGGGTTGCGCTGGAATATCGGTTGTGCGGGCTCGGTAAGCTGCTGCTTCGTGGTTTCGCCCAAGTCCGAGGATGCAGCGTTGGATCGACGTACCCGATTGCTGGCCGCGGCCGCGGTCACGCTGGGACGGTTGTCCGAGGTGTTGACGCCGCTGGGCGAGTTGTTCGCCGCGCGCGGGTATGAGCTGTACCTGGTCGGGGGCAGTGTGCGCGATGCGGTGCTCGGGCGTTTGGGGACGGATCTGGATTTCACCACCGATGCCAGGCCCGAGCAGGTGCAGGAGTTGTTGCGCGGGTGGGCCGATCATCTGTGGGATACCGGCGGGTTGGCATTCGGCACGGTGAGTGCGTCGAAGGCCGATCAGCAGTTGGAGATCACCACCTTCCGCAGCGACACCTATGACCGGGTGTCGCGCAATCCCGAGGTCACTTTCGGTGATTCGCTCGAGGGTGATCTGGTGCGGCGCGATTTCACGGTCAATGCGATGGCGGTGAAGATCGGCGCCGATGGGTCGCTGGAATTCGTCGATCCACTCGGCGGGATGGACGCGCTGCTCGCCGGAATGCTGGATACGCCTGCGGCGCCGGAGGATTCGTTCCACGACGATCCGCTGCGGATGCTGCGGGCCGCGCGGTTCGTCGCGCAGCTCGGTTTCGAACTAGAGCCGCGGGTGCGGGCCGCGATCGCCGCCATGGCGGGTGAGCTCGAGCGGATCACCGCCGAGCGGGTGCGCACCGAACTGGATAAGCTCATCGCCTCCGCGCATCCGATCGACGGCATCAACATCATGTGCGAGACCGGCCTGGCCCAGTTGGTGCTGCCCGAGGTGCCCGCCATGAAGCTGGAGATCGACGAGCACCACCAGCACAAGGATGTCTACTGGCATTCGCTGACCGTGTTGCAGCAGGCCATCGACTTGGAGGAGGGCGATCCGGATCTGGTGCTGCGCTGGGCCGCGCTGCTGCACGATATCGGCAAGCCCGATACCAAGCGCAATGAACCGGGCGGCGGGGTCAGCTTCCATCACCACGAGGTGGTCGGCGCGAAAATGGTGCGCAAGCGATTGCGCGCGCTCAAGTACTCCAAGCAGTTCACCGAGGACGTGGCGCGACTGGTCTTCCTGCACTTGCGTTTCCACGGCTACGGCAAGGGACAGTGGACCGATTCGGCGGTGCGCCGCTACGTCACCGATGCCGCTGACCTGTTACCTCGGCTGCACAAACTGGTCCGCGCCGACTGCACCACCCGCAATAAGCGTCGCGCCGCCGCACTGCGCGCCACCTATGACGAGCTGGAGACGCGGATCGCCAGACTGCAGGAGCAGGAGGATCTGGATCGGGTGCGTCCGGACCTGGACGGCAACGCGATCATGGAACTGCTCGGCATTCCCGCCGGTCCCGAGGTCGGCAACGCGTGGCGATACCTGAAGGAATTGCGCCTGGATCGCGGACCGCTCACCAGGGATGAGGCCGAGGCCGCGCTGCTGGAATGGTGGAAAGCCCAGGTCTGAACGCAATCGCCACCTCGGTCAGAAGATGATCAGCGTGGTGCCCGCCACGATGGCCGAGCGGATCTGTGCCAGATCGAATGATCCGATGATCCCCGGCAGCTCGACGCGGAACCGGACCAGATCGCCCTCGCGGGTGGCGTGCACGATGCGCGCGTCATTCGGTAGCCGATCCAGCGGGATCGCCGGCGCGGTTACCAGCTTTCGCGGGACTCGGATGCCCAACCAGTTCGCCCGGTGGATATCGACGGTCAGCAAGTTGTCGCGCACTTGCGCCTCCACCAGCGCACTGATCGGGCGCCTTCGATGCTTCGCCCGGATCAATCCGCTCGCGTCGATGTCGAGTTTCCAATCGAGCTGCTGGGTATCGAGCCAGCCCACCAGCGCCGCGGTGGTGACGGTCCCGTTCAGATCCAGCTGCTGCACCCGCGCCTTCGTCGGCACGCCGGGCACCAGCCGAACGCCGTGCGCGATCACGGTGACCTGTTCGATCGGGTGATCGTCCCAGCGCAGCCGCGACAGCACTGTCTTGGTCTGGAAATGCGCGCCGCGTCGGCGCACCTTGAGCACCTGCAGGGTCGCGTGCAGATCGTGGCCGAGCAGGGTGGCGCTGACCTCCTGGCCGCCGAAACGGCTCAGAATGCCCTCGCTGAGCACCGTCATCAGTACGTCCGGCATGAGTGCGGTCACAGTGCCTGCGCCGAAATCGGCCAATGGATCCACCCAGGCAGTGGTGTAGGCGAGCCATTGTTCGAGCAGTGATTGATCGAAGAGGCGTTTACCCATGTCGACGGCCCGCATCGGTGACCATGACGTCGGATCGAAGTACGTGGCCATGATTGCTCCGAGCGTACTTGGCGTCGGCGCACCCGACCACGTTCGCGGCTGTGACGATGCGGGCAATTGTGCGTATCCACAGAATGACGCGCCTCGGCGGCTCGCGGCTCTACGCGCTGATCGGCTAGCCGTGCTGCGCGGCGGCCAAAGCGCGCATGCCATCGGCGCAGGACGGATAGCGCGGTGTCCAACCGAGCTCCGTCTTCGCCTTGGCGTTGGACACTCGCATACTGGCCTGCGTCATGCGGTAGGCGTACGACATGGGCCGCATCATCCAGGCCGGTACGGTCAATGGCTTTGGTGTGCCGAAGGTTTCGGCCACCAGCTTGACGTATGCACCAAAGCCGAGCGGGGTGTCGTCCACGATGTTGTATGCGGCACCGGGCTTTCCGCCTTCGACGGCCAGCGCCACCGCCGCACCCGCATCGGCCAGATCGACCCACGGCAGCACCCGTCCGTGATCGTTCACCGTCGGCAGCTGTCGCTTGCGCAGCATCTCGATAATGGCCTCTGTGCCGCCCGCGCCGTAGAACATGCCGTAGCGCAATGAGATCCCTTCGATCCCATCGGCATTCAGCATCAGCTCTTCCTTGACCCGCATGCCTTCGAGGTGGGGTTCCACTGCTTTGTCGCCGGTCGATGCGAAGGGGTCGTCCTCGGTGAGCACGTGATCGCCGAAATCGCCGTAGCCGTAACCGAGGACCACGGATTCGGCGATGACCCGCCGGGCACCGACGGCGCGCGCGGCCTCCAGCAGGTTGGCGGTGCCGGTGATCCGCAGCTCATTGGTCGCGTACATATCCTTGTGCCGCATGGGCGCCTTGCGCAGTGCCGTCGCCGCGTGCACCACGGTGTCGACGGTGCGGCCCTCGACCGCGCGCAGCAGTTGGTCGCGATTCATCAGATCGGCCTGGACATCGGCCCCGGCGCCGCGGGACAGCGAAATCACCGTGTAGCCGGACTGCCGGAGAGCGGTGGTGATGTGGGCGCCCAGCACTCCGCTCGCCCCGGCCAGCAATACGTTCTTGTTGTCGTTCATGGTCATCAGACAGCTGACCTCCTTCCGACGTGACACTGTCGAATGTGAGCTACCTCACTCTCGAAAAGCATGCCAGGGCGGCGCGCCGACCGTGATCAGTTCCCGTACCCGCCGCCGCCGGGCGTCTCGATGACCAGCACATCCCCGGGGTCGAGGTGCGCCGAATCCGCCCCGCTCAGGTCCTGCACCGTGCCATCGGCACGCTCGATCCGGTTTCGGCCGAGTGCGCCGGGCGCGCCGCCCGCCATGCCGTACGGCGGCACCCGACGGTGACTCGACAGCGTCGAGACCGTCACCGCTTCGGTGAACCGCAGTCGACGCACCGCTCCGTCACCGCCACGCCATCGCCCGGAGCCCCCGCTACCCGCCCGTACCGAGAACTCCTCGAGCAGCACCGGCAGCCGCCACTCCAGCACTTCCGGATCGGTGAGCCGCGAGTTGGTCATATGGGTCTGGACCACCGGCGCGCCGTCGAAGCCGTCGCCCGCACCGGATCCGGATCCGATCGTCTCGTAGTACTGGCTGCGATCATTGCCGAAGGTGATGTTGTTCATCGTGCCCGACCCCTCGGCCTGCACCCCGAGCGCCGCGTACAGCGCGCCGGTAATCGCCTGGGAGGTCTCGACATTGCCCGCGACGACCGCGGCGCCCGGTTCGGGCGCGAGCATCGAACCGGGCGGCACGATGATCCGCAGTGGTCGCAGGCAGCCGTCGTTGAGCGGAATATCGTCGGCGACCAGCGTGCGGAAGACATACAGGACCGCCGCGTTCACAACGGCATAGGGGGCGTTGAAGTTACCGTCGAGCTGCCCGGAGGTACCACTGAAATCGATAGTGGCGCTGCGGTTTTCCCGATCCACGGTGATCCGAACGCGAATGGTCGCACCCAGGTCGGTCGCATAGGCGTATTCGCCGTCGTCGAGCGCATCGATGACGCGCCGCACCGATTCCTCCGCATTGTCCTGCACATGCCGCATATACGCCTCGACGACATCGAGTCCGAAGTGCTCGATCATCTTCCGGACTTCTTCGACACCCTTGGCATTGGCGGCGATCTGGGCCCGCAGATCGGCGATATTGGTGGCCGGATTGCGGGAGGGATACGGCGCTTCGGTCAGCAACCGCAGCGTCTCATCCTCCCGGAACCGGCCGTCCTCGACGAGCAGCCAGTTGTCGAAGATAACGCCCTCCTCCTCGATGCGACGACTGTTGGCCGGCATCGAACCGGGCGCGATACCGCCGATCTCGGCGTGATGACCGCGTGATGCGACATAGAAGAGGATCTCGGTGCCTGCAGTATCGAATACCGGCGTGATCACCGTGACATCGGGCAGATGGGTGCCGCCGTGGTAGGGATCGTTGACCGCATAGGTGTCGCCGGGACGCATGCCCCCGGCCTGCCTGCGCCGGATAACCTCCTTGACACTGGTCCCCATCGATCCGAGATGCACCGGGATATGCGGCGCATTGGCGACGAGATTGCCGTCAGGATCGAAGAGCGCGCACGAGAAGTCCAGGCGCTCTTTGATATTGACCGACTGCGCGGTCGACTCCAGCCGCGCGCCCATCTGCTCGGCGATGGACATGAACAGATTGTTGAAGACCTCCAGCAGCACCGGATCCGCTTCGGTGTCCGCCTCCGGTCCGGCCACCGCGGCGACCCGTTCCATGATCAGATGGCCGAGGTCGTTCACCACGGCCTGCCAACCGTCGTCGACGACCGTGGTGGAGTTGGCCTCGGTGATGATCGCGGGTCCGCGCACCGCCCGCCCCGGCATCAATTCGGCACGCCGATAAAGGAATACTTCGCGTCGAGCGCCTCCGGTATGCAGCCACACCGACTCCGACTCGCCGGTGGCCGAGCGCGGTCCGGCGAGGTCGGCGAGATCGGGTGGTTCGGTGAGTCCGGTCGCCTCGACCGAAAGCGCCTCGATCACGATCGGGCGGTCCAGCACGAAGGAATAGGTGCTCCGATGGCGTTCGACGAAATCCGTTGCCATCTGCGTCGGTTCGGTGAGTTCGACGGTGAGCGTGGTGTCGGTGCCGTCGTAGCGCAGCTGGGCGCGCCGCACGATGCGCACCCGGTGCGCGGGTACGTCCTCACCGAGTAGTTCGGCGCGCGTGATGGCCTCCAGATCATCGGCGATCTCGACGACACGCTCCATCGACTCGTCGCGCAGCGGCAACTCCACCGAACGCTCGCGCATGGCGGTGGTATCGGCGAGACCGATGCCGAGAGCCGAGAGCACACCGGCCATCGGCGGCACCACAACCGTGCGAATGCCGAGGGAATCGGCCACTTTACAGGCGAGTTGGCCACCTGCACCGCCGAAGGTGGTCAGCGCGTACCGGGTCACATCGTGGCCCTTCTGCACCGAGATCCGCTTGATGGCGGCCGCGATATTCGCGACCGCGATTTCGAGATAGCCCTCGGCGACCTGCTCCGGTGTGCGATCGTCACCGGTGCTCTCCGCGATTTCGGCGGCCAGTTCCGCGAATCGGTTGCGCACCAGCGCATCATCGAGCGGTTCGTTGCCCTCCGGCCCGAAAACCCGTGGAAAATGCGCGGATTGGATTCGACCGAGCATCACATTGGCATCGGTGACGGTAAGCGGTCCGCCACCGCGATAGCAGGCCGGTCCGGGTGCCGCGCCCGCGGAGTCTGGTCCCACGCGGTAGCGGCTGCCGTCGAAGTGCAGGATCGAACCGCCACCGGCCGCGACGGTATGGATATCGAGCATCGGCGCGCGTAACCGGACACCGGCGATCTGCGTGATGAACACCCGCTCGTACTCACCCGCGAAATGCGATACGTCCGTGGAGGTTCCACCCATATCGAAACCGATGACCCGATCGAATCCGGCGAGTTCGGACATCCGAACCATGCCGACGATGCCGCCCGCCGGGCCGGACAGGATCGCATCCTTACCGCGGAACTGTCCGGCCTCGGTGAGTCCGCCGTTGGACTGCATGAACATCAGCCGCACACCGGTGAGCTGGTCGGCGACCTGCTGGACATAGCGACGCAGCACCGGTGAGAGATAGGCGTCCACCACCGTGGTGTCCCCGCGCGGCACCAGCTTCATCAGTGCGCTCACCTCGCTGGACAGCGAGACCTGCGGAAATCCGATATCCCGGGCCAGCCGGCCGATCGCCTGTTCGTGCTCGGGATACAGATGTGAATGCATGCAGACGACGGCGACGGCACGAATACCACTGTCGTACAACGGCTTCAGCTCGGCGGCGAGGGCCTCCAGGTTCGGTGGTGTCAGCACGGTGCCGTCCGCCGTTACGCGCTCGTCCACCTCGATCACGCGCTCGTGCAACAACTCCGGCAGCACGATCTCGCGCGCGAAAATCTGCGGACGATTCTGATAGGCGATGCGCAGTGCATCGCGGAAGCCACGCGTGATGACCAGCAAGGTCCGTTCACCCTTGCGCTCGAGCAGCGCGTTGGTCGCGACCGTTGTGCCCATCCGGACGGCATCGATCTCGGCGGAGCCCCCCGCGTCGGCGAGGATTTCGCGAATGCCCGCCACCGCGGAATCGGCATAGCGCGCCGGATTCTCCGAGAGCAGCTTGTGTGTGACGAGCTTGCCGTCGGGACGGCGAGCCACCACATCGGTGAAGGTGCCGCCCCGATCGATCCAGAACTGCCAGCCCGGTGTCTCGCTCGTCACCGGAGCCGCCCGTGCGAAATGGGTATGCGCTGGTCGATCACATCCGCACCATACCCAATCACCGTCGGAGTCGATCCGAGCGCGATCAGTGCGGCGGATCGAGTTTCGCGTGCATGAGGTACACGTTGTAGCTATCCCATGCCGAGATGGTGAAGTACAGATCCTCGCTCGTCGACCACGGATGGATGAAGCCGCCGTAGGCCTTCGGATAGTCGTCGGTAGAGACCAGCTGGACACCATCGGTCCAGGCGCCCTGTGGGCTGGCCGCGGTGCGCATCACGATCGCACCGCGCGCCGAATCCAGATAGACCATCTGCCACTGCCGGCTGCCCTTGTCGAAGCGCACCGACAGCTCGCTTGCCATACCGACAACCAGAGGCGTGGCCTGGTTTTCGACCGCTGGCGCCCAGGTCCCACCCACCCAGTACTGGTAGGCCGATTTGTTCAGCACCTCGGTCTTGCGCACCCTGGCCAGGCCGATGACCCCGACGCGGCCGTTGGGCGTGCCGAACATGTAGACGTAGTCGCCCTGCGGCACCATGGCCGTCACCTGGAACCGGCCGAGCCCGAAGAAGTTGTCCCACCTGGCGTGCTGATCCTTGACCCAGGTGCGGCCGTTGTCGTCGGAGTACGCCAGCCCGCCGTAGTTGGTCGACCACAGGCCGGGGATGCGGCTCCAGTGGTTCACCGACATGTAGCTCATGAACTGGCGCTGTCCGATCGCGAACCCGGAGGTCGGGATGGTGGTCGTCTCCCAGTTCTTGATCTTGCGGCTGGACAGCAGTTCGGTGGCGTGACAACGGCTGTCCTGCACCATGGTGTCGATGCTGAGGCCGTCGGCGAGGTCGTGGTCGGTGCTGTAGCCGAGCACATTGCTGCGCCAATCGGGCCCGCCGACGCCACCGAAGGTCCAACCGTCGCCGAAGGTATCGCCGAAGGCCACGGCGACCTCGCCCGGTTTGGTCTCCCACATGATGCCGAGATCGGTGCCGTCGACCTGCCAGCGCATATCGGTGCGATTCGCCGAACCGTGCCCGGTCACCTGACCGACCAGCTCCACCGACTCCAGCAGCGGCGGGCCGATGGCGGCGGTCAGTGGTCCGGGTTCGGCCGGGTGCACGATCGGCGGCGGCGCGGGTTGCGGTTCGATTCCGTCGGGGCCGGGCACCGGGATCGGAACGGGTTCGATCTCCGGACGGAACGCTATGCGCGGCAGGCGGAGCGCGCCGGAACCCGAACTCGATCCGGAGCCCGAGCCCGAGCCCGAGCCGGATCCGGAACTCGATCCGGTGTCGGGCGCGATTTCCGGTTCTGTCTCCGTGGCGGGATCCGACGGTTTGGGTTCAGTGGCGGGATCTGGCGGTTTCGGCGTGTCTCGAATATCCGGGCACGGGTTGCGACATGGGTCCGGTGGCAGTGGCTCCGGATCGATCCGGGTGTTGTCCGGCGCCGGATCGGGGACAGGTACCGGCGTGATCTCGGGAATCGGCACCGGTATATCGATCTGCGGGGGCAGCTCGGGCAGCGGCGGAGGCGGCGGTGCGTTGGGGTCCGGCGCCCGGTTCAACGGGTCGAATCCGATCTCGCCACAGCTGTTCACCGGCGGTGGCGCCCACGGATGCTGCGCGGCTTGCGCGACTGGAGCCGGTACGGTCAGCGCTCCGGCGAGCATTACACCGAGGATTACGGGCGCACAGGGATGCTTGGCCGCCGACGCGGACGCACGCGTACCGCTCGGCCGAAATCCCATTCCTTGTTGACTCCCTGTCGATTCGGGTCGATGGGAGATCAACTTACCCGACCGAATGGCGCGAAGGGGGGAACCGGATGGGGCGCAGTCGCGTCCAATCAGATATGAGCGAGATCGAGTACGTATTCGGGACCGGTGACGGCACGGTCCACGTCTGGGCCAGTCAGGCGGATCTGGATCTATCCGGGTCGGGACTGGGCGATGCGGTGGCACTCGACTTCGACGGCGACGGCCTGGTCGATGACGTGCTGTGGGATTCGGACGGCACCGGCATCGCCGATGTGGCCGGGCTGGATCTGGACGACGACGGTGTACCCGACCATTTCTTCACCGACCCCATTGGCAACGGCACCTGGAATCACCAGATCACCGGGAGTCCGACCGATGCGGGCAGCGAAGATCTGGCCTGGATCGAGCGCACCGAGCCGGAGCTGGATCACCTCGCCGCCGACGAATTCGGTGCAGCCTTGGCGAATGACGATGAGCCGCCGCAGGATTCGCAATGGCCGGATCCGCATGCCTCGATCGAACAGGTCGCAGCGCTGCGGGATCACCGGCCCTGGTCGGTCGATGAATCCGGCTACCCGACAATGCCATTCAGCCAGTGACCGGCGAGCGCCGATTGTTCAAGGCAATGGCCGCGATCCCCGCGCAATAGATACCGGCGCCGACGAGCACAACTGCGATCGAGCGCCCATCCTCCGGGATCACCAATGCGGTGAGCGCGATCGCCAGTACGAACGCGATATTGAATACGGTGTCCTGCAAGGCGAAAACCTGACCGCGCCTGGTGTCATCGATATCGATCTGCATGGTCGCATCGCCGGTCAGTTTGATGGTCTGCCCCGCGAGCCCGAGTAGGAAGGCAGCCACCAACAGCAATTGATGCGCCCGATGCGCCGCGGTTCCGGTGGAGGCGATCGCGGTCGGGGTGACCAGCGCCAACTGCACCACGGTCGCGGTCAACAGCCCGAGCACCACCGTGCGCGACCGGCCGAGCCGCGGAATCAATACCGGTGCGACCACCGCCGCCACCAACATGCCCGCCGCGGTGCAGCCGATGGCGAGTCCGAACCGGGTCAGTCCGGTATTCGCGCCGCCGCCGTCGACCGGCGCCTGCCGCAGCACCAGCACCATGATCAACGTATTGGTGCCGAATACGATCCGATGCGTGCCGATGCCGAGCATCGCGGTGGTGACCTGAACAGCTCCCCAGACCGCGCCCGCACCGTGGCGCAGACCGGTCGCGATCGCGCGCACGGCACTGCCGCGCGCCGCAGTCCCACGCTCCGGCCCCAGCGCCCCGGCCCCGAATCCGGCCGCGAATACCGCACCGCAGACCGACCACACCGCACTGATCGCCACCGCGACCGCCGATGCGAAATCACCCGCGCCGATCAACCCGATGATCGCGACCGCCGCGGCCGCGCCGACACCGGCACAGCCGGACGCCACCGTGGCCAGCACCGAATTCGCGGGCACCAGCCAGTGCTGATCGAGCACCCTCGGCAGCGCCGCGGACACGCCCGAGAGCACGAACCTACTGACTCCCACCACGGCGAGCGCGAGCAACAACAACGGCGTCGCACTACTGCCCGCAAGCAGTCCGACACTCACCGCAGCGATCAGCACCGCCCGCAGCACATTGGCGACAAGCAGCACCGCCCGCCGATCCCACCGGTCCAGCAGCGCACCGGCATACGGCCCGATCAGCGAATACGGCAGCAGCAGCACCGCGAACGCGGCCGCGATGGCGAGCGGATCGGTCTCCCGTTCCGGGTTGAAAAGAATGGCACCGGACAGCGCCGCCTGGAACATGCCATCACCGAACTGACCGGTAAAGCGGATCAGCGCCAACCGCAATACGCCGGGACTCTCGCGCAGCGCCGTATGCAGCGAAACCGGCCGCTCATCCGCGGGAGTGGAGCCGTTGGGGCGACCAGTAGACACGCCCAGAGGCTACTGGGTTGGAGTGCCCTACCTCCGGCGCGGCTCTGTTTAATGGCAGCGCCTTCGGCGCTGCGTGTTCGCGGCCCCCTGGTGTCTCGCGTCCGAGCCGTCGAGACTCGCGACTTCGTCGCATGCGCTTCGACGGCTCGGACGCGAGACGGGCCGCGAACGGGTCGCTCGTAAGACTCGCTCCGT